>CAZITL010000004.1:0-145675 GCA_964542195.1 uncultured Verrucomicrobiales bacterium
GGTAAAAACACCGCCTAAAGTTTCAATACCCAAAGACAAGGGGGTAACATCGAGCAAGAGAACGTCTTTTACATCCCCTTTCAAGACAGCGCCTTGAATGGCAGCGCCAACGGCAACCACTTCATCTGGGTTAACACCACGATGGGGTTCACGACCAAAGAAGTTTTTCACCGTTTCAATCACTTTTGGCATGCGGGTCATACCGCCAACCAGGATGATTTCATCAATTTCGTTAGCCTTCAATCCAGCATCGCTTAAGGCATTGCGGCAGGGCGCGATGGTTCGCTCAATGAGATCAGCTACGAGAGATTCGAATTTGGCACGTGTCAATTTAATATTTAAATGCTTTGGACCTGAAGCATCAGCGGTGATAAAGGGCAAATTAATTTCTGTCTGTAGCGCTGAGGATAACTCAATTTTAGCTTTTTCTGCAGCTTCTTTTAGGCGTTGCAAGGCAAGGCGATCGGAACGAAGGTCAATCCCTTGTTCGCGTTTAAATTCATCTGCAATGTAATCCATAACGCGTGCATCAAAGTCTTCACCGCCTAAGAATGTATCTCCATTGGTAGATTTCACTTCAAAGACGCCGTCGCCAATTTCAAGGATAGAAACGTCAAAGGTACCGCCTCCTAAGTCGTACACGACTATGGTGCCAGTCTCTTTTTTCTCCATGCCATAAGCGAGAGCAGCAGCTGTTGGCTCGTTAATAATACGCAAGACCTCAAGTCCAGCAATTTTGCCCGCGTCTTTGGTGGCTTGTCGTTGGGAATCATTAAAGTAAGCAGGTACAGTAATAACGGCTTGGGTTACAGACTCGCCCAAATAAGCTTCTGCTGTCTCTTTCATTTTTTTAAGGATCATGGCGCTGATTTGGCTTGGGCTGTATTTTTCGCCATGAGCTTCAATCCAAGCATCATTGTTGTCAGACTTAATGATCTTATAGGGAACAAGGCCCATATCTTTTTGAGTCATTGGGTCATCAAAACGGCGGCCGATAAGTCGTTTGACGGCAAACAATGTGTTTTCCGGGTTGGTTACAGCTTGTCGTTTTGCCGATTGCCCCACTAAAATTTCACCGCTATCGGTAAAAGCTACCATGGAGGGAGTTGTTCTTGCTCCTTCCGCATTTTCAATGACCCGGGCATTTGAGCCTTCCATGACTGCAACGCACGAGTTTGTCGTACCAAGGTCAATACCAATTACTTTACTCATGGATCTGCATCTCCTGAAAATTAATATTTATCGACTGTGAGCTTTTGAAGAGTCTAACTTCTGGTTTTTGCCATGAACCCTTCTGGTCTAACGGTAAAGTTGTTAGCAGCCACACCGTCTCTCTGCTAACAATATATTATTTTAACATGTGAAAATCAAGTTTTAAGCTGTTACATCCGTTTTTCCCAGCTGATCTGGAACTCCCTTTGCAACGCCAACCAAGGCTGGACGCAGCAAACGATCGTGGATGATATAGCCTTGTTGTAAAACTTGAAGAATCGTCCCGCTTTCCACTTCCCCATTTTCAATTTCAAACATGGCTTGATGGAAGTTGGGGTCAAATTTTTCATGGAGGGGGTTTATTTTTTTGATGCCATGCCTTTCAAAGACCCCAATCAATTCTCGCTCCGTCATCTCAACACCTTCGATGAGGGCTTTAACCGCATCCGGTAGATCTGCATTTTGAGGACAACTTTCCAAGGCACGACGCAAATTGTCACTCACGGACAGAAGATCTCGGGCAAAATGAGTCGATGCATACTTTGAAGCATCTTCTCGATCTTTTTGTGCGCGTCGACGTACATTCTCTGATTCTGCTACAGCACGAAGCCACTGATCTTTAAGTCTGTCCACTTCTTCCTTTAAAGCTTCAACCGTAAGTTCTGAGGTTTGTTGCTCCATGGAATCATTGGGTTGTGAAGGTGTTAAGGTTTCTTCGTCTTTTTTGCTTTCGTGATTCATGAATGTCTCCAGAACGAGGTGATTTTTTTATCTTGATAAACATAATAGTCGATGGTTGCTTGTCAAGGCAAGATTACTCAATAATTACAAGCCGCCATTTGTGATTAATCATATGATTTATATCAAAAACACTATGGTTTATTCAATTGTAATTTGGGTTGTTATTTCCCTTAGAGACGATTGTGTCATAAAACCCATCTGGTAAAGGATGCCCAGTCCTTCATCCATAGAACTTAAGATTTGTTCGTTCCTATGGTTACCTCTAAAAAAGAGGGGGAGCTTTATCCAAATGCATATTTTTTAAAAAAAATAAAAAATTTTATCATATTTTTATAAAAATTATGGACTTCTCGGTCATTTTGTCGCATTTTAAATCTATTACCAACGCTTTGTTGAGGAGTGTAACGTGTCAGAAAAGATAGCTCACGATTACCGTCCCACCGAAGACGAGCCTTTTATGAATCCCAATCAATTGGAGTACTTCAGGCTTCGCCTATTATCGTGGCGTGAGCAATTGCTCAAGGAATCAACGGATACCATCATTCATCTACAGACAGATCCCCAAGCCGAATCGGACATTGTTGATTGCGCCAACAATGAAACGGAACGGACTATTGAGCTGCGTGCTCGGGATCGTGAACGCAAGTTAATCAATAAAATTGAGGATGCTCTGCGTCGGATTGAAGACGGAAGTTATGGTTATTGTGAAGAAACAGGGGATCCTATTGGTCTTAAACGGCTAGAAGCCAGACCAATTGCCACTTTAAGCCTCGAGGCCCAAGAGCGACACGAGCGTCGTGAACGCTTGCAACGCGACTAACATTAGACAAGCTGTCCTTGAAGATGGTTCTTTAGGGTTGGCTTGTCTTACCTTTGCCTCTATGAAAAATCATTTTTTTTTGTGCATAATCTTTAACAATCGTTTGCAGACCTTTTCATAAAAAGAGTTTGCAAGTTATCGGCGTAAATCCCAAGGGTAAAGTGTTAGTATCCTTCAAATAAGATGTCGTTTTTACCATGACATCAAAAAAAGTGGCGGGGTGAAAATCTCAAGTCTATAATCTAAAAAAATAGATAAATTAACTTAAAATTAAATAATATTCTTCTTCGAAGATTAAGAGGAAATATTCGCAAAAATCAGGAGCTAATAATGAAACAACTATGGGTTGTCCTATTTGTATTTTTATACCTCACTTGTCTTGCCGTGGGGGATGCCCATGAACGTATTGGGGATGGTGAGATTCGAGAAGAGGTTGTTAACCTCAAGCAGCCTTTAATCTCAAAAGGCAAAGAGAAAGATTTATCTGATAGCCAACCTTCTATAACCAATCCTGCAAGAAAGAAAATTTATGACATTGAATCAATGATCAAAAGGGTTAATGGCAATGGACCGTCATTATTTAGTAGGGATGCTTACTCGCATTATCATTATCCAACAGTGATGGTTTTCCAAGATTTCGCTGAATTGTTTCAAGATGGAATAATTCATAGAGAAGATAAACGTGTTAAATTCGATGACAGAATGCTTGAGCAATATTTAATTAAGGTAGATAAATTATCGAGTCAATATTTAACTTGGCTCTAACTATTACATTGTCGCCAAAGACAATATTCCTCATTCAAAACGTTAGAAGACTATGGCCTCAAGGAAAGATCGATACAGGAAAACACTAATTTATCAAAGGTTCGTGCCTTAGCGCGGGTCTATGTTGGTACTTGTTATGAATATGGCATTGGAGTGATGAAAGATCCTGCTAAGGCATTACAGTGTTATAGTGAGGCGGCAGAAAAACAAGTGGCATATGGACAAAACCTTTTAGGAGACTGTCATCGTGAAGGCAAACTTGGGCTCAGCGTAAACTTCCAAAAAGCATTTAAGTTGTATAAAAAGGCTATGAAGCAAGGTCATGTAGGGGCTCTATATAACCTAGGGTGGTGCTTTGAAAATGGTCTAGGAGTAGAGAAAAATTTATATAAGGCTGTTGATTGTTATTTTGCAGCTGGAAAGCTAGGCCTGTTAGAAGCTCAATGGCGGGTTGGGGTTTTCCATAGAGAAGGGCTGGGCGTAGAAAAGAATCTTCTTACAGCCTTTGAGTGGTTAGAGCGTGCGGCAAAATCAGGCCATACCCAATCACAGTATGCAGTTGCACAATGTTTCCATAAAGGAATAGGTGTTGGTGAGGATAAGAAGAAAAGAATAGAATGGCTCAAAAAAGCTGCAAATAATGGGCTTGCCGAGGCGCAGGCTGACTTAGCTCTTCATTATCTTAATAAGTATTATGGCAATAGAGAGAGTGTGGCTTACTTATTGAAATCTTATAATTGGTTCCTAGAGGCTGCTAAGCAAGGATATCTAGATAATGATGTTTACACGAATAATTGTTTGGCATATTCAAGCATAAATTATGACAAATTTTATCGACATTATCACGGCATCGGCTCCATAAGCAAAATGTATGAGAATGTCCTAAATAAAAAACGCATCACATCAGCTGCTCTCAAAGACTCTGCTGAAAAAGGTTCAGCATTAGAAAAGGGCCTATTTGCCATGTTTTTGAGGACGTCAGGAGAAGAGGAAAGAGCTAACGACTGGTTTGAAATGGCAGCAAAAGAGGGGGATGCGAGGAGCCTTTATTTCTTTTATAATTACACGGATGGATATTCAATTTTGGAAAATACTCAGTGCTTATTTATGGCGACTGAAAAGGGATATTTTAGAGCTTTAGATAACTTACGAATGCTTTTTCATTTTAATTTAAAAGGAATTGAATCTGACGATATTTCTCAAGATCAAAGGAACAGAAAAGACGCTATTCAAGATCTTCTAAAATCTAGACAAGAGCGTACAAAGCAATTTATTAGTTTCGCTCAGGAAAGTTTTTCAGACCTATTTCCTAGCTTAATAGAATCCTTTCTTCAAGCCGTCACTGTGATGCAAGACCTTTTTTCCTTACTGGAGAAGGAGGTATTTGCGATAAATTGTATATTGCCTAATAATTGGACATATACTACAGGTTTATTTGATGAAAAAAAAAGATGGTTCTCATTCCTGCCTGAAGATCAATCTCCAAGCTTTAAAAAGTTTAAGGAAAGCTATCCGACTTGGAAAGACAATGCTCTAGTAAGAATTCGCCAAATGAAGGAGCTTAAAAAAACTGTTAAGAAAATTCTTTTAGTGATCAAAGATTCGGATACAAATGAGTTTTTAAAATTTCACATCTTAGAAATGACAAAAATCAATGCACAAAGGGGAAACTTTTTGTCAGCTGTGTTTAAGTCCTTCTTAAAAGCGTCAGATCAGCCAGCTCGAGATGATTGCCTCAATAAGATAAGAACTTTTGTTAAGCACCTTGCAACTCACATTGAGGACCAAGAAGCGATTTTTATTTATTGTAGAGTCCCTAATGAAAACAACGTTTTAAAAACTCACCCAAAAGACTTTTATGGAGTATTCGATGATCTTGTTAAGGAGACATTGCCATATAGGAATCACTTGTTTGTAAATAAGTATCCAAAACTGGTTAAATATTTGGAAAATTCCCTATAATGGAGAACATTCCCAACACCTCTGCCGCAACCCTTGCCAAATTTCTAGGGATTGGATAGGTTAGGGAAAGAATTTTTACCACACAATAAAGGCAAGAAGATGAAGGCGCACTCCTTCCAACAGATGATTTTGGACTTGCAGCAATTTTGGGCCAGTTGGGGCTGTGCTGTTTTACAACCTTACGATATGGAAGTAGGAGCTGGAACCTTTCACCCGGCAACGACCCTGCGTTCTCTAGGGCCAGAGACTTGGAATGCCGCCTATGTCCAGCCATCAAGGCGGCCTGGGGATGGCCGATATGGCGAAAATCCGAATCGCTTACAGCATTATTACCAATTTCAGGTGATTTTAAAACCGTCTCCAGCCGACTCTCAACAACTGTATCTGGACAGTTTAAAGGCTATGGGGTTTGATTTACGCAACCATGATATTCGCTTTGTCGAAGATGACTGGGAAAGCCCCACTTTAGGTGCAGCTGGTCTGGGGTGGGAAGTTTGGTGTGATGGTATGGAAGTCTCGCAATTTACCTACTTTCAGCAAGTTGGTGGTATTGAATGCAATCCCGTATCTACAGAAATCACCTATGGTCTTGAGCGCTTGGCTATGGTGATTCAAGGGGTGGATAACTTTTTTGATCTTAATTGGAATGGTCAGGAAGGTGAAAAAAAGCTAACCTACAAAGATATTTTTCATCGAGCTGAACGGGAATTCTCCTTTTATAACTTCAGCGAGGCAACGACTGCGATTCTCTTTCAACATTTTATTGATGCAGAATCCGAGTGTCAGCAATTGTTAGCTAAAAATCTGACTTTGCCAGCATATGATCAGTGTATCAAAGCCAGTCATCTATTTAATTTGTTGGATGCGCGTGGGGTGATTAGTGTGACCGAGCGGGCGAGTTATATTGGCCGTGTACGCGCTCTGGCTAAGGGATGTTGTCAAGCCTGGGTAGATGGGGCGGGGAGATAAGAACAATGACAGAATTTTTTACCGAACTTTTGTGTGAGGAAATCCCGGCACGCATGCAATTAAAAGCGGCCGAGGATTTAAAGGTAGCTTTTAACCATCATTTAACTGTCCAACAACTTCCCTTTGAGCGGCTTGAGACTTATATTTCACCTCGACGAATGGTGACCGTTGTTTATGGACTTGCTGATGCAACACAGGCCAAGGTGGAAGAGCGTCGAGGTCCAAAAGTCGGTGCTCCAGAGGCGGCGCTCCAAGGATTTTTACGATCTATGGAGTTAACAATAGAGGAATGTGAACAAAGGGACGGGTATTGGTATGGCCAAAAGTCTATTGCCTCGCGAAAAGCTCAAGATATATTACCTCAAGTGATCCAAGCCATTTTGGCTGAGTTCAATTGGCCTAAATCCATGAGATGGGCTGGATCTGAGCAAAGCTGGGTCAGACCGTTACGCTCAGTCTTAGCGATGCTTAATGGTTCTCCTCTGTTTTTTGAGTTACCACAATGGGGCCTTAAATCCACCGACCATACTGTGGGTCATCGTTTCCTAAGCCCAGATCCAATCCTTGTGACGGGATTTGCTGATTACCAGCAAAAGCTTAAAGACGCTTATGTCATTCTGGATCATCAGGAACGTCAAAAACTGATCCGGGATGGTTTAGAAGCGTTGGGTTGTAAGAAGGGGTATTCCTTAGAGCAAGATGATAAGCTCTTGGAAGAGGTCGCCGGGTTGGTGGAATATCCTCAACCTTTAATTGGGACTATTGATGAAGCCTTTATGCGCTTACCCAAATCTGTTTTATCTACTTCTATGCGGGTCCATCAAAAATATTTTACATTTGTGGATTCATCGGGTGCTATTGCCCCGATTTTTGGTTTTGCCGCCAATACTATTCCTAGCGATGGGGGCACGCAAATGCTTGTGGGGTATGAACGGGTGCTTAGAGCTCGCTTAAGTGATGCTCGCTTCTTCTTTGAGCAAGACCAAAAGACGCCCATGGCCCAAGCCAGTGATAAATTAGCTTCCATAGTGTTCCACGCTGATTTGGGAACCTTAGCTCAAAAAGTGACCCGACTGCAAAACTTGGTAGCCAGTGAAACCAGCAAAAAAGCAGCTCAATTGTGTAAAGCTGATTTGGTAAGCCAAATGGTGGGTGAATTCCCCGAACTTCAAGGGATTATGGGAGACATCTATGCCCAGCTGGAAGGGTATCCAAAAGAGGTGGCTCAAGCCATTCGCGAACATTATCTGCCCCAAGGTCCTCAAGACGGGTTGCCCCAAACACCAGCAGGCATTGAGTTAGCCATTGCCGAAAGGGTAGACACATTAGTTGGTTTTTTTGCTATTGGCGCTGAACCAACGGGATCTAAAGATCCTTATGCTCTGCGCCGAATGGCATTGGGACTTATTCGCATTATTCGTGAGCAGGGAATCAAAGATTTTGATCTGAAAAGGTTAATAGAAAAGGCCTATGATCTATACGTCCAGCAAGGAATCAAAATCCAACCAGGATTTAGCCTAGACAGTGTTTATCAATTTATTTCTGAGCGCTTGGAACACACTTTGAAGGGAGAAAATATTCGGCTTGATGCTATACGCGCAGTGATGAAGGCCCAACCCCAAACCTTCAATCTTTGGTCTATTGCTGAGCGGGCTACAGCCCTTAGTGCATTGCTGAAAACACCTGCAGGGGCAGCTCTCCAAGAAGCTTTTCGTAGAGCCCATGGTATATTAGCAGGTGTTTCAGACTTGGGTGTGATGCCTGAGCGATTTGTGTCTGAAAGTGAGACGCAATTGTATCAGCATCTACGAACCATCGCTGAGGTAGCGCCCCAGTTATTAAAATCCCATCATTATCACCAATTGATGGCTCAATTGGCCGATATTAAGCAGCCATTGGATCAATTTTTTGAGCTGAAGATTAATGATGACGACCCTATTATTCGTCAGAATCGTTTGGCATTGGTGCAGGATTTGGTTCGTCAAACCTTGATAATTGCTGACTTGAGTCAGCTGGAAGGCCTTTGATAGACATCCTCTCTCTTTGCGACTGACATCGCTTTATACATTGGCGTTCATGGATGAAGCATTGGGATTCCTGACTTAAGGTATCGTGTCGCCAGTCGCATAATTGAGCGCGCTTTATGCAATCTTGGCAGCATGGGTCTGGTGCTATACATGGTTGCTTGGGGGTGCCAAAACTTTGGCAGCTAAACGCCAAAAGAATGATTAAAATCTTCATCTATACCTCCATTGCCATTTATAAAAGATAGTATTTTGAAGACATAGGGGAAGGGGTGCTGAGAGCGCAGCATCCATGACATGTGTTGCGCTCTGTGCGAGGGGGGCTTGATAACTCATGCCCCACACTTTTTTCAAGGCTCGATTTAAAGACTCTTTACGAAAAACATTAGTTGGTTTTCTTGGTCTATCCCCTTTAACTTAAAGCCAATGGGGATTAAGGTTTCCCTGATTTTCTCTTCGGGGTGAATGTCCAATAGTTCAAAGACACCATCAGGGCTCAGAGCTGAATAGATATGCTTTAAAGTTTCTGGGTTGTTTAAACTTTCACTCCAGGAGTGATCTGCAATTTTTTTCCATCCTCCTGGCTTTGTCTTCAGAATATCCCAGATACGCTTATCATGCATGTCAGCTATCACATCGCAGATATCCTGAGCGGACAGCGCAATGGTAAAATCACCTAAGTGGAACTTTGTCACATTGCAGCAACCGCAAAAGCTTTCTTGAGGTAGATTTAAATCATAGACAATATCCTGATGGATATGGTGACCACAGCCCAGCACAAGGTTAGAAGTTTGTGGGTGGTTTTCCATAAAATGAAGAACAGGGAATGTGGGGTCGTATTTAAACTTTTTCACAGATCTTATGTCAGTTCTAAGGAACCCAGAGGTTTTGAGCAGTGTAAATATCTTCTCTTTCTCTGCCATGCCGTCATCTGAATATCTCGTTGGAATTCCCAATAAACAAGAAATATAATCTTCAAATTTCCATTTCCTGATTGTTCCCATGGTGGTGACAAACTCGTTGTAAGTCTCAACTTTTTTCGTAACTGAGGTCATTAGTTCGTCGATCACCACATTAAAATTTTTTAAAAAAGCATCTAATGTTTGCTGGGAATCATGAGGAGTGTCCAAGTTTTCAGGGTTGGCATAATAGACGCGAACAATTCCAAGAATATCCTCTAAAGATTTAGCCTTCCACAAGGGTAATTCACCTTTTTGCTTGAATGTTCGGGCGTATTCCCTTGCCACGATAACGCGTTTTGCCTCCAAATACGTTTCTTCTATGGGGTTGCGATCTTTTTCAGAGATAAGATCTAAAAACGCTTTGGCCATAGGCAGATCATGGGTTGTCTCTATAACCTTTTTCGCTTCATCTAGTTTGCTGAAATCCAAAGTATACAAAGAATCCATGGCCATTAGGTTGTGAGTGAAAGTAAAAAAAACGATGAGTTTACGAAACATTTTTTGTTCAAACCTTATAAATTAGAAAATTTTGGCGTTAATAACTAAACATTAGTTATTATGCAAAATCATGATTATTTACAAGTTTTATGATTGAATATTTAGTATTTACCTTAAAAAATTCGGTAAATACTTTGTGAACTATTCATGAACAATGAAAGTATATATTATTATGATTTTTTTATTTTTGACTTTATTTTCTTCTCAATAATTCTTAAGTCCAGGATGACCTCACTTCCTGTTCGAATGTCCAGGAGTTCCTTAGTATCGTTTGGAAAGAACTTTTTAAGTATAAACTGCATTTTCTTTAGATCTTCTGGGTGATTTCTAAAATGATAATGATCTAACATTTTGTAAATTTTTTTCTCATCAAAGGATTTATCCTGGGTTAACTTTACAAAAACATCCCACACCTCGTCGGGAATGTCTTTTTCTCTTCTCTTGCCTTCGATAGAGGTTACTGGTGCTGCAAAATTTGTGATATGAGTTAAAATTTCTGTGCTGGATCCAAGACCTACAGGTTCAAATTTTATGAAAGTTAAAGGAAGGTTTCGGCTTTGTGAGGTTGTCACAAGATTGAGACGACCAAACAAGATATGTCGCATGAGGTGGGGCAAAAGACCATATAAGGTTTCATAGCTTCTAAAGCGAATATCAATACCAAATTGGCTGCCCTCTGTTTGATCCGTATGGTGACTTGATCCATTACTCTCCGGATCTCGACGATAAGCTAAATTGGATGTGGTTAATACCCAAGGTTTAAAATCCATTAGGGTATAGTTGTTCACTAAACAGACGTATCCTTTCAAAAAATGAAAGATTCGCTTGTTGGGATCGATAAGGGTGAAGGATCCACGGGTAAAGCATTCCTTTTGCTGAACAGCAAGATCATTCAATGCCCAGCATAAACAAATAATTTTGGCTAGATATTCCTGGACATGAGGTTTTTCTTTTCCAAAGTACCATCGCAAAAAACTAGAAGGGGCATATTCGCCCAGGGGATTGAAGGCTGTTTTTTGCTTAATTTCCTCAGGTATTTCCTCAATAAGTGGTAGAGCCTGCATCTTGGGGTCGCTATTATCCTTTAAAATCTCCTCTAATATTTGATGCCCCTTATCTGTGAGAAACTGTTGATATTTGAAGGGAAGCTCATTGCCTTCCTCTTTGAAAGAGGGGTGATCCATGGCGTAGAGAGAACTTGAGGTTGAAAGAAGGCTGCAAAGAAGGAGAAAAATGCTATAGATCTGAACCATTGATAAGATTTAGTCCGATTTTGTAATCATATTTCAAATATCATTTATTTATAGCAAAATTATTTTAAAATCAAAAGTATTTCTCAAGGTGTGAACTTTGTTGTGGATCACCTCGTGGGGCTTAAATCATTAGGTAATAACTGAATTGAAAGAGTGAACAAAGAGCCGTAAAAAAAGCTTGCTCAAAGGTTGATCCTTGGGCACTGTGCAAAATGAAGAGAGGAGAAGTATATGTGGACTTTTTTAGTGGGATGGAAGCTGTTTGGGCTTATTGGTCAAATTTTATTTGGGATGCGTTTCGTGGTCCAATGGTTTGTGAGTGAGAAGAAAAAAGACAGCATCATTCCCCTTTCATTTTGGTATTTTAGTTTAGTCGGGGGTGGAGTTCTTTTTCTTTATGCTGTCCATATCCAAGATATTGTCTTTATTATCGGCCAAGGATTAGGGTTGATTATTTATACGCGAAATTTGTATTTGATTCGTCGTTCTTCACGCAAGAAATTGAGGGAGTCGGTTCAGCTTGGTTAGCGCTTAAGGTCTTTAACTTAGGTGCACATTTGCGCTTGAGCAACCATCTGACCCCAAAAATATCGTAAATCCCCACCCAAAGCCGGTTAAATACGCCATATTTGGATTGACCAAACACGCGAGGGCGATGGGAAACGTTTACATTAATCATCTGATAATTATGGAGCTGGAATAAGGCTGGCAAAAAACGGTGAAAGTGATTAAACAAAGGAAGATTTAAGAAACCTTCCCGAGGGAACAGCTTTAAGGCGCACCCTGTATCGGGGCAAAGATCCTTGAGCATATAGGCTCGCAAAGCGTTGGCTATTCTTGAAGAAAAGCGACGCAACAAATTATCCTCACGCTTTTCTCGATTACCAAAGATGACCGTTTGAGCTCGTCTGGTTTGGGGTACCTTATGGTAGATTTGCCAAAGTTTGAGGAGATCCTTGGGATCATTTTGCCCATCTCCATCCAGGGTGGCCAGGAGGGAAAAACTGGCGTGGCGAGCGCCTGTAAGAATAGCAGAACTTTGGCCATAGTTACGATCATGAGATAAAACACGCACACGGGTGTTAGAATGAGCAACTTGGTAAAGATTCTCTAGGGTTCGATCCTGACTGGCATCATCAATGGCTAAGATTTCAAAGGAAATCGACTTTAATGCCTCAGTAATTTCTTGAACGAGAGGAATTACGTTTTCCTCTTCATTGTAAAAGGGTACGATGACCGACAAACCCATAGGAGGATGAGACATTAAATTATCCTGTTTTAAGAATCTTTCTTACTATTTTGTAATTTCTTTTTAAGGCGCTTTTCAAGCTCTGGAACATCTAAGGTTGCTCCTACTAACTCACCATCTACAACAAAAGCTGGTGTATAGGCGAGTTTATACTTTTGTTGCACCTGATAACAATCATTAATGATTTTATCTCTAAGAGTTTGATTGTCCAGACACTCCTGACACTCTTGACTTGTAAATCCTTGAGATTGAAGAATCTTTATCAGTTCACCGCACCAGTCACTCGATTGAGCCCAGGTACTCATAGGATCTTCGTTATCCAGATGAGTGTGAAGAAGCTCGGCGACTTTCCAATATACTTTTGGGTCGTTGCGGCACCAGGCAAGACGAGCAGCATCTAAGGCTGATCGATCAATGGGGTAATCTCGAATCTCAAAGTATACTTGGCCTGAATCGATAAACTTCTCCTTAATGATTGGAAAGTCATTCTGCAAATATTCTTTGCAATGAATACAATTTAAGGAGTGATACATCTCCACCTTTAAAATGGCTGTTTCAGCATTGCCAAAACGAACCACCGGGTCAAATCCTTTGGTGGATGGGTAAGAAAGGGAGGTGTCACTGGAGGACGTTTCGATGGGTGAGTCAGGTGAAGTTTGCTTTTTGGAAGGTGTGCTTGCCTCAGCGAAATTCTGGTTAGAAAAAAGCCCTAAAATAGTGGAAAATAAAATTATATAAGACCAACGTAATTTCATTAAAGCTTCTCCCAACGACTAATACTTTTAAATTTTAAGACTTTTAGCTGAAAAATCAAAGGGAAGATTGTCATATTTCGCAAAATCGGATAAGTAAATACAGAACTTATATTTTTTTTATTTCTGGATAATTGGCCTCATGCTTGATAAAACATTTCTTCCAACAACTATAGAATCAGATATTTATCGTTTATGGGAACAGTCGGGACTCTTTTCTTGCGATCCTGATTCCCCTAAAAAGCCCTATACAATTATGATGCCACCGCCGAATGTGACAGGAACACTGCATGTGGGCCATGCGCTTACTTATACACTGCAGGATGTCTTAATCCGATTTAAAAGAATGTGTGGGTTTGATGTGTTATGGCAACCAGGCACTGATCATGCCGGTATTGCAACCCAAATGGTCGTTGAGCGTCAGTTGGAAGCCAAGAGCCTTAGCCGCCATGAACTCGGTCGAGAAAAGTTTTTAGAAAAAGTATGGGAATGGAAAGCCGAGTCAGGTAATACCATTACCCATCAGCAGCGACGCTTGGGCATTTCTCCTGATTGGGATCGCGCACGTTTTACCCTGGATGAAGGGCTGAGCCAAGCGGTTACCAAGGTTTTCGTCGATCTTTATCGGCAAGGGCTTATTTATCGCGACAAGCGTTTGGTTAATTGGGATCCAAAATTTCAAACCGCTATTTCAGATTTGGAAGTTATTTCACAGGATGTCAAAGGCCATCTTTGGTATATAAATTATCCTGTGGTCGGCAATGAAGAAGCTTTTATCACGGTTGCAACTACCCGCCCAGAGACGATGTTAGGAGATACAGCAGTTGCTGTTCACCCAGAGGACAGTCGTTATCATCATCTCATAGGTAAGATGGTTCGTATCCCGCTGGCCAATCGTGATATTCCCGTTGTAGCTGATGAGTATTGTGATCCAGAGAAAGGATCAGGGGCAGTTAAAATTACCCCGGGCCATGATTTTAATGACTTCGAAGTGGGCAAACGCCATCACTTACCGATGATCAATATTTTAGATGCCTTTGCACGGATGAATGAGAATGTGCCCGATCGTTATCAAGGTTTAACTGTTGATGAGGCTCGAAAAATCATCTTACAAGACTTGCAAGAGCAAGGTTTCTTGGAGAGAGAAGAGCCTATCGTCCATGCCGTGCCTTTCGGAGAGCGTTCTGGGGTTCAAGTTCAGCCTTGGTTAACCGATCAATGGTTTGTGGATGCTTATCAATTGGCTCAACCTGCCATTAAAGCTGTAGAGGAAGGAAAAACCAAGTTCGTACCAGAACATTGGACGGCCACTTACTTTGATTGGCTTCATAACATTCAGCCTTGGTGTATTTCCAGGCAAATATGGTGGGGACATCAAATCCCTGCATGGTATGGGCCTGATGATCATATTTTTGTGGCTGAAAGTGAAGAAGAGGCCCTTAAGCTGGCTCAAGACCATTATGGGCAAGATGTCTCTTTAAAGCGTGATCCAGACGTATTAGATACATGGTTTTCCTCAGCACTTTGGCCATTCTCAACCCTTGGCTGGCCTGAAGAGACGGTTGAGTTAAAGCGCTATTATCCGACTGATGTTTTAGATACCGGCTTTGACATCATCTTCTTCTGGGTTGCGCGCATGATGATGATGGGGCTCCATTTCATGAAAGACGTTCCGTTTCGCACGGTTTACATTCATGCCTTGGTTCGCGATGAAAAAGGGGCAAAAATGTCCAAATCCAAAGGGAACATCATAGACCCTCTAGGATTGCTAGATAAATTTGGCTGTGATGCTGTCCGATTCACCTTGGCCGCTTTGGCTGTTCCTGGTCGAGATTTAAAATTAGGCGAATCTCGTATTGAAGGATCTCGTAATTTTATGACCAAGATTTGGAACGCAGCCCGATTTTTACAAATGAATCAGTGTCAATATCGGAAGGATTTTGATCCTTGTTCAGTAGACTTGTCCGTAAATCGTTGGATTGTGGATGCCATTGCCCAACTCTCTAAACAAATTTTTGAAGCCCTAGAGACCTATCGGTTTGATGAGGCGTGTTCAGCCCTCTATCAATTTGTTTGGGGAACCTTTTGTGATTATTACTTGGAATTTTTAAAACCTTTGTTTGCTGATACAGCTGATTCAAATGCTCAAGAGGAATCAAGAGCAACTGCTGCTTGGGCATTCATGCAAGTCTTACGACTAGCTCATCCTGTAATCCCCTTTATTACAGAAAAGTTGTGGTCTGAATTTGGTGGAAAGGGACTCATTAGTTCCATGCCTTGGCCCCAATTTGACAACTCTTATCGTGATGAGCAAGCTTCAGGAGACATGGAATGGTTGGTTGATTTGATTAGTCAAATTCGCTCCCGTCGAGCTGAATTCAATGTTCCACCAAGTGTATTTATTCCTTTGCACATTTATGATGTTAATGACAACGTGCGTCATCGTATAGATCAATATCAAGCCATTGTGCAACGTCTAGGTCGGATTGAAGGTTTAAGTTTGTCTGAATCTGCTCCTTCGTCGAACATTAAGGAAGCTGTTCAATTTGTGGTGGGGGAAAATACAGTCGTGATTCCTTTATCAGGAAGTATTGATATTGGAGCAGAAGTATCTCGATTACAAAAAGAAATTACCAAGCTTGATGGAGAAATTGCTTCCAATCAAAACCGTTTGAATAATCAGGAATTTGTCACTAAGGCTAAACCTGAAGTGGTGGAGGAATTAAGAGAGCGGCTGACAATGGCGCTTACAACTCGAGAAAAGATTCAGCAAGCGTTAGCACGTTTGTCTTAATCATAAATACAAGTGATTAAGGTCACACCTTTTTGTGGCCTTTTTATGCCGATGGAGGTTTAAGCTCTTGAGAGAGATGAAATAAATTTTAAGAGTTGGTTCACCATTGAAATACCTCTTCATCGAGCATAAGTTAAGAAAATGATATTACAGTGGAGATTGCGTTGAGCCCACAACTACCTTTATTAGATCGAATTCAAACGCCGAAAGATTTTAAACATCTTTCCATTGACCAACTGAAACAATTGGCGGCAGAAGTTCGTTCAGAAACGATACATGTTGTCTCAAAAACAGGAGGCCATTTAGGTGCCAGTCTGGGCGTTGTCGAATTGACGGTAGCCCTCCATCACGTATTTAATACTCCAGAAGATAAATTAATTTGGGATGTGGGGCATCAGTCCTATCCCCATAAAATTTTGACTGGTCGCCGCTCAGAGATGGCAAAATTGCGGCAAAGGGGAGGGCCATCGGGGTTTACTAAGCGAAGCGAAAGTGAATACGATCCATTTGGGGCTGCCCATGCTTCTACCTCCATTTCTGCAGGGCTCGGGTTTGCGGTTGCTCGAGATTTAAACCACCGGGATAATCATGTCATTGCCGTAATTGGTGATGGATCCATGAGTGCTGGCATGGCTTATGAGGCTATGAACAATGCGGGTTCTTTAAAAAATCGCCTTATTGTTATCCTTAATGATAATGATATGTCCATTGCTCCGCCTGTCGGCGCCATGAGCAGTTATTTTTCTAAGCTCATTTCCTCCCATTCTTATCAGTCGCTCAGGGAATTAGCTAAAGGCGTGGTTTCTCATCTTCCAAAAGGTGTGGAAACGGCTGCGCGTAGAGCTGAGGAATATATGCGTGGGATGGTCGCTGGTGGAACCCTTTTTGAAGAATTGGGCTTCTTTTACGTAGGGCCTATTGATGGTCATGATTTGGATACCCTTATTCCTGTCTTGCAAAATCTAAGGGACCGACCAGGAACGGGACCCATTCTCCTCCATGTGGTGACCAAAAAGGGCAAAGGCTATGCGCCGGCAGAAGCCGCATCTGATAAATACCATGGGGTGACTAAATTTGATGTGGTGACCGGAACCCAACAAAAATCAGCAGCAGGGGCACCTTCATATACAAAGGTTTTTGCCCAGTCACTGATTGCGGAAGCGGAAAAAGATGACCGAATTGTCGCTGTAACGGCAGCTATGCCATCCGGCACTGGACTGGACATTTTTGCAGAAAAATTCCCGCAACGATGCTTTGATGTCGGGATTGCCGAACAACACGCAGTGACTTTTGCAGCCGGATTGGCCTGTGAGGGACTTAAACCGTTTGTGGCAATATACTCAACCTTTTTGCAGCGTGCCTACGATCAAGTGGTTCATGATGTAATTTTACAAAAACTTCCTGTGCGCTTTGCCATGGATCGAGCAGGTCTCGTGGGTGCGGATGGAGCAACCCATGCGGGAAGTTATGATTTAGCCTATCTTGGTTGTTTGCCCGATATTGTTATCATGGCACCCAGCGATGAATTGGAGCTGAAAAATATGGTGGCAACATCTGCTGTCATTGATCATTGTGCTTCTGCGATTCGGTATCCGCGCGGTGAAGGGATTGGTTTAGATTTAAGTCAAGAAGGGCAAATTCTTGCCCTTGGAAAAGGACGTATCGTGCGTGAGGGAAGCCGTGTGGCTCTTCTTTCTCTAGGATGTCGATTAGTAGAAACACTAAAGGCCGCAGATATTTTGTCCTCACAAGGATGGTCAACCACCGTTGCGGATGCTCGATTTGTAAAGCCGTTAGATGAAGAGTTAATCCTTAATCTAGCTCAAAATCATGAAGTTTTGATCACCATTGAAGCCGGATCCATAGGTGGGTTTTCTGCTCAAGTTCTGCACTTTTTAGCTAAATCGGGGACTCTTGATCGAGGCCTTAAAATTCGCCCCATGTGTTTGCCAGATCGTTTAATTGATCATGGTACACCTATGGAGCAATATACCGAGGCTGGCTTAACCTCACAGTTTATTGTCAATGAGGCCTTAGATGCGCTAGGATTAGCACAACAACCCATTAAATTATCGATGGCAGGTTAACATGGATATCATCCTATACCCTCTTCTCAGTGTCATCCAAATGGCTTTGTCGCTATATTGGTGGGCGGTGATTATTTATGTAGTTATTAATTGGTTAGAGCAGTTTAATGTCATTAACCGATACAACCAATTTGTTTACACGGTTCACACCTTTTTGTTTCGAGTTGTAGAACCTGCTCTTGTTTGGATTAGGCGGTTTATGCCCTCTTTGGGGACGATTGATCTTTCCCCTGTTATCCTGATTCTCATTCTGCACTTTTTTAAAATTATGGTGGCTATGATATCTTTGAAAATGATGTAATTCATGTCAGCAATTATTATTGATGGTCGGGCCCATGCTCAAGCGTTGCGCCAAATTATTCAAGGGCAGGCAACCCAGTTTGCAAGAAAACATCATCGCCCTGTAGGTCTGGCGGTAATTTTGGTTGGTGACCATCCAGCCAGCGTTGTGTATGTCAACAATAAGACCAAAGCCTGCCAAGAAGTAGGGATAAGTTCCCGGGTCATCCATCTTCCCGTATCGATTGATCAGCGTGATCTTTTAAAACATATTCAAGACCTTAATGAAGACACTCTGGTGGATGGTATTTTGCTTCAATTACCCATTCCTGGCCATCTCGATCCTCATCAAGCCTTGTCGTTGATCGATCCGACAAAAGATGTCGACGGGTTGACGCCCTATAATCAAGGCTTGTTGATGCAAGGTCGTCCCTATTTTGTTCCCTGCACCCCACAAGGGTGTTTACAATTAATCCAGCAGTGCATGCCCCAGTTATCGGGCAAAAGAGCGGTGGTTGTTGGCCGGTCCATTTTAGTGGGTAGGCCCATGGCATCCCTTTTGACCAATCACGATGTGACTGTAACTTTGGCCCATAGCTTTACTGTTAATTTGGAACAGGTTTGCCAAGAAGCCGATATTCTTGTTGCTGCTACAGGGAAATCTCGATTTATTAAAAGGTCTTTTATAAAGCCTGGTGCCGTGGTTATTGATGTGGGCATTAGCCGCTTAAAGGATGGTACCTTGGTAGGGGATGTGGATTTTGACTCTGTCCTAGATCAAGCAGGTTATATAACCCCTGTACCTGGAGGGGTTGGCCCCATGACTATTGCCAATCTGTTATTGAACACGGTTAAAGCAGCCGAACTATCTTGTAAGAGAGCAAATCATGAAGCAACCTGAAAGAAAGCCAAAATCTCCCCACTTTGGTTCTGGTCCAACGAAGAAACATCCGGGTTGGAGGCTAAATGCTCTGTCCGAGGATCTTCTTTCCCGCTCTCATAGATCCGCTTCTGGCTTGACGCAGATAACCTACCTTCTCCAACTGACACGCGAGGTTCTGCAGATACCCCAAGATTACGAAGTTGCCCTTTTGCCAGGATCGGCTACAGGAGCTATGGAGTGTGCTTTGTGGTCCTTTTTAGGTAGTAGACCGGTTGATGTGTTCTCTTGGGATGTATTTGGCAACCTGTGGGTGATCGATGTCGTCGAACAATTAAACTTGAAAGACCGGCGCCTTTTTAAAGGAGACTTTGGCACCTTACCTGATTTAACTCAATATAACCCTGATCATGATGTCGTCTTTACTTATAACGGGACTTCCGCAGGGGTTTGTGTTCCAAACTTAGATTGGATCCCTCCTGATCACACAGGCTTGACCCTATGTGATGCAACTTCTGCAGCTTTTGTCATGGATTTGGATTGGTCAAAGCTGGATATTACTTGCTTTTCCTGGCAAAAGGGGTTGGGCGGAGAGGCTGCTCATGGAATGATGGTGCTAAGTCCTAAAGCAGTCCAGCACCTTTTGGAATATACACCTTCTTGGCCGAGGCCACGGCTTTTTCGTCTTACCAAGGATCAGAAAATCATCGATGGTATATTTATTGGTAAGACCATTAATACGCCGTCTATGCTCTGTGTGGCTGATTGTGTGAGTGCCCTTGAATGGGCACGAGATTTAGGTGGGATTAAATCTCTGGTTGCGCGCTCTCAAGCGAATTATTATGTGATTCGCCATTGGCTCGAGAATCATCCTCTTTTTACCAATCTAGCGGAAAGAAATGATATACAATCCACAGCTTCTGTGTGCTTTAAGTTTCGTCAGGAACAATTTAAGGGGCGTCCCGTTGCTGAAATCATCAGTAGGGTTACTGCTTATTTAGCGGATCAAAAAATAGCATATGATACAAAAAATCACTATTTAGCGCCACCTTCTTTCCGCCTGTGGACTGGGCCTACTGTGGAGCGTCAAGATTTAACGGATCTTCTGCCTTGGATTGATTGGTGTTGCACTCAGTTAGATTGAATCATCTAGAGTTAAAAAAACCCGGCTAAAAGCCGGGTTTTATTTTCAAAATCTTAGGATAAGGTAAAGGTGCCAAAGAGAACGCGTGTCTTTTTAAGCTCTTGGACGGGTTTACCATTTTGGTACTTCCACCATACACTTCCACCTCGACCAAACTTATTATAAGAGATTCCTGTTTTGTTGCCATTGAGATATTCAACGACTGCACCAGTTTTGCCATTGCGAACATAGGTATAACCTGTTGGTGTTCCATTTTCATAAACGGTTGCAGTTGTTTGAGTGTGTTTCTCAAGCTTAACGCTGCTTTTGGCATAGAAAGTTCCAGATGAAGGAACGTTAGGAACTTTGACACTTTCTGATGGTTTAGCGGTTGGCAAGCTTACAACCGGAACCACAGGAGCTATAATAATGGGTTTTGAAATCGTCAATGGTGACTGGACAGTTGTCAACGCTGGTTTCAGCAAGGATGAGCTTGTCTTTGATGTCGCCAGTGGTGTCATGGTAATTGGTGATAGATCAATCTTGATGGGTTCGATGTGACCTAACAAGTCAGAAACCCTAGGCTCAGAAATGAGAGGCTTTGATAGATCAATCTTGATGGGTTCGATGTGACCTAACAAGTCAGAAACCCTAGGCTCAGAAATGAGGGGCTTTGATAAATCAATCTTGAGGGGCTCGATTGGAGCCGATGGCTTATGTATCTCGGGTAATGATTCTATCTTTGATACGCTTGGTGTTCCCCCAACAGGCATTAGTAAATCTGAAACCTTGGATGCTTCAGTTTTAGGTTGATTGTTTGCCTCTTGAGGGGCGCTAGGAAATAGCATGGGTAGATTGGAAAGCTTAGCCTTAAGGTTTTTCACCGATACTCTACCTTCCACGGGTAATTCCACTTGTTCTGCAACTTTAGGTGCATGAGTTAAGACAGGAGCAGGTGACACATGTGGGTTTGATGCTGGCATTGTAGAAATTTTGGTTTTAGATTTGGAAGAACTTACTTTTGCATGAGTTTTTGAGGGCCCATTCGGTGCTAAAATGGGGGTTGAATTATGTCGAGCAATCAGATCTTTGACAGAAATACGACCACCTGTGGAGGAGCCAGAATCGTCCTTAACCACCTTGGATGTGTCACTTACAACAGGAACGGATGGGGATGAGGTTTCACTATCAACCACAACAGGTTTTGTTACTAAGGTGCAAGAGGGGTGGTCAGAGAGTCTTGAGGAAAGCAGAGGCATTTCTTCTGCGGTTAAGCGTAAAGGCTCTAGCGTTTTCTTCTCAGGAGAAAATGTTACAACTTTCTTTATTAATGCCCTATCTGATTGAGTTTTGTGCAAAGTTATAGGTTGCTCTTCGGTAGCACTTGTAGAAGTACTCGAACCGACAGTATACCAGTCGTCACCATCACTTTCCCCATCACTGTCTTCATATTCAAATGCAAAACGATTCTTTGTAATTTCTTTTTTAGCAAATAAAAAGAGATCTTCTGTACCAGAAGTCCTAGGGGTAATCGTTATTGCAGGAGCTGAGTTTGTTCTAGTATGAGCTTGATTGGGCTGTCTTGGAAGGTCTCGAGATGAGGCGTTTATGCCACTTCTTTGGGGCTTAGGTGAGGAAATGATAAGGTGCGCCTTGGAAGCGTTCGCATCGTAATGCTGAGCTTCTGCGTTCCAGTCATCATCACTTGTGAATCCAGAAGGATCCTCTAGAGTTTCATCTTTAAGGCCAACTCTATCAACTCTTGCGGCAACAGAAGCCCAAGGGCCTTCTAGAGTTTTTGCAGGAGCTGATTGGGTTCTGGTAATTGTTTTTAATTTAACTTGACTGAGTTGTCGAAGAAGTCCTCTGGAAGAATTGTTTAATCCATCATCTTCTGCAGCAAAAGTAAGACTCGTGGCCATCAACAAGGCCAAAGAACCATAAGATAAGTAAGGTTTCTTCACGATGTAAATCTCCGATTATGTTTAGAGTTTTTTGTATTTTATGTATATGTTCGTTAGGGGGAAGAATTTCAATGTAAGTTTGAAATAAATTATATTTACAATTAAATAATAAGGAAGAAATCTGCCCTAATTAATTTTTAAAATTGATGTTTTTGTTTTTATTTATATTTTTTTAGTTGTTGCATTGATCTTTCTAATAAGATTCTGGATATAAATCAAACAAAAAAATCAACTATTATTAGAAAATCACGGCAAATTTAGTTTTTTTTAACTTTTTGTACTATTTTTTGTTTTAAGCGATAAGTGGATGAGGTTGGCCATGAAAATAGCTGATATACCAGAGTTTAAAGATAAGAGAAATGTTTTTAGCCTGTCTGAGGATGTCCTGCTTCAAGATGCCGTGGAAATTATGGCGGATAAGAACTTCGGATGTGTGGTCATTACCAGAGATAAAAAAGTTGTCGGTATTTTCTCAGAACGCGACTTGATGCGCCGCGTGGTGGCTAAGAAGTTAGATCCTAGTAAGGTTGCGTTAAAGGATGTTATGACAAAGAATCCCCATGTTGCTTATTTGAACGATGACATAAGCAATTCCATGCGTCGCATGAGTCAGGGACGTTTCCGACATCTGCCCATCATCGATGAGAAAGAGAATCTAGTCGGGTTATTGTCTCAGGGAGATTTTGTGGCCTACACTTGGTTTGATCTCTTTAACCGTCTTACCAAGAAAACAGCTTCTTCTTTCTTTTCCAACACCCAATTGTGGATGTTGGTTCTAGGCCCTCTGGTCTATCTGCTGGTCCTTAAATTCTTTATTTTAAGTTATTAGAATAAAGGATTGACCATTCTGAGTAAGGCTTCAGAGATTATCAAAAAAGATTTTTTTTTATGGATGAGTCTAACACCCCATCTTTCACGTTAACGGTTCTTTAAGGCATACTCAAAACTTATATGCTGACCAAGAGTTATAAGATTCAAGATCAGCAACAATTAAAGGGGGAAATACTAAAGAGAAAGTAAGGTGGGAGAGGATTATTCCTCTTCACCTTCTTCGCTGTCGGATTCTTCACCGCCTTGGTCACTACCGTCGGATCCATCATTGTCACCCTCTTCTTCGCCCATGTTGCCAGCAGGGGAGGGTTTCTTCTTTTGGTTAGCAACGTCCGCTGAAAACTGGTTAGGAACCCCTAGGTTGTTGCCAGCTTGCATCATAGGTTGTTGGCCTTGCATCATGGGTTGCTGAGGTTGATTGGAGTTAACCATGCCAAAGTTAGGGTTAACCAATTGAGATTGGACAGCTTGTGGTGAAATTTGTTGAGCATTCGTGGGGATTGTCTCCACAATGGTTGTAAATTTAGGTAAGACAAATTCGGAGCTGATCATTTTGCACTGACTTGTCGTGCAATAATTGGTAGCGGATGTTTTATGGTCAAAGATAAATATACCGCCTTTGTGTGCTGTTACTGAAAAACGTTCATTCTGGTTGTTAAAAAAGATAACCGCTACAACGCTAATTAAGACTGTAGCACAGATAATTAAGGTTGCTCGAATAATGCTCATACGTTCCCCCTTGTCTTCCCTATTGTCCGGAAGATATGGATTGTAAAAAAATGTTTCACGATCTTCATTCATGGTATCATTATTTTAGAAAAGTTATTAATTAATAGTAAAAGTTAATAAAAAATCAGGGGAATCAGGTGTGTTTTTAAGAATTCTAAAGTACATGGCCCTAGGCCTGACAACTCTCATACATGGGGCTCATGCCCAAGGTGTTGATTTCGAGCAGTTTGAGAAATACGTCAATAAAAGTATGGAAGAGTGGAATGTTCCAGGAGCAGCGATTGCTATTGTTAAAGACGGTAAGGTGGTTTATCTGAAGGGATTTGGAACAAAGAAGGTTGGCCACCAACAACCTGTGACAACGGCCACTGTTTTTCCTCTGGCATCAGTTACAAAAACTTTCACTGTGACAGTCATCTGTCGCCTCATAGATGAAGGGAAACTTCATTGGGATGACAAGGTTCGTGACTATTATCCTGAATTTAGACTAGCAGACGAACGCATTAGTGCTGAATTTACCATTAGAGATTTATTGTGTCATCGAAGTGGATTGCCAGGATATGCGGCAGATACATTGATTGAGTTGGGGTGGAGCCCTGAAGATACCCTTAATTCTCTACATAAGATTCCCTTTAAAAATGCCTTTAGAGAAGCTTATGACTATCAAAACATTTTCCCAGGGGTTGCAGGTCTCATCATCGAGAAAGTAACAGGAAAGCCTTTATCTCAAGTTTATGAAGAATACCTTTTTAAACCCTTAAATCTCCAGGAAACCACTATTGGCGATCATGGTTTAACCGGTGGGGAATCATGGCTTTCTTCCTTAAAAGCAAAATGGCGATTTTGGCGCATGGATATAACAGATGAACATCACCCCGTTAATGAAAAACCGACGCTGATTAAGGATGGTAATCCAACCATATATAAATTCGAAGCTTCTCGAGGGGTAAATTCCAGTGTTAGAGACCTAGCTCAATGGATGATCTTCCTGCTTAATGATGGTAAGTTTGAGGATCAAACTTTAATCAGTGCCGCACAAATATCTGAGACACGTACTCCTCATATTAACGTTGGTCCACCCCAAGGAGGGCGTCTATTTCCCAAGGATCGTGTACCTGATATCGATTATGGCCTAGGTTGGTTCATTCACAAATATGATCGCATGACCTTACTCTCCCATATGGGGGGGATGACGGGAACTCGATCCTTGATCGCTCTTTGTCCTGAGGAGAAGGTTGGTATTGTGGTGGTCTCAAACATGGGAGGTATGAGGGTGAGCCTGTTTCCAGAGGTCATCCGCTCTAAATTCTTTGATATGTACTTAAACATCAAGGATGAGAGGGATTGGAGCAAAGATTTATTGGAAGAGTTTCAAAAATCTCGCAAACAATACGCAGAAACTCGACAGGCAAACCGATTAAAGAACCCTTTGCCTTCTAAAGATTTATCCTTCTACGCGGGTATCTATGAAAATGATCTATATGGCAAAATAGAGGTCGTCTTAGAAGGGGATAAATTGGCTGTTATATATCGTTCTTTGCCAAAAACCTATTTAACCCATTGGAATGGGGATAATTTTACTTTTAAAAGCCATGAATTGACACGAGCTTACTCAGGTTATGACTTAGGAGAAATCTCCTTTGGAGATAATGGTAAGATGCCAAAATCTTATGGTTTGGTAATCAATTTATTTCATGAGGGTAAAGATACTTTATTTAAGAGGATAAATTAAACCATTAAACTTAAAGTAACGTGAAGGGGCAAAGATTGATACTTTGTCCCAAATTTTAAAACATGAAAGCGTCGTTCCTAATTACTTCTTATGTAACAGTGGATCCAATTTGCCGACACGCTCAAGGCTATAAAGGTCATCACACCCACCGACATGGTGCTCACCAATAAAAATTTGTGGAACAGTTCTACGTCCGCCTGATTTAAGCGTCATTTCCTCCCGAATAATTGAATTTTGAGAGACATCGACTTCTTTATAGTGTACGCCCTTTTTCGACAACAAGCTTTTAGCTTTGTCGCAATAAGGACAAATGGGTGTGGTGTAAATAACAACGTCTACCATACTGTGCTCCTTCATACAAAAGATTAAGAATACTCACCTCGAGAATTTTCTTGCTCACATTATTAAAATGGAATAACTCGGGCAACGGTCAAGGCTTTTACTTCCCTTGCACCATGATTTATTAACATTTTAGTGCATTCTTCTAAGGTTGCACCTGTTGTCCAGACGTCATCAATAAGCAAAACCCGTTTATGAGGAATCCACCGTTGTCCGTAAGAGGTCAGAACAAAAGCATTTTTCACATTGGATCGGCGCAGGGAACCTGGAAGTTTTGTTTGACGGGTGGTTGAGCGATAACGCCTTAATATCCTCATTTGAACAGGAACTGGCCGATATTTTGCTAGATGATGGGCAATAAGACTGGTTTGATTATACCCCCGATAGACAAAGCGCCAACGATGGAGTGGAATGGGGATCATTCCATCTAAATTATCAAAGATATCTCCCCCAAAACGGTGCAGAAATAAGGCTAAACTAGGGGCAATATAAGTCGCATCATGATCTTTTAATTTAAGAATGAGAGAACGAATGGTGCCTTCATAATAAAATATGGATCTTCCTTGGTTAAATAAGGGGGGGCGACTAGAACAAGGGGCGCAATAACTGGCCTCATAGGGTAATGGCCAACCGCAAATGGTGCAGTAGGGGGATGTAATGAAAGTGCTTTTAGTCCAACAGGAAGAACATAGGGTATGAGCTAGACTGGTCCATCCACCACAATGGGTGCATCGAGGTGGAAGGATAAAATCAAGAAGATATTGCCAGAACCTCATGAATATTCTTGCTTTAAGAGGTGAAAAAATCTACTTTTAAAGTGTATTATTTTCAAGTTCAGGAAGTTACATGAAACAATTTGGTATTTTAGTCCTTGCAATTGTTACAGCTTTAAGTTCCTGCCAAGCGTCAAAGCCCGTGGCTCAAAATGTAAGTCAAATCAAAGAGCCAAAAAACGTCGTTATTTACACCACAAAAACCTGTTATTATTGTCAAAAAGCTAAGAATTTATTGGACGAAAAGAATATCCCTTACACAGCTATGGATATTTTAAGTGAACCAAACTTATATGACGAAGTGTCCAAAAAGTCTGGTATCAAAACAGTCCCCCAGGTGTTTATTGACAATCAATTTTGGGGAGGGTATAAGGACTTGGTTATCGCCGATACCTTTGGTGATTTAAAAGAGAAGTTGCTAAGTTAAACACTTTTTTTGTTGATAATATTTCCTTAGTCCGGCAATAAATCAAAGTATTGTCGGATTTTCATTTTAATAGGGGTTAATCATGTGTTGTTGTTCTTCACAATTCTTTCCATTTCCTAGTCATAGTTATATGTCCAAACAGTTGATGAGTACCAAAAATGAAACTTTCCTTACGTAGTATCACCCTTATTTTAACACCCCTTGCCTTACTTACCTTTTTATTCTTAAAACCCTCCCAAAAATTACCTGTTATTGCTATCACGCAAATCATTGACCACCATACGCTAGATGAGGTGCGCCAAGGGATGATTGCTGAGTTGGCCAAGCAAGGCTATCGAGATGGCGAAACAGTTCAGTTAATCTATGAAAATGCCAATGGTAATATAGCTGTGGCTACCCAAATCGCGAGCAAGTTTATTCATCTTAACCCCAAAGTCATCGTGGCACTGTCAACTCAAAGCGCTCAATTGTTGAAAAATCAGACCCAATCGCACCAGATCCCCCTCATTTTTACGGCTGTGACTGACCCTATTTATGCCAAGCTGGTTACTGCGCCAAAGGAAACAGGGGAGGGTGTCACGGGTGTGAGCGATTACATGGATCCTGCCCCTCAACTCCAGATGATACGCGAGTTCTTGCCCCATCTTAAAACTTTAGGTGTCCTTTATAATGCGAGTGAAGTGAATTCAGTTTCTCTCCTTGAGAGTTTTGAAAAAGTGGCACAAAGTCAAGGTGTTAGGCTCATTAGGGCTGTGGTTAATACCACTTCAGAAGCAGTTAATGCGGCGCAAAGCTTGGTAGATAAAGTGGATGCCATTTATTTCCCCAATGACAATACGGTTATGGCAGCAGCCTCAACGGTAGCTCAAGTGGGTATTAAGCATAAAATTCCTATCTTTGCCAATGATTCAGCCTCAGTCCAACAGGGATGTTTAGCTGCTCTTGCCTATGATCGAGAGGCCATGGGACGGGTTACAGCCCAAATCATTCAGGGTATTATGGAAGGAAAATCCACTCAAGATTTCCCCGTTGATTACGATTCAACACCCAAATTTCCCGTGGTGAATATGAAGACCTTAAAAGCCATAGATATGAACTTGCCTGAGCTTTCCCAACAAATTCGAAAAGTTGGAATCCAATGAAATTACAAGATCTCCTCCTGGACTGGTATGATCACCATCAGCGCTCTCTGCCTTGGCGAGCTAAGGGGGAGGAGATCCCTAATCCCTACCATGTTTGGCTCAGTGAGATTATGCTCCAGCAAACCACCGTGGCAACGGTTTATGATTATTTTGTCCGGTTTGTTGAACGCTGGCCGACCTTAAAGAATTTGGCTGAGGCTGATTTGGCAGACGTTTATCATGCTTGGCAAGGATTAGGATATTATAGTCGTGCCAAGAATTTACATCGATGTGCTCAATTGGTCATGAGCGAATATCAGGGGATGCTTCCTCGCCGATCTGATGAACTCCTGAAATTACCAGGAATCGGGCCTTATACGGCAGCAGCGATAGCCGCTATTGCCTTTCATGAACTTATCTTGCCCGTTGATGGTAACATTACCCGGGTGATTGCCAGAGTGGAATCCCTCACGACGCCCTTGCCCCAACTAAAGGACGTGGTGCAAAAGTGGGCTGAACAGCATCCTCCCTTAAGACGGCCAGGAGATTTTGCTCAAAGTTTAATGGATCTAGGATCCAACATTTGTAGACCCAAAACACCCGAATGTCATCGGTGTCCCCTTCAATCCATTTGTCGATCCTTTGAAAAAGGTAAACAAACTCAAATCCCTGTCGTTGGCTCAAAGAAAATAAAACCAACCCGTTATGGCCAAGTCTTTGTTTGTTTTAATCAGAAAGGCCAAATTCAATTGTCTCAACGCCCCTCTAAAGGCTTGCTCGCTAATCTTTATGAATTTCCAGGAACTCCTTGGGTTGAAGATCAAAGATTTGATGAGGTCGATCCTTCATCTTATCAGGTTAAACATACCTTTACCCATTTCCATTTACTATTGCAGGTTATTAAGAGACAAACAGAGAAACTTCTCCATGAGGGATGTTTTTGGATTCATCCTCAAGACTTGACTCACTATGCCCTGCCCACAGTTATGGCTAAGGTGTGGCAGGAAGTAGCCCCCTTTAACCCTATCCCTCGGTAATTCTCTGTACTGCTTCCTTGGCTGGTCATTAATCTTTTAAAGGCTTGTCTAAAGGGAAATATTGCTGTGTTTTCATTTACCATTTCCTGCAGTGAAACCTTGTCATCCCTTATGCATATCTCTTTCTAATATTTGCAACAATATGCAAAGGTCATACATAAAATGATGTTGCTCCGAGCTTTATTATTTTTGTTATGTATCATTCTGGCTAACTCTTCCTGGTCAGGGGAAGAGAGTGTTGTCCGTTCGGCTCGGCCAGATCGATCCATCACTTGGAGTAATCACCATGATGTACTTTTTAAAGAGTACTATATCTCTGGCCAGAACAATAATTGCGCTTTTTATGCTTTTGATACCACGAGGGAGCAGGGTATTGATGCTATTTTAAATAAGATCAAAAGCAAATCCCAGTCCACCATAAAATTGGTTGCACAATCTATTTATAGCAAGTCTTGGGTTTTGGATGTGGCTGAGATGATCATGAAAGTTGATTACCGACCCAGTGACATGGGGCATCAATCAGCAGAAAGATATGTAAAACATTTGCTTGATCATATTGAGACAATTCAAGACAATGCAGTCGTCAAAGTCCACAGATCAAGAAACCCCATTCATCTTCACAATCACAAGGAAATTCGAGATCTTTCACACCCCCAATTTTTATCAGGGCGCAAGACTAAGGAACGACTGGAAAAATTAAAACACCATATAGATAGGGGATCTTCTTATGGTTCCCATCGTCGTGATGAATTGCCCGCTCGAACAACACCTTTAAGAAGCCTCACCCAAGATGATCGTGGGGTAAGGAGAAAGTCATCCAGGAGAGAGCAACCCTCTCGTTACGCCAGAAGCCTGACAAGAGATAAACATGAAGAGGTTGAGGAAGATATACTCACCAGTCCCCCACATAATTTAGATTCCCATAAACGATTAAGGGAAGAGAGAATTCCCTTTCGGGGCACGACACGGCCCAGAATTATACCTGATTCTCCAAGGTCTTCACCTCAATCGCTCTTTTCGGTTGAAGGAGTGGAAGAGGAAATTGAAGAAGAAACTTCCCCCCTTTCCAGCGAATGGCGTGGGGAATCGGACCGGGAGGATGAGACAGAGTTGGGTCATCCTAAGCATCACGATGATCTTTCCTCCTATGAATTGGAAAGCTGGTTGCCTCAACAGCGTCAGAACCTATTAAAATGCCGTTATTTAATGATGCAAGGAGAGATACACACTTTTGATGAAGCAGTTTTGTACTTTCGACAAGCCTATGATCTTGCTCGAAAGATAGGCGCAAAAGAACTGGAGAGCCGTTCTCTTCTTGGTCTTGGAAAATGCCGATATAACGATGAGACCATGACGACTTTTGACTGTTTTCATCAATCTCTTAAAATTGCCCAAGAGATTGGCCATTCGTTTATCGAATCTCTAGCCTATATTGGACTTGGTAATCAACTTATCGGTTCATCCCAGTGGGGCCAACGACAGTCTTATTACCGTCAAGCTTTAGAGGTCGGCCAGAGGATTTGCAATCCATACCTACAAGCTCGAGCTTTGATTGCTCTTGGAAGTATGGGAGGTATTATCAAGGATCAAGCCTCCATCGATTATTTGCGCCAAGGATTGAAGATAGCCCAGGATAGAGGCTATTTGAAACTTCAGGCCCAAGCCCTAATAAGCCTTGGTAATACTCTACATGACGATAATCAGGCTCAGTGGTACCGGGAAGCTTTAGAGATAGCACGCGGTATTGAGGATCAAACCTTACAGGCTCAAGCTTTGATAGGTCTTGGCAATGCTCGGTATGAAGAGGGCGATCATTCAAGAACTTCTTGGTACCGGGAAGCTTTAGGGATAGCTCGTGGTATTGAGGATCAAACTTTACAGGCTCAAGCTTTGATAGGCCTTGGTAATGCTCGGTATGAAGAGGGCGATCATTCAAGAGCTTCTTGGTACCGGGAAGCATTAAAGATAGCTGGGTTAATCCAATCCCCTAAGCTCCAAGTCAAAGCTTTGTATGGTTTAGGAAATATATACTTATGTGACAAAAAGTGCCCTGAAAAAGCTCTCCCTTTCTACAACCAAGCTTTGAAACTTGTTGATTCTCAGGATGAGCAAAATCGAATTAAATCAAAGATAAATCAAGCAAATTATTGGCTTTCCAAAAGCAAGGGAGGCAATCGAGGTGAGAACTCCTCAAGAAATCACCGGCAAGAAAAACCAAGTTTTTCCAGAGAGCACCATTCAGATAGAAATACCCATAGAGATCGGCATGATAGCAGAAGAAGATGAGCCTAGCCTCCCCTTTGGTCTTTCGTGAGAACCGTATTTCAGGTGTTTGAAAAGGTAAAATCCCTTTAGAATAATTTTGGGATCAACCCCATAATCTCTTTGATAGGCATAAAGCTTTGTCTGTGGTGCGGGGTGACGCCGTAGTGTTCTAATGCCTTTTTGTGATCAGGGGTGCCGTATCCAGAATTTTTTGCCCAGCCATAGACTGGATATTGGCGATCCAGGTCTTCCATAATTTCATCACGCATTACTTTGGCAAGAATGGAGGCAGCGGCGATGGAAAAGCTTAATTGATCACCTTTGACCACCATTTGGGTGGGAATGTTAAAGTAGGGATTGCGTATCCCATCTACCAAAGCTGCTTGAGGCGTAACAGTCAAGCCTTGAAGAGCACGGTTCATGGCTAGGCGATTGGCTTGAGCAATATTCAGGTCATCAATTTCAGCGACACTGGCAAGGCCAATGTGATGATAGAGAAAAATCCCTTCTCCCTCAGTCAGGTGAAGATATAATTGGGTACGCTTCTTTTTGGAAAGTTTTTTAGAATCATGGATCGATTCTAGGATCGGTGATGGAACTTTATCCGGGAGAAGAATAACCGCTGCTGCAACCACAGGACCTGCCCATGGACCACACCCTGCTTCATCAACACCTGCAACAGGATGAGAACAGTTTTCTTCAAAGACAAAGCTCGGTTTATTGCTCATCAGATTTCTGGCTTTTAGAAAGGCGAGGACGAATATGACGCCATCTCTTGCGCCAGAAGACCACTTCTTCCCCTAAAGCAGCCTTTAGTACCCCTAAAAATCCAATGTTTTGACTGTCAGAGCGCTTTTTAAGTCGTCGGGCTGCCGCCAACCATAGGGGGCTGAAGGCTAAAGACAGAACAGTAATGGCAATCATCAGCTTTTGGCCATGAACATCAATAATCTTGGTCTCATAACCAACTGTTGTGAGCAAGAAAGCAAATTCTCCCAGCTGCGCTAACACCACACCGATGAGGAAAGATTGAGACCACGGCAAACGCAATAAGTGGAGAATACCAATATTAAGGGCTGTTTTACCCACAGTAATGACCAACAACAAGACTGTCACCAAAAACAAATTGTCATAGATAACTTGCAGATCCAGCAACAACCCAATGGAGAGGAAGAAGACCATCATGAGCGTGCTCTGGATGGGCTTGGTGGTCTCCAGCATTAGGATACGTTCGTGAGAGTTTCCTAAAATCAGTCCGGCCAAGAAGGCTCCATAAGCTGCCGATAAACCAATTAATCCGGAAATAGCTGCGGCTAGAAAGCAAAAGGTGAGGCTCACCAAAGGGGTTAAATCCTTTTCACTGGCAATGATGTGCGTTAAAGGAATACGCACCCGCTGACGACGACTCAAGTAACCAATCAGAGCAATAATCAGACCGACAGAAAACAAGAGTTTCATGAGCATGCCGGGATCAAAGAAGGAGGATCCCATATTACGCAAAATCAAAATCATCGGCACGATGGCCAAATCCTGGGCGATAAGGACACCGATGGCAATTTGCCCGGTCTCTGTACGAAATTCGCCAATACTCTCTAACATTTTCACCACCACAGCTGTGGAGGATAAAGAAATTACAAACCCGATCAATAAGCTGAATCCTGTTGTCCAGCCAAAGAGCGGGCCAATGAGGAACGTTATCGCCAAGGAGGCAATGACTTGAAGAGCCGTACACAAGGTAGTCACGGCCCAGGCTTTTTTGAACACCCGTAAATTCAACTCCATGCCAACCACGAATAGCAATAATAGCACGCCTAATTCGGCTAAAATATTGACTGGTTCCCGGGATTCCACGAGCCCAATACCCGATGGGCCTAAAAGAATGCCGGCTAAGATGTAGCCTAGGATCGGGGGTTGTTTTAAACGCGTAAAAGCAAGCCCCCCTGCAAGAGCGGCCACAACAACAAGGGTAATCTCAATTAAATTTGATTCTGAATGCATGATGGAAACCTAACATACACTCGCTGGAATTGCAAGGAAAGCCAGGTAAATTCTTGGTTCAATTAAAACAAAAATGCAAGGTTGGATAAAATAACACTCATGATATTTTTTTCTTGTTTTCTACAGTTCTTGTTTGAACGTTTTTTATCTTTTAGACCAACCTTTGATGATCATGGTCTTTTGGACAGTAAAATAATTGTGCAAGGAAAGGAGATTGAAAACTTGATGAACGTTCAATTTATTAAGGCTCATATACAAATTTATAAAAAAATGTCATTATTTTAGTAAAATTACCTATAAACGAGGTGAGCGAGGATGACATTAGAGCAATTTTTACAGAATTTGAGCGCTCTCCAGGATGCCATTTTAAGTGTTCCGTTTACCGATGACAGTGAAGAGTATTTAAATCAACGTCATCATGAACTTGCTACTTTGCTGGAAGTTATTCCGCGATTTTCTGATGAAGAGCAGGGAAAAGCAAAAGAGGCTACTCAGATTCTTGCAAACAAACTCAGCGAGCGCCTTGCTGAATTAAAAAAACGATTAAGTCTCTTGCAGGATGATGTGGATGTGGTTCAAACCCGTGCTCGAGGAATGAAGGCCTATAATCAAGGGAAAATTTTTTAGTGGAAATAAGCCTGATCATTAAAGCAGCTCTCATCTTTACAGGGATTATAGGGGCTATTTTGCTTCTAGCGCAACTTCTAAGGCGTTGGCATGCGTCAGGTAGGTTGCCCTTTTTGGCCCAAAACATGGGGGCCATTCGAATTCTAGAACAGGTCAGCATAGATCATCAAAGGCGTGTGGTTATTCTTCACGATACGGCACAAGAATATGTTTTATTGCTGGGGCCTCATCAGGATCTGGTCTTATCTGCTCGCTTGAGGGGAGAAAATCAATCATGATCAAGAAGGTCGGCATTTGGTCCCTCAGTTTGTTCTTTTTATGGGGGCTGATGAGCGCTTATGGGGAAGGGATTAGTATTGATCTTGGATCTGCTAATGGTTCCTATAGTGCTCGGTTAATTCAACTCTTTCTTGCCATCACTGTTTTAAGTCTTGCGCCCGCTATTATTATCATGGTGACCTCTTTTACGCGTATTGTCGTGGTCTTATCGTTTTTGCGGAACTCCATAGGATTGCAGCAATCGCCTCCTAATGTAGTGCTCATCAGTTTAGCTTTGTTTCTCACAGCTTTCATTATGGCCCCTACTTTTGAAAAAGCCTACACGGATGGACTTTCACCCCTTATTGAGGAAAAAATGAAGGAAGAGCAGGCCATTCCGTTAATTGTCGCTCCCTTCCAGAAATTTATGTTGGAAAATGTTCGTGAAAAAGATTTACGCCTATTTATGGATTTGGGTAAAATAGATCAAGTGGCTGAACCGAAGGACACCCCCCTTAAAGCGCTCGTCCCTGCGTTTATGATAAGCGAGTTGCGTCGGGCTTTTGAAATTGGTTTTTTGATCTTTATTCCTTTCTTAGTCATTGATATTGTGATTGCTTCGATCCTCATGTCTATGGGGATGATGATGTTGCCCCCTGTGGTCATATCTTTACCATTTAAAGTGATTTTCTTTGTGTTAATCGATGGATGGAATCTCTTAAGTGGTAGCTTAGTCAATAGTTTTATAGGGAGTGGCTGAGAGGATCTTTGACCACCTCATTGCAAATCAACTTTCCTTTAAATTGAGTCGATGATGAGCGCGAGAAGTGCGTTTGTCTGTGAAAACCAAAGGAAATAGTTAGAAAGAGGAGAATTTTGAAAAAATAATTTTAAGCATTATTAAATTATTACAGAAAAAACTTCACGAAACTACTTGCTAAAAAGATGCAATACCCCCTAAAAACAAATATGGGTTATTTTAAATCGGCTGAAAAATAAGGTTGATTCATTATGGGCATTTTTTCACGTTTGTTTGGTGCGTTATCCGCAGATATGGCCATCGATTTGGGTACTGCGAATACGCTGGTTTATGTTAAAGGTCGCGGTATTGTTTTAGACGAACCATCGGTTGTGGCGATTGCCAATAGCAAGGGCAAACGACATGTGCTTGCCGTTGGTGATGAAGCAAAAATGATGGTTGGCCGTACACCTGGGAATATACAAGCCATTCGTCCATTAAGAGATGGTGTTATTGCTGATTTTGAAGTGGCTGAAGAAATGATTAAGCATTTCATCCGTAAAGTTCATAATCGTCGCAGTTTTGCTGCCCCTCAAATTGTTATTTGTGTTCCCTCAGGCTCCACAGCTGTTGAGCGTCGCGCTATTCAAGAATCAGCGGAGAGTGCAGGTGGACGTCGTGTATTTCTTATTGAAGAGCCCATGGCAGCTGCAATTGGTGCTGGTCTTCCGGTGACAGAGCCGACCGGTTCAATGGTTGTAGACATTGGTGGAGGAACGACAGAAGTAGCCGTTCTTTCCTTAGGCGGGATTGTCTATGCATGCTCAGTGCGTGTAGGTGGAGATAAAATGGATGAGGCAATCATCAGTTATATTCGTCGCGCCCATAATTTGCTCATTGGTGAAAGTACCGCCGAAAAAATCAAAAAAGAAGTGGGTTGTGCCACCATCAATGCCGATAGTGAAAATAATGTGATTTCCATTAAGGGTCGCAGCCTGGTGAATGGTGTTCCTCAAGAAATTGAGATTAACCAACGCCAAATTGCTGAAAGTTTGAGTGAAGTGATCGCGACCATTGTACAAGGGGTCAAGACAGCCTTGGAAAACACGGCGCCTGAATTGTCTGCAGACATAGTTGATCGTGGAATTGTTATGACCGGTGGAGGCTCTCAGCTGAAAGATCTTGATAAAGTGATTTCACAAGCAACCGATTTGCCTGTGTTTGTCGCTGAGGATCCCTTGACTTGTGTGGTCCGTGGAACGGGTCGTGCCTTGGAAGAAATGCGCGCCTTAAAAAGTGTTTTAGTAAATATGTACTAATAATTAATTAGTAAATATGTGCTAATAATTAAAAAGGGTATTGGTTAACGCCGAAAAATAGGCTAAAATTTTAAAGAAATCACGAAGCAGTTAAGTCCAATGAATTTATTATCAGTTGTTGGAATTAGAACATCTAACGGTCAAAGAGCAACTCTAGTTGCTTCCTCTGCTCGTGCCTCTAGTCGTCGGTCTCATCTCTACATGGGCCGTCGAGCTAAATTTCTCATGCTTTTGGCAGCCAGTTGTTTACTGTTAGGAGTGCAGCACTACCGTCATCCCTTAGTTACACAAATGCGCCTTGCTCTTACCGAAGCCATGCTACCAATCGTTCAGGTTATTAGCCAACCCTTTGAAGCTGTTGCCTCTTACATGGCCTACTTTAAAAGTCAACATGACCTCTTGAATGAAAATTTAAAACTTAAAGCACAAAATGATTTCTTGGTTCACCAACACAAGAAAGTGCAGTATCAAGTCACCGAAAACCAGCGGCTGCGTCAGGCCTTGAATGTTAAAGAAATCCTTACCGACGAAGTAATTGCAACGCCTGTTGCTCGGCACAATTTTGATGGGGTTTCTCGCCAATATTTTGTAAAATTAACAGCTAAGGACGGGGTTAGTAAAAATGATCCTGTGTTAACTACCCAAGGTGATTTATGTGGTCGGGTCGTGGATGTTGGGATTGCCTATTCTTATTTTATTCCCTTGACCGATGTTTCTTCTCGTGTACCTGTTCAAGCAGAGCGTTCCAAGGAGCAAGGTGTGTTGGCTGGTGAAGGAGATGCGACTTTATCTCTGCTCCATGTGGAAAATGTGGACAACCTTAAAGTGGGTGATCGGCTTTTGACCTCAGGCAATGGTGGTGTTTTCCCTCCTGGCTTGCCCGTGGCCATCATTACCCAAGTTTCCAAGGGGACAGTGACGGCAAAACCTATTGCGGCTACCCGTGACTTTGATTTTGTTTTAATAGTAACTAAATAACAATAACGTTGGTTCAGGATATATGTTGAATCCGGCCGAGCCAGATTTTTGGCAAAAATACCGTTCTTGCTTTTTTGTATTTGGGGTGAGCGCCAGCTTAACGCTCATCAGTGTATTGCCATTTTGGGGACGGTGGGGATTTTGTCCAAATTTATTTTTTGTTATCTTTTATCTATGGCTTTTATATCGCCCAGACTTAATGACTCACCGACAAATCGTTTTGCAGGCAGTGTTAAAAGATTGTTTGTTTTTAACTCCTTTAGGCGCTAATCTCGTCATCAATCTTGTGCTTTATGGGACAATTTTTGGATTGAAAAGATGGTTGTTATCCCAACCCTTTGTGATGATTTATGCAATTTTCATGGTTTTGGCGGCTCTAGACCAATGGCTTTATTGGTTAATCATGAATTTTTTTATACCTAGTCCCTTTCCGCTCAAGCATTATATTTTATCCTTGGCATTAACTGGATTTTTATATCCGGCCTTTAATCTACTGAGCTTACATTGGCAACAAAGGCTTGAGAATTAGTTGTGAATGATCAAGAAAAACAAACCATATTTACCCGACGTTCCGTCATTTTTGGCGGGATTCAAGGGTTATTATTGACAACAGTCTTGGGGCGACTTTATTCACTACAAATTCTCTCTAATTCCCATTATCAAACGTTATCGGATAAGAATCGCATCCAAAGCCGTCTGACAGCCCCTTTGAGGGGGCAGATTTTAGATCGTCATGGGAATGTTTTGGCCTCCAACCATAATATTTACAGGGCAGTTTTTATCCGAGATAACGCTGATGATTGGCAAGCATCTTTGAAGGCTATTGGGGATTTGTTGCACTTAAGCAAAGAAGAGGTGGATAAAATCACACAAGAAGTCAGGCGCAAACGTCGTTTTATGCCTGTGACCATCAAGGAGAATCTCTCTTGGGATCAAGTGGCTCTTTTAGAACTCCACAGTCTTGACATTCAAGGGTTAAGCGTGGAGTCCGGTCGTAATCGATTTTATAACTACCCTTTAGAGACCTGTCATATTTTAGGCTATGTGGCCTCGCCTAATGAACAAGATCTCAATGGTGATCCTCTCTTAAACGTTCCTGGGTTTAAAATGGGCAAAAGTGGTTTGGAAAAAGCTCTTGAATCCCGTTTACGAGGAGATCCAGGTATTGAAGAAGTTGAAGTCAACGCTGTAGGGAAAGTGGTGAGAGAAATCTCCACCACCACCAGCGTTCCTGGTCAAGATGTCAAACTTTATCTCGATTTAGCACTCCAGCAAACTGTGGCTGCTCGTCTAGCTGAATTTGAAAGTGCCAGTGCCATTGTCATGGATGTTAAATCAGGTGGCATTCTCGCTTATGTTTCTCATCCAGGATATGACAACAATCTCTTTGTTAATGGCATCAAGAAAGCAGATTGGGATAGTTTGCGCAATCATCCTCATCATGTTCTGGTCAATAAAGGGATAGCAGGGCAATATGCCCCTGGGTCAACTTTTAAAATGACTGTCGGATTGGCTGCATTGCAGGCTGGTGTGATTGATCACCATACATCGGTTTATTGTGGTGGTCATGTAACCTTAGGGAATCATAAGTTCCACTGTTGGCGCAAAGAGGGTCACGGAACGGTCCAGTTGATCAATGCTATTGCAGGATCATGTGACGTATTTTTTTATCACGTCGCTGGCATGATGGGTATTGATCCCATGACAGATGTGGCGGCCAAATTGGGCTTTGGAGCGCCAACAGGAGTGGAAATTCCTGGCGAGAAAAACGGGCTCATTCCTAGTCGGAGTTGGAAACAGCGCGTTATGGGGAAAAAATGGTCATTAGGAGAAACCTATAATGCCAGTATTGGTCAAGGTTATTTATTGACGACACCTATGCAATTGGTGCTCATGACGGCACGTATTGCGTCCGGAAAACAGGTGTATCCCAGATTTATTGTTCCTGATCTTCCTCCTGAGTTTCCAGATTTAGAAGTTAAAAAAGAGCATTTAGAGTTGATTCGATCCGGTATGATTAAGGTGGTTAATGAGCCCGGGGGGACCGCTTATCGTTCACGTATCGAACAATCAGGATTTGAAATGGCTGGAAAAACGGCCACGACTCAGGTCCGAGCAATTACGGCCTATGAACGGGCTCAAGGGTTGACCAATTCGGCTTTCCGTCCCTGGCATCACCGAGATCATGCCTATTTTGTTGCTTATGCACCCATTCATGATCCTAAATATGCCGCTGTTGTCCTGATTGAACACGGGGTTAGTGGTGGAAAGTTTGCGGCTCCTGCGGTTCGAGATATTTTATTGTCAACCCAGCAAATGATGCAGGATGCATGAATAATATTAGTCTAAGGCGCCTTAAAAACCTCAATTTTGCCATTGTGGCTTTGATCATTCTGATCGCCAGTGTGGGATTTCTCATGCTTTATTCAGCAGCTAATGGGAGCTTGTCTCCTTGGGCTTACAAGCAAATGATTCGGTTTTCTGTAGGCTTGGTGATCATGCTGGTGGTTGCAGCAACGGATATCCGGATATGGCTTACCCTAGCTTATCCCATGTATTTAGCTTCTCTCCTTCTTTTATTTGGTGTGGAGCTTATGGGTTTTATCGGTATGGGGGCCCAACGATGGATTGATTTATACGTCATCCAATTACAACCTTCAGAAGTTATGAAGATTGCTCTGATTTTGGCCTTAGCTCGCTACTTTCAAGCCTGCACTTTGGATGAAATTGGAAAAATAAGAACTCTGATCGTGCCACTGATTCTCATACTCTTGCCCACTCTCTTGGTCATGCGCCAGCCAGATTTAGGTACTGCACTGATTTTTGTTATGTCGGGAGCGATTATTTTTTTTGTCACTGGGGTGAAACTTTGGAAGTTTATTTTGGCAGGGTGTTTGGGACTTGGGGCCATTCCCGTTCTGTGGAATTTCCTTTACGATTATCAAAAAAAGCGCGTTTTGATCTTCTTAAATCCAGAAAGTGATCCTGCTAATGCTGGTTACCATGTCACTCAATCTAAAATCGCCCTTGGATCTGGCGGTTTTTGGGGGAAAGGATATTTGCAGGGTACTCAAAGCCATTTGAACTTTTTACCGGAGAAGCAAACAGATTTCATCTTTACTATGTTTAGCGAGGAATTTGGGTTTGTGGGTGGTGTTTTTCTGTTAGTGGCTTATGCTTTGCTTTTAACCTATGGCTTTTTTGTGGCCCTTAAAAGCCGCAATCATTTTGGCCGTTTGGTGGCTTTAGGAATGAATTCCATTGTTTTCCTCTATGTATTTATTAACACAGCTATGGTTATGGGCCTACTGCCAGTGGTGGGGGTTCCTCTTCCTCTTGTTTCTTATGGAGGGACAGCCATGCTAACCCTTCTTATCGGTCATGGTTTAATTTTCTCTGTGGCCATTTATTATGACGTTAGAATTGGACGATAAAAATGAACCATGGTTGGTTAATCCTTAATAAGCCAGAGGGCATAACTTCAACGCGTGCTGGCTCAATGGTCAAAAGAATTTTTAAAGTGAAAAGTTTAGGTCACGCAGGCACGCTAGATCCTTTTGCCTGTGGCGTTTTGCCTCTGGCGTTAGGCGAGGCAACGAAAACCATGCCATATGTGGTAGCACAGGATAAGGAGTATATCTTTGAGGTGACCTGGGGAGTGCAGACAGATACTGATGACCGAGAAGGACAACCGATTTCGTTTCACAATTATCGGCCCAGTGAACAAGAAATCTTAAAAATTTTACCTCAATTTGTGGGCGAAATTTCGCAAATGCCTCCTCTTTATTCTGCCCTCAAAGTTCAAGGAAAGCCAGCCTATGAGCGAGCAAGAGCAGGGCAAGAGGTAATCTTAAAGCCTCGTGAAATTAAAGTTTATGAGTTAGAGATGTTGGAGGTTCACGCTCACATGGCGCGCTTTAGAGTCGCCTGCGGGACTGGCACATATGTGCGCTCACTAGGGAGAGATATGGCTATAGCACTCGGAACGGTGGGGCATCTCACCTATCTTCAACGAACAAAAGTTGGAAAATTTCACATTAACGATGCAATTTCTCTGGAAATTTTAGATGAAAATAGGCATACTCTTGATGTATTGTCCTTGGTTAAATCGATTAGGACTGTTCTGGACGACATCCCGGCAGTATCTGTATCGAGTGAAGTAGAAAAAAAACTCCGCCAAGGTCAAGCTGTCCATCTTACGCTTCCAGCCCAAGGTATGTATCTGGTTGAAGCCGCGGATAAGCCCGTAGCAATGGCTGAGTATGATGGTATGCAGCTACAAGTAAAACGTGTATTTAATTGTTAGAATAGGAAAAATCGATGTCGATTACTTTAGAGCGTAAGCAAGAACTTATTAAAGAATATGCCACAAAGCAAGGGGATACTGGTTCACCTGAAGTTCAAGTGGCTATCTTGACGGAGAGAATTCGCAATCTTTCCCAGCACATGGAATCCCACAAGAAAGACTTCCACTCCCGTCGTGGTTTGTTGTTGATGGTTGGCCAACGTCGCCGTTTGTTAGACTATGTTAAGCGTAAAAGTGAAGCACGTTATCAAGAGCTCATTAAGCGCTTAGGGTTGCGCCGATAAGAGGCGCCATGGTGATCCAAGATGTGGATCATAGACTGAAAAATGTTATGTGGGGGGCAAGGTTCTGCAGGGCTTTGCTCCTTTTTTGTTTATACGATCCTGCAACAGTATAAAGGTTATTCATGTCAGATTTTTTTAATATATCCCGAGAAGAACTCCAATGGGGAGATCGTACCCTCATTTTGGAAACCGGCCGCATGGCTAGACAGGCCGATGGTGCTGTAGTTGCAAGCTTAGGCAACTCAACCGTACTATGTACCGTTGTTGGTAAAAAGGAAGCCGACCCCCACATGGGTTTTTTCCCATTAAGCGTTCATTATCAAGAAAAGACCTTTGCCGTTGGACGTATTCCTGGTGGATTTGCAAAGCGGGAAACCAAGCCAAGTGAGAAAGAAGTTTTGGTCTCTCGTCTGATCGATCGTCCCATTCGCCCTTTGTTTCCAGAAGAGTTCGTGAACGAAGTTCAGGTGGTTTGTACGGCGCTTAGTTACGACATGGAAAGCGACATTGAAATATTGGCGTTGATTGGAGCGTCTGCTGCTTTATCCATCTCCGGTATTCCCTTTTTAGGCCCCATTGCTGGTGCACGTGTTGGGTATATTGATGGTTCATATGTGCTCAACCCTTCGCCTGCCGTTCTACAGACCAGCCAATTAGACTTGGTGGTTGCTGGAACTTCATCAGGTGTACTGATGGTAGAATCAGAAGCTAAAGAACTCACAGAAGAAGTGATGTTGGGCGCGGTGGAGTTTGGTCATAAAGCATTCCAGCCCGTCATTAAGGCTATTGAAGCTTTGAAGAAAAAAGCTGGCAAACCCACATGGGAAGTTGTTTCTCTTGCTAAAGAGACAGATGCCATGTTTAAGAAGGTAAAAAAGGCAGCGGAAAAAGAATTAAAGAAGGCCTATAGCATTACCACTAAGCAAGATCGATATGCTGCTATCGCTCAAGTCAAAGAGAAGACAAAGGAAAAGTTGGTCATTGAAGAGGCTGATGAACAGCTCTTTTCTAAAACCTTTAAGCAACTAGAAGGTGATATTCTGCGCGGAAGCATTTTGGATGAGGGACGTCGTGTGGACGGTCGAGACTTGACCACCGTTCGCCCCATTCAATGCGATGTGGGAATATTGTCTCGAACCCATGGCAGTGCCTTATTTACTCGAGGTGAAACACAAGCTTTGGTTGTAACAACACTCGGGACAGCCCAAGATGAACAAATTATGGATGTTCTTGAAGGTGAATACCGGGAGCGCTTCCTCCTCCATTATAACTTTCCTTCTTACTCAGTGGGTGAAGTTGGTCGCATGTCAGCACCAGGACGTCGGGAAATTGGTCATGGCAAACTCGCTTGGCGCTCCATTCATCCTTTATTGCCTGGTAAAGATCGGTTCCCTTATACCGTACGGGTCGTATCTGAAATTACGGAGTCTAACGGATCGTCTTCTATGGCAACGGTTTGTGGTGCTTCTTTGTCCATGATGGATGCCGGTGTGCCGTTGGCTCGTCCGATTGCTGGTATCGCTATGGGATTGGTTAAGGAAGGCAAGAAATTTGCCGTGCTCACAGACATTTTGGGAGATGAAGATCATTTGGGTGACATGGATTTTAAGGTCGCTGGAACCGATCAAGGAATTACCGCTCTTCAAATGGACATTAAGATCACAAGCATTACCGCTGAAATCATGAAGGTTGCTTTAGAGCAAGCCAAAGATGGCCGTATGCATATCCTGAATGAAATGTCCAAGTCTATCCATTCTTCTCGTGAATCGGTAAGCTCTCATGCACCAAAGATGACCAGTGTCCAAGTGAACCGCGATAAAATTCGTGATTTGATCGGGCCTGGGGGCAAGGTCATTCGTGAAATTTGTGAAACCACCGGGGCTAAGATCGATATTGAAGATGATGGTACGGTCAAGATTGCAGCATTTGATCAAAAATCCTTGGATGCAGCTTTAGCTGCAGTTAAAGGCATTGCTTGTGATCCAGAAGTTGGCCAAATTTACACTGGTAAAGTGGTCAAAATTATGGAATTTGGCGCCTTTGTCAACTTCATGGGCAATAGAGATGGTCTTGTCCACATCAGTGAATTAGCTCACGAACGGGTGAAGAAGGTGGATGACGTGGTCAAAGTAGGCGACGAAATCCAAGTCAAAGTTCTTGGGTTTGATGATCGTGGTAAGGTTAAATTGAGCTTAAAGGCTACATTAACACCACCTGCTCCTGCTGTTGAGGGTTAATCTTACCCCCTGTTACAAGAAACAACCTGCGAATTCTTTCAAGGGTTGGTTTAAAAATTTATGGCGTAAAGTGAAAAGAGCATCTTTTAAAGATGCTCTTTTTTAATGTCGTTAGTGAGGTGTTCGCTTTCTAAAAAGATTTGCAACTTTACGCACGATACGTGTCACTCGTCTTGCTTTTTTGACTTGTGTTTCTTGTTGATCCAAGAAAATTTTAGCTTTTGTTAGCGCATGGTGTGCCCGTTCAGGATATCCGTCACGAACTTTCATATAACTTTGATAAAAAAGTCTAAAGGCATTGACCGAATCATAATGAATTTTTAAATTTACCACATCTTCTGCAGTGATCAATCTATAGCAATGCCCCTGATTTGGGAGGCTAATGTTTTTTTCATGTATGTAAGTAAGTATGCCTTCAATGGATGAATAAAACGGGTCAAGATTTTCACCTCTAATTTGTTCATAAAGGGTGGCCATGGTGATCCAATCCAAACCAAATTCCGATATTTGAATGCTTCTTTCTCGCTCACAGGCGAAAGGTTCTGAGATGAATTTATATTTACCGATATGATTGGCAAAAGAATGAGGAATACCTTGATTGAACAGTGTTTCTAAATCTCCGTAATGACTTGTAAATTCGCCCCTTTGAATGTCTCGCCAGGAAATGGTTTGGCGTAAGCGATCCATAAGTTCTAGACGCATGTATAATTCTTTATGGATATTTGGTGGAAAAACGGTATCCAAGGAATCGGTTGTCTGTGGATTGAGTCGCAGAAGTGTGTGAGTTTCTTCACTCGCCAGATTAAGATCAAAAATTCGCCCAAACTCTTTTTGCTTTAAGCAGAGTAAGGAGGCTCCTTGAAGGTCAAAGTGAAAAGAGAGTTTGCGACGCCAGAATTCATCGTCTGTAAGATGAGCATGAGTGGTTTTATCGATCCTTTTAAGGGTATTTATTGTTGCAACATCACAGAGGAGGAATATGTCGTCTTTAATTTCTGTAGGAAGGTTGTGCAAGGAGCAAGGGGAAGAGATTTCTTGAGCAGATCGAGGGAGAGTCGGTGAGGCTGAGCTTGGAAAGATAAGGGATACTCCAATTAGGCTCAAATAGAGCGCAACAGATATATATTTCATAGGTTTTCTCTTTACTTCATTAATAACAGGCCATAGGTAGATTTATTTTCTTATTTTTTCAATAATAAATTTATGGAAGGGAATGTGAGAAATTAAAAAAAGGGCCAGTAGGCCCTTGAGAATGGCACTTATTTTCCATGAAATCTCTTTTGAGCACTTAAGCTATCGGACTTGGGTTTAAGGAGAACTGGTGGGTTAGTCCCATTATCTGTGGTGCTTAAAACAGGAGTGCTCTGGCAAAGTTTGTCTTTAACTATTTTCTTTTTTTGTTTGGTCACTAGGCTTTGATATTGATGATGAAATTGAGTTAGAGCTTTGGCAACCATATAGTGAAATCTAAGTTCATAGACTTCTGTCTCTGTGAGACTTACGGGGGCTAGCACGGTTTCTGCTATTTGGATAATTGGTATTTGACGTTCAAAAGCGAACAAAATCAAACTGTCCTCAAAATCATACGCTTTTTCCAAGTGTTCTTCTTGAATTTTATTCCAGATGATTTCTAGTTCTCTGGGGCCTAATCCATAATCTTCGGATTGAATGGTTCGCTCTGAAGCTCCTGGTTCTGTGATAAGTTTGCACAAGCTTAGTTTTTTAGCAAATTTTCTGGGAACGTTGCTGTTAAAAGCTTCTTCAAGATCGGCATAATGATCTGTTTTTGAACACTGTTTAACCTTTGACCAATCAATGAAACTTCCAAGACGTTTCAAGAGTTCAAGTCTTAAAAATAGCGCCTCAAACTTATTTTCTGGTTCATGTCCCTCAAATTCCTGGGCAAGGAGCTGATTAATTGCATCTTTTTCAAGTTTAAAATGTTCTCTTAAATGATGTCGCCAAAATTGATCATCTTTAAGATGGGTCAAATTGGCTGTCGCTGTGGTTTTTACAGCGGATAAAGCTTCATAATTCAATTCGTTGAAAATAATCTCACGAATCTCTGGCGATACTCTCATGAGCAAGGATGATTCTTCATCATCTGTTTGAGGGTTGTCGCAGGCTTGAGTCAATGAAGGTAAGTTTACAAAAAGAGCCCCTGCTATAAAAAAGGCACGAATATAATTCATTTTTTTCTCTTTACTTAATTGGTTTTGATCTTTGTCTATTTAAGGCAAATGAGTTTTTATAGCAAAATATTTACCAAAAAAACAATTGTTAGCTGAAAATATATTTTAAAAATACACCCAATAAAAACTCCAGCATCTTGTGTTCATTAAGTCATTTTTAACTCAATTAGGATTTAGTGGAAGTATCCTGGGATATTTTTTTAACGCCGAATTATAAGAAGAGGACATCGTGATGCTGTTTCTTAACCGTAAAAAAGTATTCACCACGAGCATAATGATTATATTAGGACAATGGGCTTTTTCATCCCAAGCCATGGATACTGAGCTAAATTCTGATGTGGATGGAATTAAAGGATTCTTCCAAACTGTTACCAACCCCAAAAAAACCGTAAAGATGCGATATTATTATGAAGATCCAACGGTTATGACAACACCTGGGGAATTAACCACAACCGTATCGGCGAGTGTTTTGGGGCGACCTAAATTAGAGGATAAAGACATTGTTATTACCTCATCACCCAAGCCTGATAAGAATGGTCAATTTATCTTTAAGCCTCAAACAGCGGATTTTGATAAAGCCAGTGTGTTTGCAACTGTCAGAATTGCCATGAATATGTATCGTGGTGACCTTGAAGCCATCCGCAGCCTTTACCCGAGTGATTCCCAAATTCGAAAAGTTGTAAAATATTGGGATGCTGCCAGTTATGGCCAACTCCGAGTAACTGCTGAAGCAGGCAATGACGCTAATGCCTATTACAATCGAATGGGAACTCTTCGAGAACTCAAATTTTTTACCTTTGTAGGCAATAATCGAAAAACGATTCACACCTGTCGTTCGTCAGACATTGTCGCCCATGAGGCGGGGCATGCAATGTTAGATATTATTCACCCTGAATATTTTGATGCGAATAGCTTACAGACAGGGGGATATCATGAGTCCTTTGGTGATCAAACGGCTATTTTTTGGACGCTCAGTCATAAATTTTTGTGTGACAAGTTGATTGCCGACACGAAGGGAAATCTCCATCAACATAAAAAGAATTTCTTAGCAGCGTTAGCAGAGCAATTTGGTCAAGGTCTGGATCTACCCAATGGGTTGCGCAATGCTGATGAGGATATCAAGCTCAAGGATGCAGAAGAAGAAGTCCATGCAATTTCATCGGTCTACACCGGCGTGATTTATGATGTTCTTGCCTCCGCTTTTGAAGAAGCAACGTTAAAAATTTCAGATCCTGGAGTCCAGGCCGTTAAACTATACGATGTAGCCAAACAATTTCGGCAAGTGAATTTAGAATCCATGGTAGCCTTGGTCAATCCTGAGCCTTCCTATTCTGACTTTGCTTTTGCATTGGATACTGCCTTTAAAAGAAGAGCTCAATCAGGTAACCCAAGCCCTCTTGATTCTCTAAGTTGGTCCAAGTACATAAACTCGGAATTTACCCGTCGAGGCATTTCTGTGGCCAGTAATGCTGGTGGTAAAGGCGATATTAAAGTGAAAAAAGTTCACTTGTGCGGGACTGTGCCTCACCACCACCTCAGTCATGAAGACTCTAAGGAGGAATCTGAGAAGTAAAGAAATTAAAAAGTCCGACTCAAGTCTAAGAGTCGGACTTTTTTACAAAGAAAATATGGGCGAAGGACTTATGGCCAGATGCCAATGATTTTCCACCAAAAAGACCCAATACCAAACCAGATAAGAAGATTGACAATACTCACAATCAATCCTAACCCCCACCAGGTCCCAATAGGAACATAACCTGTTCCAAAAAAGACAACTGATCCTCCTGAGCCATAATGGGTCATGGCGGCAAATAAACTGGAACAAAAGCCAAGGCTTAAGGCAGCAAGGAGAGGCGGCGTTCCAGCAGCAACGGCAACGGCCAAAAAGGCTGCATACATTGCCCCTACGTGAGAAGTGTTGCTGGCAAATAGATAATGGCTGTAGAAATAAATGAGGGTCAATATTCCAAAAGCCCAATGCCAACTCATTCCAATAACAGAATTACTCACCAGGTTGCTAAACCATGCGATAATCCCAAAAACTTGAAGATATTTAGCCATCATAACCAAAATGGCAAACCAGATCAGGGTATGCCAGGCTTCTTTTTCAGCTAAAATATCCTCCCAGGTTAAAATGTTGGTCAATAAAAGTAGACATAAACCAATAAGGGCTGTCGTGGTGCTATTAATGCCAACACTCTCTCCAAAGACCCATAAAACAAGCATAATGAAGAAAATACCCATCATGAACCATTCTGAAGTGGTCATTGGACCCATCTCATGCAGTTTGGCTTGCGCCATTTGGGTTGCCCCTTCAAGGCGTTTTACTTGAGGCGGATAAATGAAATAAAGAAGCAAAGGAATTAAAATGCAGCTGGCCAGTCCAGGAATACAAGCTGCTAAAGCCCAATTGGTCCAGGTGATTTGAATGCCTTGAGCTTGGGCAAATGATTGCATCATGGGATTTGCTGCCATGGCGGTTAAGAACATGGCGCTGGTAATCAAATTTCCATGATAAGCGGTTTGGGTTAGAAAGGCTCCCAATTTGCGGCTGGTTCCATCGTTAGGGTGACTCCCCAAAGCTTCAGAAATGGATTTTAAAATAGGATACATGATGCCACCCGCGCGAGCCGCGCTGCTGGGTATAAAAGGAGCAATCACCAATTCTGTGGTTACCAATCCGTAGCCTAATCCCAAAGTGCTTTTGCCGAGAAGGCGCACAAAGAAATAAGCAATCCGGATTCCTAGGTGTGTTTTGATAAACCCTCGAGCGATGAAAAACACCGCTACGACAAGCCAAATGACGCAAGAACTAAATCCTCCTAAGGCCTCGGATTCTAACTTTAATGTATCTGTTAAGATCGCAACGACCATGCTCATAAGAGCCACAGCCCCCATGGGGAGGGGTTTGAAAATAAGTCCTAAAATTGTAGCAACGAATATGGCAAGCAAGTGCCAGCCCCGAGGATCAAGACCTTCGGGAATAGGCTGCATCCATATCGTAAAGGCAGCTAAAATGGGGATCATAAAGCGAATAAGGCGAACCATTCAATTACCTAAAAATTTATGCAACTCTATTTTAGTGATACCAGACTTATGGGCTTATGCCGATAGAGAATTTTAATTATTTGTATTCATTACTGGCTCAAGGGTGTATCCAACCTCGTTTGATGGTTTTTTAATTAGGCTGGCAGTGCCCATACAGAGACTTAACTCTTAATAAATGAATCAACCTGCTTAAAGCAAAAGACCTTATCTCTTTAATAAGATAAGGTCTTAAAGGGGCAAGATTAAGGTAGGTTATCTTGATTGTTTCAAGGGGGCCCTTCTCTTAAGGGGAATGGATTTGGAAGCTTCCTTGAGAATGTTCCTTGGTTCACCTTTTTCACCTGGAATCTGCGTCTTTGGTGAATTTATAGCTTCTGATTTTTTCCCTTCAACTCTTTGTTTTGCCATCTCAAGCGCTGCTTTCAAATCAACCACACCCCAACCATAGATATTTCGATCCAACTTTTGAGCATGATCATGAAGGAAATGACGGCGGGCCGATTTGCGAATCACTTTTAAGACTTCAGCGCTGGATAGGGTAGGATAAGCACCATTAATGATCGCAGCCATCGCCGTAACCACAGGAGCAGAAAGAGAGGTTCCGGTTGCATTCCAGTCTGGTTTTTCATTAATGCCATAAGTTTTAAAGTTTGTTCCAGGCGCACAAACAAAATATTTTTGCTCTTTGCCAGCTGTGTTGCTGGAAGGGCTGATGTTTTCAAAGACATTTTCTTTGCCTTTTGGGGTGTATTGAGTGTTGCCTACAATCAATAGGTTGCCTTGCAATTTTTTAGCTAATTTGGCAAAACTTTGGCCATATCGAGTTGTATGCAAAGCTCGTCCTTCATTGCCAGCGCTCATGATGATTCCAACACCGTTATCTCGAGCGTATTTCAAAGCGCTTTTAACTTTTTTTGGCATAGGATTGCTCATGTCGTCGTTATCAAAGCCCAAGGACATGTTAATAAACTTGGCACCTGAATCGACTGCTGCGCGAATCTGTTTTTCTACAGAAGGTATTCGTCCACGAATGGGTTTTAGAACAGCATTAGGAGCAAGGCCATTTTTGCCGCCAATGATATTCGCAACTTCTGTACCATGATCGGGGCTCGGTAGATTGCTAATCATTTTGCGTCTTTCAGCCACTTGTGAGGGAGTATAATTGTCGTATTCTATTTTATAGGATTCACTTAAAGCATCATGAAGAGAAGGGCAGTGAAAATCGAACACGGTATCAACAATCCCAACATTCACAGGTTGTAGAGTAGACAGATCAATCTCTTCAATACCTAAAAATCTTTTGGGATTAAAATATTCTTTTATGTCCAGACTGCCAAAAGTCTCACTGATTGCAAAGGCATCTATCGATTCCTCCATAAATCCTCTGGTTATGTGGTAATGTTGGTGTTGAGGTTGGTCCTTACCTACTTCCATACCCTTGGCATGATGGGTGTGAAGGGATAAAACGCTCAATAGAGCAAAGCTGGTTGTCTTTAAAAGGTTTTTCATAATTCTAAACTCCGTAAATTAATCTAAACCATATATTTGTATTTAAAATTTATAATTCAATATTTATTATAAAATATTTTTTATAATAAAATTAATAACATCAAATATGAAAATTGCTTTCTAGGTAGGGGTTAGATGAAGGCGTCAGAAAGGATTGAGAGCAAAGCTCCCGTTCATAATTAAGATGTAAGTGTTTGGCTCTTCAAAAATTGACGGATTAATAGGCTATGACGTTGTTCTTGCCATAAAAACTGCAGCAGGAAATGCTCCAACTCTGGGATGAAATCGACAAAAGCATCAAAAGCTTCCAGATGAGTGGGCATGTAAAGGGATATGGTTTGTCCACGGATGCTCTTGTAAGCAAAAATGTTATATGTTTCTAAAATTTCTGCCTGATGGCGGGGAATTTCAAACAACACGCCCTCAATCATCAAAGGAGGAGAGATGTGATAAAGATGCTCTAAGATTGAACTTAATAATTTTAAAATTAAGACCAAATGAAGGTTTTCATCCTCTGTTAAGGGATGCGCACTCTCATAAAACATGTGACGGCAAACAAAATATTGACGCGGTATATCATTGGTAACACTCTGCGCGGTTTCTCCTTCTTGTATGGATAAATCCACGGTCAAGGTAAGAGAATATTCACGCTCATAACTGGTCATTCTAAGCTCATTCTTGGACAACCATTGAGTATTAATTGAATGAAGGCAACATAAAGAAGAATTTGGGTTAATGCTGGGAAGGGTCATCGTTCTAAAAAATGCCTTAAAATTATATAAAAATATATTATTATTTTTTATTGATAGAGGGGTGCGAGAAAAATATCTGTAAAGAATCCTAAGGTTCATTATATTCCGGTAAAGTATTGTTGCTAAAAAACCATGAAAACAGGACTCCCCACAAATCTTGAGCTTTGCCATGAGGTGTAGAAGGGGGCTTATCTTTACTTTTTTTTAAAATCATGCCATGGTTCGGTCAATATAATTAGGCTCAAGGAATAACCAGAAAATCCTTTTGATCAGCCGCAAAACCTTTGCAAGAATTTAAGGGAGCAAAAAATGACAGCTCATTCCGACTTTGTCATTCCTTTTCAATTGGATAAAACCCCCATTCGTGGCGGATTCGTGCGTTTGAATCACCAGATGCGTCAAATTATTGAGCAACATGATTACCCGCCTCTTGTGAATCGTTTTCTTGGCGAATCTGTGGCTTTGACCTTAGTCCTTATGAACTGTTTTAAATTTGATGGCCTGTTTACTTTTCAAATTTCTGGTAGTGGACCTCTTCGTCTCGTGGTGGTTGATGTGACGAGGGAAGGCCACATGCGTGCTTGTGCTCGGTTTGATGAGGAGAGAATCCAAGACCTTTCAACTCAAGGTGAAATTAGCGTGCAAAGTGTTTTCGGCGCAGGTCAGTTGGCCTTTACCATTGAACCTGAAAATTCAAAGGAACGTTATCAAGGTATTGTGGAGTTGACTGGGGCAACGTTGGCTGAATGCTTACACCATTTTTTCAGGCAATCAGAACAGATTGAAACAGGGATTGTGGCTACAAGTCAGTGGCCAGCGGAAAATGGCTTTGTAGCCAGTGCCTTGATGATTCAACGGATGCCACAATCAAGAGGGGATGAGGAAAAAGATTCAGAAGAATTGCAAGATGATTGGTTCCGCGCGCTCAGCGTCTTAGGTACCCTTCAATCTCGAGAAATGTTGGATCTTTCTCTGTCAGAAAATGTTTTGCTGTACCGCCTTTTCTGGGAAGATGGAATTCGTATCCACGATTTTAAAACCTTCGTGGCACAATGCAGATGCAGCAGTGAAAAAATTCATAATATGCTCATGAATTTTGACTCTCAAGCCCGCCATGAAATGATTTTGGATGGTAAAATTGAAGTAAAGTGCGAATTTTGTGGCACCAGTTATAGCTTTGATGAGCAAGGTGATCTTTTAACGTCGCCAGAATGAAGGCATAAATAGCACAAAAACTGTCATTAATTCCAGACGACCTAAAACCATAGCAAACATAATAATACTTTTAGCTCCCTTAGACAGAGAGCTAAAGGTACCATTTGGGCCTAAAAGTTCGGTAATCCCTGGTCCTGTATTTCCCAGCGAACAAATCGCAGCTGATAAACTATCAGCAATCTTCAAACCACACAAAGTAAGAGAAAGGGCGATACCTAAGAAAGAGAAAATATAAAGAGTCACGAACGTGAAGACGGAGGCAGCCACATTTTCTGGTACCTTTTGACCATTAAATGTGGTTAGAAAAACGCCATGGGGACGGCGTAGTTGGCGTAGGTGAGCAATGGCTGCTGCTGCAAGAATTTGGATGCGGAACATTTTGATGCCACCGCTTGTGGATCCTGTACAACCGCCTAATAAACTGAGCAGGGCAATTAGAATCAACGGAAAAGCGCCCCAAGCCACATAATCCGATGTGGTATACCCAGTGGAAGAAATGATTGAGATGACGTTAAAAGTGGAGTGACGCGCGCTTTCTAACCAAGAAAGATGGGTGTGAAAATAATTCCAAATAGTCATTGCAACAGAAACGCCCAAAATAAATGTTAAAAATAGGCGAACCTGGCCATCTTTCAAGAGAAAAGAGATTTCCCCTTGCCATAACTTTATGTAAAGAATAAAGGGAATACCGCCTAGGATCATAAAAAACATAATGATTAATTCGATGGTAAAGTTCTGATAATAACCTATAGAGGCATCATGGGTGGATAATCCTCCCGTGGAAACGGTAGTCATGGCATGACACACTGCATCAAAAATTGGCATGCCAGCCGTGAATAAGGCAATAAAGCAGCATACACTGAAGAAGAAATAAGTAGAAATAATGGCTGTCCCAATTTGAGAAACACGGGGCAAAATCTTCTCCGATCGGTCGGAAAATTCACTGCGAAAGAGCTGCATACCACCAATGCGCAGAATCGGTAAAATGGTAATAGCCATTAATACGATACCAGTGCCTCCGAGCCATTGGAGAATAGCTCGCCATAGCAGTACCCCTTTGGGGGCTTGATCCAAATGAGTTATAATTGTCGATCCTGTGGTTGTTAACGCGGAAACGGTCTCAAACCAGGAGTCTAAAAAATCAAGATCTAAATCTGACCAGTAAAGGGGAAGGGCAGCAAAAAGAGAACTCGTGATCCAGCACATGGTCGTTAAAAAGAACGCTTCTTTTACTTTAAGTTCCAAAGGATCTCGAGAGTGATTGGATAAGGCCATGAGGGAACCTAAGGAGCCGGTAATTAAGGATCCGAGGGCAAACTCACGCCAATCACTTGCGTTATATATAAAAAGTTCAACTGAAGAGGGGATCAACATAGCAGCTGCTAAAATGCTCAGCAGCACACCCATCAAATAAAAGACTGTTCTGTAATTAAGCAAGCTTAATCCTAGCATAAAAAACGATGATTATAGTATATTAAGACGTAATTATAAAAAACATAAGAGATTTATTTAATGGGCCAATTGCCCACCATGGGCTAAAATGATATATTTACTATTATGAATGGGTGAAATCAATTTCAAGAAAGTGTGAGGAAAGTTATGATTAATCGCTATGATGACCGTACCGTGAATAGAACGGGATACGGTGTAGCTGCGGGAATGGATCTTGGGCTACGATCTTACATGCTAAAAGTTTATAATTTCATGTCCCTGGGCTTGTTGATCACGGGCTTGGTGTCTTATTTTGTAGCTCAATCTCCAGAGCTTATGCATCTCCTTTATGGCACGCCTTTAAAGTGGGTGGTTTTGCTTGCCCCTTTGGGTGTGGTCCTATTGTTTAGTTTTAATATTGCATCAATGAGTACAGGAACAGCTAGAACTGTATTTTGGATCTATTCTGGTCTGATGGGCTTGTCTTTAGGATCGATATTTATGATCTATACGGGACAGAGTATTGCCCAAGTTTTCTTTATTACAGCTTCATTGTTTGCCTTCATGAGTCTTTATGGGTATACAACTAAGAAAGATTTAACTTCCATGGGATCCTTTATGATCATGGGGGTATGGGGCATCATTATTGCAGGATTGGTTAATCTCTTTTTCCAAAGTCCTGCAATGTCTTTCGTAATTTCTGTCTTGGGTGTGGTTATTTTTACAGGTCTTACCGCTTATGATACTCAAGCCATTAAGGATAGGTATTACGAATCCCATGAAGGGGATAGAGAAAAAACAGCTATCATGGGTGCCTTACAATTATACCTTGATTTCATTAATTTGTTTATTAGCTTGTTGCGTCTTTTTGGCGAGCGTCGTTAATCAGAGGCTGCAGCAACCCATTTGCTAAGGCGACCTTTGGGTTGCCTTTTTTATTTAAGCTCGCGAATTTAAAAGCCCTATTTTAAATTTATGTATTCCTTTCAAAAGGTTTTGGTAACTAACTTTATTTGTGGATTCATGTGCCTAATTCTTGATCACAATGAAAAATGTGTTATGATCATCACGGAAAACGAAGTTAAATTAAAAAAGTATAATGTCCGTTAAAATTGGTTCTATTTCACTAAGTATGCCTGTTCTTCTCGCTCCTATGTCGGGTGTGAGTGATATGCCGTTTCGTCGACTGGTTAAACGAATGGGCGCTGGTTTGGTCATTTCTGAGATGATTGCCAGTCAAGCCATGATTCGCCATTCTCGTCAAACAATGAAAATGATTGAAAAGAGTGCTGATGAACAGCCTATGGCAGTACAGTTGGCTGGGTGTGAGCCTCATGTTATGGCTGAAGCGGCCCGCTTAAATGAAGATTTAGGGGCACAAATCATCGACATTAATATGGGCTGTCCGGTGAAAAAGGTAGTCAATGGCCATGCTGGCTCTGCTTTGATGCGGGATGAAGATTTAGCTTTAAGGATTATTGAGGCCACGGTTAAGGCTGTGCGTGTTCCAGTGACATTAAAGATGCGAACAGGTTGGGATGATCATAATCGCAACGCGCCCAAGCTTGCAAAATTAGCTGAGGAGGCGGGCGTGCAGATGATTACCATTCATGGTCGGACTCGTTGCCAGCTCTATAATGGTCGAGCTGATTGGGCGTTCATTCGTCGCGTTAAGGAAGCGGTTTCTGTTCCTGTGATCGGCAATGGAGATGTGGTGACTATTGAAGATGCACTTAGCCTTTTAGATCAAAGTGGTGCAGATGGTGTGATGATCGGACGTGGAAGTTATGGCCGACCTTGGTTTGTTAATCAAGTGGGACATCATTTGGCTACCAAGACTCATCTTCCTGACCCATCCATTGCTGAGCAACATAAGATAATCTTAGCTCACTTAGAAGAAATGTTAGTTCATTATGGAGAAAATACTGGTACCAAAATTGCTCGTAAGCACATAGGATGGTACAGTAAGGGGATGAGCGGATCAGCTGATTTTCGTGTAAAAATTAATCAAACTGATTCCTCTTCTGGATTATTTGAACTCATTAACAATTTTTATCAAGAACATTATTAATATAAGGTATGTCAGCATGATCCAAAGTGCAAAAATTCTCGATTCAGCAGAGGTGGATAATGTTAACTCAAGTACCAACAATAATACTTCCCTTAATCAGAAGGGACTTGGGGGGCTGATTGAACAATTTATGAATCAATACTTTGCTGCCCATGGCGAGATGTTACCCTCTGTTGGTTTGTATGATCGGGTTTTAAATGAAGTGGAACGTCCGCTCCTAAAATGCACCTTACAGTTGGTCCATGGTAATCAAAAAAAAGCGGCTTTAATTCTCGGTATTAATCGCAATACCTTAAGAAAAAAGCTTACAGAGCTTAACATTGATCCTAACGCTTTATAACAGTGTTGATTACCCCTAAAACCATTGACGAGAAGAGCAAACCCTTCGTTTATCGATGGGGACTCCTTGTTGCGCGCTGGATGCAAAATGATCGCTTTGTTCGGTGGTTTGGTTTATTTTTAAGTATTGCTGCTATTTTATCCGGTATTACCACTTACGTGGTGCTTACGGGAACCGATCCTTTTTCCAATAAATCTCATCACGTTTTGCCTCTTATTTACTTTGATTTGACCTTAATGCTTCTTTTGGCGGTCATTATTGCCAAGAGATTGGTGGAATTATGGGGGCAAAGACGTCAGAAGTTGGTGGGCTCTAAACTTCATGTCCAAATTGTCCTTTTGTTTGCTGTGGTTTCTATTACCCCTGGTATTTTTGTAGCTGTATTTTCAGCCTTGTTTTTCAATGTGGGGGTGCAAGCATGGTTCAGCGAACCAGTTCGCTCCGCTTTAGATGAGGCACGGATTGTCGCCGAGGCTTATCTTGATGTGCACACAAAAACCATTACTCATGATGCTCAAGAAATGGCACGTGAGTTAGCTCCTAATATTAATGCGTATATGTTATCTCCCCAACTTTTCTCAGACCGGCTAACCCAATTATCCGAATCTAAGGGCCTTAATGAAGCCTTAGTATTTGATGGTAAAACCCAGGTTCTTGGTCGAGCTTATTTAACTTTTGCATTAGAATTTGAAAAGGTCTTATTAAAAGCTTTTGAAGAAGCAAAATCCGGCGAAATTGTGGTGTTTTCTAACGAAGACGGGAGCAAAGTTCGAGCTCTTGTCCGCATTGATGAGTTATCGGATACCTACTTATATATTGGTAAAATGGTAGATCAAGCTGTCCTTCAGCATTTGAACCGTACGCGAGGGGCCATTGCTGAATATGATCACTTGGATGCCGCCCAATCGAGTATCCAAATTACTTTTGTCGTATTTTTCTCCGTCGTTGCGCTTCTTCTTCTCTTGGCTGCCGTATGGGCGGGTTTGACGGTAGCAAATTTATTTGTTCGTCCAATTAGTCGGTTAATCATAGCTTCTGACGAAATCAGTAAGGGGAACTTGGAGGTTCAAGTTACTGGCGAAGCATCCATTAATAATGAGCTGGGTCACCTAGAGCAAGCATTTAATCGAATGACGAAACAATTGGCTAGCCAGCGTCAAGATCTGGTTCGCGCCAATCAACAAATTGACCAACGCCGTCAATTTATGGAAACCATTTTGAAGCGCGTTTCAGCAGGCGTGATGAGTGTGGATCCAAAACTTAACATCTCATTAATTAATCAACGGGCTCAAGAAATTCTTTGTCATTTAGAACATTCTTGGGAAGGTGACTTAAAGTTGATGGATGTAGCTCCTGAGTTGGTGGATCTTATTAATCAGTTTGACCCCACACGCGAGCAAATTCTCTCCCACCAAATCAGTTTAACCCGTCAAGGCGTGAGTCGAGTTTTACAGGTATCTGTGACCCTGGATCATTCTAAGCGCAAGATCAGTGGTTTCATTATTACTTTTGATGATGTTACGCCGCTGTTACAAGCACAACGTAAAGCAGCTTGGTCGGATATTGCCCGGCGTATTGCCCATGAAATCAAAAATCCTTTAACACCCATCCAGCTTTCTGCAGAGCGGCTCAAGAGAAAATATTTAAAAGAGATTCAAACGGATCCAGTGACCTTTCAAGGATGTATTGATACGATTATCCGTCAAGTCACTCATATTGGCCAATTAGTTAGTGAATTTTCCTCATTTGCCCGTATGCCGGAACCTCAACTCCAGTTTCAAGATTTGGCCCACTTGTGTCATCAAGCCATCTTTTTGCAACGCCAAGCCCATCCCGAGGTCCAGTTCATTTACCAAGGACCTGAGACCTGTCCTTTGGTTTGTGATGGAGGGCAAATAGATCAAGTCCTCACCAATCTCTTATTGAATGCCATTCATGCTTTAGATTCTAAGGCTAGTTCACAAGACCAGCCTGTGATACAAATCAGTTTACAACAGATGCAAGGTTCGTTAATGCGTTTAAACATTGAAGATAATGGTCCAGGTTTTCCTAAAGAAAATAGGGAGCGTTTGATTGAGCCCTATTTTACAACACATGCAAAAGGGACTGGTCTTGGATTGGCAATTGTTGCTAAAATTGTAAGTGATCATCATGCTAAACTAGAGTTAGGGGATAGTTCCTTGGGCGGTGCGCGGGTTACAATTGAGTTTTCAATCACGGCGGATAATAAATGACAACGGTTCATGACATATTAATTGTTGATGATGAGGCTGATATTCGGGAATTAGTATCAGGCATTCTAAACGATGAAGGTTACGCAACACGGGTGGCACCTGACGGTCTTTCTGCTTTAAATGCGATTAAATTCCGCCAACCTAGTTTAGTAATTTTAGATGTTTGGTTGGGCGATGGTGAGAGGGATGGTTTAAAAATACTAGAAATTATTAAAAGAGATCATCCTTTTGTTCCTGTGATTATGATCAGTGGTCATGGAACCATTGAAACGGCTGTTTCTGCTATCAAAAAAGGGGCTTATGACTTTATTGAGAAACCTTTTCAATCAGAACGGTTGCTTGTTCTCGTACAGAGGGCTATGGAAGCAGCAAAATTAAAACGTGAAAATGCTGAACTTAAATTTAAAGTGGGGAGTGAATCAGAGCTCATTGGCCATTCTCCTATTATCCAACAAATTAGTCAATTGATCGAGCGCGTCGGTCCCACCAATAGCCGTGTTTTTATCTCAGGTCCCTCTGGTTCAGGTAAAGAATTGGTTGCTAAAAAAATTCATGAAGCTTCCAGAAGACGTGAAGGACCCTTTGTGGTGGTTAACTGTGCAACACTCCACCCAGATTGGGTTGAGGCGGAGCTGTTTGGAACTGAAATTATTGGTCTTGATCCAACCACACCTCGGAAAATCGGGTTGCTTGAGCAAGCGCACAGTGGGACTCTTTATCTCGATGAAGTCACGGATTTGCCTTTGCCTACCCAAAGTAAGCTCATTCGCATGCTTCAAGACCAAACTTTTAATCGTCTTGGTGATCATCAAAAAATAGAGGTAGATGTTCGGATTATTGCTGCTACCAGCACTAATATTAATCAAGCTATTCAAGATGGCCAATTTCGAGAAGACTTATATTACCGTTTGAGCGTTGTCCCCATTCAAGTCCCATCCTTGCAAGAGCGAATTATTGATCTTCCTCTTTTGATTAAGCATTTTATGACTATTGCTTCTGCCACCCATGGTAGACCTCCTCGCCACCTTTCTGAAGAAGCTATTATTACCCTCCAATCCTACACTTGGCCAGGGAACATTCGTCAATTGCGCAACGTCGTGGAATGGATTTTGATTATGGCACCAGGGTCAACAAGAGATCTGGTGACTGTTGATATGCTTCCTCCTGAGATTCATTCAGAAGCAAGTTTACCCAACTTGCAAAGTTCTAGTGTAGCTGTCATGCCTCTTCGAGAAGCAAGAGAGGCTTTCGAGCGTGAGTATCTTTTAGCTCAAGTTCACCGCTTCGGGGGCAATATCTCCAAAACAGCTCGTTTTGTGGGCATGGAGCGATCTGCTTTGCATCGAAAATTGAGAGCTCTTGGGGTTTATGAAGGCAAGCATCAGGAGGAGGAAGAAGAGGGGACAGTTATCTCAATTGGAGCTAAAACCGCATGAAGGTCGTAATCTTAGGGGCAGGGCGGGTTGGTTATAACATTGCTCGTTACTTAGCCACTGAAGAAAATGACGTTACGCTGGTTGATATTTCTGGTGACCTTCTAAAAAAAATCAGTGACTCGTTAGACATACAACCCATTCAAGGGTATGCTTCACACCCTGAAGTTTTAGAACAAGCAGGTCTTGAAGATGCCGATCTCCTGGTGGCAGTTACAGCTTCCGATGAAGTGAATATTGTCGCTTGTGAAGTGGCTAACTCCCTATTTAAAGTGGAGAAAAAAATTGCTCGTATTCGCAACCAAAGTTACTTAGATCCTCATTGGGTCCGAATGTTTTCGCCCCACCATCTGGCCATAGATTTTATTATTTCTCCTGAAGTAGAAGTGGCTCAAGCCATAAGCCGAAGTGTCAAGGTCATGGGGGCCTTTGATGTGATTCCCCTCATTAACGATGATGCTAAGGTAGTCGGTGTGCGATGCTCGCAAAGCGCTCCTATTTTAAATACGGCCCTGCGATTATTGCCAGGCCTCTTTCCCAATTATAATTTTGTCATTGCAGCAATGGTTCGCGGAGATAAATTATTCATTCCGAGTGGTGAAGATCAAATTCTCCTCAATGACGAAGTCTATTTTATTGCCAGACGCGAAGATATTTCTGCCATTATGGCTGAATTTAGCGTTCCCTCTTACCAATCTCGCCGGGTTATTATTATGGGGGGAGGAAGTATTGGATTAACGCTTGCCTGCGAGTTAGAGAACCAATTCCACAATGCCCATGTCAAAGTCATTGAAAAAAATCCTCAACGAGCCGAATACGTAGCACGTCATCTTAAATCTACTGAAGTGCTTTGTGGGGATGTTTTGGATGTGGAAGTATTAAACGAGGCTGGTATTTCAGATACGGATACCATTATTGCTGTCACAGAAGATGATAAAGTCAACATCTTGTCTTCTTTACTGGCAAAGCGTTATGGCGGCCAACGTTCATTGACCTTATTGAATAATATGGAGTATTCATCTCTTGTAACGTCGCTCGGTGTCGATGCCGTCATTAGTCCCCATGCCACAACTGTTTCCAGCATTCTACAGCACGTGCGTCAGGGCCAGATTCATTCTGTTCACTCCCTAAGGGATGGGGCTGTGGAAGTGATTGAAGCTGAGGTTCTTGAAACCAGCAACATCATCGGATTAACCATTGAGGATGTCAATATCCGTGGTAAAATCTTAGTGGCTGGATTAACACGTGCAAACCAAACCATGATTGGTCCCAATCGAACGACCATCCGCGTGGGGGATCGATTGATTCTTGTGGTTACCAAGGATTCCGTTAGTAAGGTCGAACGTCTTTTTGCAACCCGACCTTTTTATCTCTGAGAGTTGTGAGCATTCCGATCTAAGTCAAATGAAGTCAAATAAGAGGAAAGTCTCTCCATTATCCAGATATTTATCCTTCTTATATTGAATCTTGCCTTGTCACCTGAATTTGCTCAAATTTCTAATGATATAAGGTTCTAACAGGTTCTTTAAGTGGCATACACGCTAAAGATGATTAGTATCATAAACCCAGTCAAGATTATGGTTTGTTAAGTCCACAATGTCCAAGACATTCTTTATCATCTGGGAGTGATAGCAAAGAAGGATGAGGCAATATGATAAATTAGGAAGAGATAGAGAAGTCTAGAGGGAAAAATATAGGAAATTTCCTTTGGAATATCTCGGGAAAAAATGACCTTAAATAGTTATTCTGGAGAGTTCAAAAAGAGTGTTTGAAAGTCCTAATGAGAATTTTTGCTTCTCTTAAGTCTGAGCAAAAAGAAGCTATAGGTCTTCTACAAATGGGGACTTTTCTCGAATATTTTGATCTCATGCTTTACGTTCATATGGCCGTGATTCTTAATGAGTTGTTTTTTCCGAAAACAGATCCTCATACGGCTTAATTGCTATGGATTGTGGCTGATTATTTTGCCGATCAATGTCGGTTTCTTATGGGGGGTAAGGCATTTCGAGACGATAGAAGGTATCAACGCTATAAAGCTCGTTGAAGCCTGATGAGGCTATTGCCACCATCTCCTTACATCGAGAAATTCCTTAATTTTATTTACCTTTTCCTTGGTTTGGTGAAGACTTTCTTGTTCTTGGGCTGTAATTTTTTGCTGAAGCTCTTTAATTTTAGTAGTAAACGCAGCCCCCTTTTCTATCTTTTCATCAAATAGGAAGGGAAAACGGGTGGGATAGCGTTCCTGTATTGTCTTTAAGAAGTTTATAGATTCAGAGGGTGCCCAACCAAGAGAGGCAAGATTCTTTCCAAGAAAGGAGCGATTTCCTTCATATTGGTGTTCGATATAGTGCAACGTGTGGTTAAAATATTGAAACAAGGTTTGTTGGAATTGATGAGTAAAAAAGTGCTGTTCTTGAGGCCAGTCCTTCTGAAGAAAGAGTTGCTCATAGGTGCTTATAAATTTTGCACTAAACCGTTGGGCTTCCAAAATGTATCCATCGAGTATGGTTAAGAGGTTTTGAAGGTCAGAACAAGTTTCCAATGCTCCTTTAAAGATGAAGGTCGACTTACTCAAATGAATCTCATAAACCTTTTTAAGATATCCGGTAAATTGATGGAGGAGGTATTTCTTATCATCTTGATGAATAAACAAATCAGGGCATACTTTGCCATAATCTTCATACAAACTTATGAATCGATTAAAATAATACAAAGATATTTCTCTGAGCTCGGTCAGAGATTGTCCTTCTCCTTCCTTTACCTTTTGAAGATAGGAACTATTTAAGAACTTATAACTTTCTTCAAGATATACTTTAAGAGGATCCTGAGAAATCTCTAGTTTTAAGCTTTCTAAAAAGGGGGTGATAAGGGGAGAAAGTTTAACAGGATCAGTTTTTCTTCTTAACGTTTGATCTAAAAGCAGGAAACATTGTCGTTTTTTAACCCAGGTTTTCATGGAATCGCATGGCGGGTTATCTTCAACTAAATGAAAAAAATTTAATCTAATGAAAGAGCTGCTTTTCTTGTATTTATCAATGTTCTGTGGTGAAAGGGGGAGGAGAAATGCATGTACAAAAGTCATCAATTGAAACCGGAAATATCGATCAATTAATAGGTTTGTAACGATAACCTGATTTTCGTCATTTTTATCTTTATCGTCATGGCCAAAAAGAAGTTGAGCCGTTTCGAATAAACGCTCAAGACTCTGGCTAATATAAAGGGAAAAATTATCGCCATTAAAAATTAAAGAATTTGATTCATCCTTTGTTAGATAGTCTTTAAGATGTCTTAGGAAAAGTTCAACTTCACGGCTGACACTATTTTCTATGAAGGATGCATCTCGTGGAGATAATTCTATTATAGGCTTTGTATGACTCTTAAAGAAATGAGATGTGGCAAACTTACTTAGCCCCCCTTTGATTAGTTTTATGTCTTGATAATTGGGGGTGGAAGAACTGGGCAGTAGATGGTGATTTGAATTTGAATAATATTCCTCAAAGTAGGCTAAGGAATCTCTAAACTCTTCCCCTTCATTGCCACAAGAAGGTAATATTGAAATCAAAAAAATTAAAAAAAAGAAATAAAATTTCATAAAAAACCTCATAAACTTTATTAAAGTTTAATTTAATTCTAGATGTCATTCAAGACATACATGATTGTGGCTGAGGAATGTTGAAGAAGGGTTAAGAATTCTTTGGCATTTTTAGGAATAAAGAGAGGAGAGAGCAGGTTGTTATTTCAATAGTCTCAAATTGAGAGGATAAAGAAATTCTTCGCCCCTTGATGCTCTTAAGGCCCCGCGGATTATGGAAATGATGTTCAATATCATCAAAAAAACTGAGCCGAGTACGGCAATAGGTATTCCAATAAGTGTTATAGAAAGAGCAAGGAAGCAAACACCATAAACAGCCAAAGAAATTTGAAAATTGGCAATTTCTCGACCTTGTTTGTCGATAAATGAAGATTGATGTTTTTGAGTATGCCAAATAATTAAAGGGATAATGATATTCAAGAAATAAAAGGGAATGAGTCCGCCTAAGTGGCAAAAAACAACCCAATTTCTCTCAGTTCGCTCATCTATCATAGTTTCTTGTACCATGCTCTCAATCGAAGCACAACATCAAAGGAATTTTATTCCAGATCTACCAGATAGTATTTAAGGTTTAATTTTAAAAAGAAGTGCTTTGTTGAAATATAGAATATTATGTTAGCTTCAGGCGCTCTCTGGCCGTCGTAACTCGAGAGTATGAGCATCTTCGTCTTGAAAAGGGTGGGGCATATCTCTGGTAAAGTGATCTCTATTTTTATCACCTCGGGGGGCTTGGGTGATGATGCGACTCTTACTCTCAGGGGAATGAATACCTATGTCCGAACCATCATTGGTCAATGGAAGTGGCGGGATTTTTCTTTGAATTCGTCTCAAGCCACCATCGTCACTGGCATTACGTTTGAAAAGGCGGCGAGGGGAAGGGCTTGAGCTGTTATCATTGCGATTAATCTTGCCTTCTCTAACCTTGTTTTCTTCTTCTCTCCTCCCTTGATTCTTCTTGTGATGATTTAAAAAAGAAAAAAAACCAGATTTTTTTCGGCGATATTCTTTTAATGAAGATTCATCGGCTTGGAGAATTGTAAATGGTGTCGCTTCCTGGAGCGGAAGGGGAGCTCGAATTATGCTTTGGGCATATTTGTATTTATTTATAAGATCATCAAAAATTTGATTGAGAGTCTCTAATGATTCAGTAGGTTTTGGAAACAAACATGAACATAATCCAATAAAGTTCTGGCGCTCACTGATTAATTGGAGAATTAAATCTCCGTATTTTTCGGTAAATGCTTTAACCTTTATTAAAAGGTCCAGAGTGGGTGCTAAAGCCTTTTCATTATAACGAATGCCGGGTAGTTTTGCTTCATACTCTTTAGTAATTTGGTTGAGATCGTGCCAAATTACGGTTAGGGCATAAAGCTGCTGGGTGTAAAGATTAAGATCATAAGATGGGATCGTCTCCTCCCATATGCCTTTTATAATTTCTAAAAGTTCGCCAAAGGTAGATTGATTTTCAGGATCAGCCAAGATTATCAAATAAAGATAATGGTGAGGCAAACCTGGGAGTGAATTGATTACATACTCATTTCCACGATCAGGATCAGGCCGCAAAAGCATGGCTTCCCTTACCCAAAACCTAAGATCGGTGATGAAGTCTGCTAGCATTTTCTTAAATGCTTCTTGCTGGTCTTTATTATCAGGATGAATGAGGTGTTGATGTTTTCTCACATGTTCACGAAAGAGTATCTGATAAGCAGCATTAAGTTCTTTCAAGGATGTTTCATGCTGGCCTTTTTGATAAAAATAAATCTGATGTCTTGTCTCATAAGGGGGAAGGAGTTCTTGATCAATAGCATGAGGTTTAGACAAAGAGAGAGTGGAAGTAGTTGGTGCAAAAGATGAGGTAACGTTTTCATCTTGGGCGTGGATAGACGTCATCAAAGACCCTATAAGACAAATAATTTGCATAACGCTCAGGAAGAAAAAACAACTAGTGGAGAATTTAATCATCTATTTCACCTTTTTACAGATAGTAAATTTATGATTACTAATATATTTATTTTAAAAATTTATAAACATTTTAATAGTAATAAGGAATAAAAATTTGAAGAGCAAGTGAATAATAGATTTGACCAGAATGGTTAAATAGAGCGTTCAATTTGTCTCTATTAAAAGAAAAAGCCCTTATCGAGGATCACGAAAAGGGCAAAATATCATTTATGGATGCCTATACCGTTTGAGGCTTATGGAATGTTTCTTGAGCTAAACGCAGAAGAATGGCGCTTAATCCCAGACAAACAGGTACGGCTAAAATAGCCATTTTGTAGGCATCGGCATCATAAAGTCGTGTACCGTCGGGATGATATGCGCCATTCCAAGCAAAATCGAGAAGCATGCCTAAAAAGGGTTGGAAAATAATGCCACTCAGCATGACGATGGCATTGGTAAAGCCCATGGCTGTTCCACTTAAATGATTGGGAACGGATTCTTTCACACAAGCAAAACTTAAAACCTGACCACTGTTGGCCATGCCTGCCAGAAGCAGCAAGGCGAACATTCCCGTTAAGGGCAAATTGGGTATATAAACAATCATAATAAAGAGGATTGTGGCTGCCAAAGCTGACAGTGACATAACTTTCAAGCGAGAATGAAGTCGGTCAGATAACTTTGCTGCAATCGGACTTCCCAAAGCTACGCCTAAATAAAGCATGACGCTGGCCATGGAAGCAACTTCGTTATTAACTGAGTATTTTTCCATTAAATAAGGGACGGCCCATAATTCACAAAAGGCAGAGATAGGAACATACATGAGGCCGCCGAAAATTCCAAAGAGCCAATTCTGGGGAGATTTAGCAACGCGAGAGAGTTGAGATAGAAAGTTTTGACCTGAGGTCCTTGGTTTATCGCTGGATGAGGAATGATGACGTTCTCGAATAATCACCCATGAAAGCAGAGCGATAATAATACCGATAAAAGCCGCAATAAGTGTGGCTTGGCGCCAACCAAAATTGTTGACCAAAATGGCAAAGGGTGGTCCGCTAAACATACCGCCCAAGGTTCCCATCATGTTTGTTAATCCAGCAACAAGAGCGAATTGAGTGGGCAAAAACCAATCTGCTCCAATTTTTAAGCAACTGATAAACGCACAGGCAGATCCTGCTCCAATAAGTAATCTGCCAAACTGAGCCAAATAGAGGGAATTACTTAAGGCAAACAAAACACTCCCTAATACACATAAAAGTGCGGAGAAGGTGACAACTTTACGGGTTCCAAGCCAGTCAACGATGAGGCCGCATGGGATTTGTAAAGCGACGTAAGCATAATAATAAAAGGAACTTAAAACCCCTAAGGCGGTCGAAGCGACAGCAAAATCATGCATCAATTCCCCTGTCATAACGCTGGGAGAAGCTCGAAGAATCATTTCATACAAATAGAATAAGCCGGCGCACCCCCAAATGAGCCAGGGCATAACCTGATTTAAACGGTTGGGGATATTTTTATTAGCAGCTTCCATGCGGACGATTTTTTGTTCTTGTTTTAAATTAACGGTCGCCATTAGAATCCCTTTCTCAATGGATGCTTTTCTATTCACTCTGAGCTACTGGCATAGGATAGGTTTCTTTAACCAGTTTTAAGACCAACCAAGCAACCAACAAACAGCAAGGCACTGCGGTCAAAGCTTGTTGATAATCATTTAAGGAATATATGGGAGTTCCATCGGTTGCTGTCACCCCATCCCAAGCAAGATCAAGTATTTTTCCAAGCAAAGGTTGGAAAATGACACCACTGACCATGACGAGGGCATTGGTGAAACCAATGGTGGTAGCACTGTAATTGGGGGGGGTAATCTCCTTAGCTGCAGCAAAATAGAGAATTTGCCCGCCACAGAATAATCCAGCCAAGAAGAGCAAGCCAAAGGTAAGGGAAAGGGGAATGTTGGGTACATAAATGACGACGGCAAAAACAATCAAAGTAAGAAGCGCAGACCATGACATCACTTTAAGTCGGCTCTGGATTTTGTTGGAAAAGGCAGCACCTAAGGGGCTTCCAAGGGCCATACCTATAAACACCATAGCACTAGCGGTGGAAGCAATTTCATTATTAATATTATGGGCTTTCATAAGGTAAGGAACACCCCATAATTCAGCAAAAGCAGAAATAGGTACATACATCAGACCGCCATAAATCCCAATAAGCCAGCTTTGGGGGTTGGTTGCGATGGCTTTAAGACCATCTAACAGACCATTGCTTGTAGATGCATCATGTGTTTGGCTTGCTTGAGGCCGATCGCGGATAATCAACCAAGATGTAATAACAACACCAACACCAACGGCAGCGGCTAAAAGCATGGATGAGCGCCAACCCATGGTATTAACCAAAACAGCAAAAGGACGACCGCCAAAAGTACCGCCAAGGGTACCCATCATCATGGTAATCCCTGAAATTAGTGCAAATTTTTGAGGAGCGAACCAATCAGCTGCCACTTTCATGCAGCTTAAGTAGGCACAGGCTGAACCAGCTCCAATCATAAAGCGGGCAATCTGGGCTACAAAAAGGCTTTCACTTTCAGCAAAAATATAGCTGCCTATGGTGCACAGTATGGCAGATGTGGTGATGACGCGACGGGTGCCTAAACGATCTACGATAACCCCACAGGGAATCTGTAAAGGCACATAAGCATAATAGTAAAAGGACGCTAAAACCCCTAAGGCCGTAGAGGTGACTCCGAAGTCGCGCATGAGTTCTTGAGTCATCACGCTGGGGGAAACTCTTAAAATGTATTCATAAAGATAAAATAATGCAGCACATCCCCAGATGAGCCATGCGACTGTTGCGGGTGGAAAGGATGTTGCAGATTTGGCCTGATTGTTTAAAGATCTTTCATTCTCCAAATTTTCAGCAACAGTTGTCATCTAAGAGGTCCTTTCATTTTTTGAAGAGTCGGAATTTATGGCTCAATTATTATCGCGAAGGCCATATAGGTAATGATAATTAACTGATATGTAATGATTTTATCAAGAGACACAAGAAAAAAAATCAAAAAATTGTCATTTTAACGAAGGTTGATTTATTATAATTTCAAAAAATTATCCGATTTTGTATTAATATTGCTATTTCGTGAAATGAAAAAAATATTGGTTTCTGGTCAAGGTATGATATTGTCAACTCATGACCCATAATTTTTTTACCATTTTGATGATTTTGGCCATGGTTGCAACGCTGGGTGCGCTTGCTTTTGGGTTGGGTGTCTTCTTTAAAGGGGGAGAGGCCCATCGTAAATATGGAAATGTAGCCATGCGATGGCGTACCCTTTTGCAAGCCTTGGCCTTAATTTTATTCTTTTTAGCTTTTTGGTTAGGTCGTTAGGATATGGTGCAGTTAACCCGCATTTACACCCGCGGAGGTGATAAAGGAAAAACATCTTTAGGAACTGGGGAACGTGTTTTAAAATCCAGTTTGCGTATGGAAGCCATTGGAAGTGTGGATGAAGCAAATGCTGCCCTTGGTTGGGCACGAGAAATGGCTGATGAAACAATTAAACCCCTTCTATATCGAATTCAAAACGACTTATTTGATGTGGGAGCTGACCTTTGTATGCCCGACCTTAAACAAGAAGCGTTGCGCATATCTTTTAGCCAAGTAGTATGGCTGGAGGAGCAGATTGATCGCCTGAATCATCCTTTGCCCCCTTTGACATCTTTTATTTTACCAGGAGGCTCTCTTCTAGCCGCCGCACTTCACATGGCTCGAACCATTGTTAGGCGGGCTGAGCGAGTCATTGTTGCTGAACACCAACACCATCCTGTCAACTTAGAACTTTTAAAATATATTAACCGTCTTTCTGATTTATTGTTTGTCTTATGCCGGGCAGTTAATGATAATGGAACTAATGATGTTCTATGGGTGCCTGGCGCCAATCGTTAATGAAGGAGCCAATGTATGAAAGTGCTCGTCGCAATTAAACGCGTCGTTGATTATAATGTCAAGATAAGAGTTAAGTCTGATGGTAGTGGAGTAGAAACTGCCAATGTCAAAATGTCCATTAATCCTTTTGATGAGATAGCGGTAGAAGAAGCCGTTCGCCTCAAAGAAAAAGGGATTGTTCAAGAAGTGGTTTTGGCATCCATTGGCCCGAAAGGGGCTCAAGATACGTTGCGTCATGGGCTAGCATTGGGAGCTGATAGGGCTATTCATGTGGAAATAGATGAAAATGTGGAGCCTTTGGCCGTGGCTAAAATTTTAACCAAGGTTGTCCAAGATGAACAACCTGCCATGGTTATTCTTGGCAAACAAGCCATTGATGATGATTGCAATCAGGTCGGACAAATGTTGGCTGCTCTCTTAAAATGGCCCCAAGGAACTTTTATTTCAGAACTCAGTGTCCAAGGTCAGGATGTTCAAGTGGTCCGCGAAGTAGATGGTGGATTAGAGACCCTTAAGATGCCATTGCCTGCAATTCTGACTACGGATTTGCGTTTAAATACCCCCCGCTATGCAACCTTGCCAAATATTATGAAAGCTAAACAAAAGCCATTGCAATCCATTCCGGCTTCCAATTTGGGAATAGATACAACACCAAGGTTAGCTGTGCTCAAAGTCGCTGAACCTCAAGCCCGTCAAGGGGGTAAAAAAGTAGAGTCCGTTCAAGAATTAGCTAATCATATTCGTAAGGTGATCGCATGAGTATACTGGTTGTTGCAGAACATGATGGTAAAGAGTTAAAGCCTACAACTTTGGCAACCCTTGATGCTGCGAGACAATTGGGCGGGGAAGTGCACCTTCTTTTGCTTGCAGAAAAGGATAACCAGTTGAGTCAAAAGGCAGCTCAATTAGAAGGTGTAAGTAAAGTTTTGGTGAATGAGAATACTCTGTTTGCCCATTTTATGGCTGAACCCGTAGCCGAAGCTGTACTTTCACTTGCCAAGTCCTACACCCATATTTTGGCACCTTCCACAACATTTGGTAAAAATGTGTTGCCTCGTGTGGCGGCGTGTTTAGATGTAATGCAAATCTCTGATGTGATGAAAATTATTTCATCAGACACTTTTGAGCGCCCCATTTATGCCGGCAATGCCATTACCACGGTCCAAAGTAAAGATCCCATTAAGGTGATGACCATCCGCACCACTTCCTTCTCTAAAGTTGGTGTCGGTGGTTCGGCAACCATTGAAAAAGTGGATAATACGCCTGCTTCTTCGCCCGCCACATTTATAAAAATGGAAGCCTCAATGAGTGAGCGTCCTGAATTGTCAGCGGCACGGGTTGTGGTCTCCGGAGGGCGAGGTCTTGGCAGTAAAGACAATTTTATTATGGTTGAAAAGCTCGCTGATTGTTTGAAGGCTGCTGTGGGTGCTTCTCGTGCTGCTGTGGATGCGGGGTTTGTTCCTAACGATTATCAAGTGGGTCAAACAGGGAAAGTGGTGGCACCAGATCTCTATATTGCCATTGGCATTTCAGGAGCCATACAGCATTTAGCGGGCATGAAGGAAAGCAAGGTTATTGTTGCTATTAACAAGGACCCAGAGGCACCTATTTTTCAAATTGCAGATTATGGCTTGGTGGGAGACTTATTTGAAGTTGTACCTCAGCTCACCAAAGAGTTGTGCGGAGAATAGGCATGAAAAAGGTTGTGGTTCTCGGAGCTGGACAAATGGGCAGCGGTATTGCCCATGTGGCTGCAGTCTCTGGGTATCAAGTCACCATGGTCGATGTGAGTTCTGTTCAACTGGAGAAAGCTCGACATTCTATTGAGCAAAATTTAGATCGTCAACTCATCAAAGGGACTGTGACCATTGAGCAAAAGGAACAGGCTTTAGAGCGACTTCAGGTCAGTACCTCCATCCTTCCTGATGCAGATATGCTGATTGAAGCTGTGACAGAGGATGTGAGTATCAAAAAACAATTGCTAAGACAAGCCAGTGAGATTCTTCAGCCAAAAGCGTTAATAGCGAGTAACACATCTTCCATTTCCTTAACCCAATTGGCGGTGGCAACTAATCGTCCCGATCGGGTGATCGGCATTCATTTTATGAATCCTGTGCCTGTGATGAAATTGGTGGAAGTGATTCGCAGTCTGACAACTTCCGATGAAACGTTTCATCAAGCTCAGAACTTTATATCCCGTTTAGGCAAAACCATGGTTGTCTCTCAAGATATCCCTGGATTTATTGTCAATCGTATTCTTATGCCCATGATTAACGAGGCTATTTTTACCTTGTATGAAGGAATTGCTTCAGCTCAGGATATTGATGCGGCTATGAAACTTGGCACAAATCAACCCATGGGGCCCCTTGCTTTGGCAGATTTGATTGGATTGGACACATGTCTTTCCATCATGCGAGTATTGCACGACGGGTTAGGGGATAGTAAATATCGTCCATGCCCTTTACTTGTTAATTATGTTTCGGCCGGTTGGCTTGGTCGTAAAACCGGGCGTGGATTTTATCAATATAATGGATAATAATAACCAATGACACACTCACACCAGCAAGATACTCAGAGTTTAAGTTTTGAACAAGCCATGCAAGAGTTGGAGCAACTGGTTCGACGTCTCGAGGAAGGGCGCTTGCCCTTGGAAGAAGCCATATCCGCTTATGAGCGTGGGATGCAACTTAAAAATCATTGTGAGGCTAAGTTAAAAGCAGCCAAACTCAGGGTTGATCAAATCGTAGTCGGGGAAGATGGGCAGAGCACCCTTCAGCCCTTTGATGTGGATCAAAAGTAATACATTTCTGTTGATGAATCTCTTAATCGCATTTAAGCAAACCAGGAGCCGCATCAATGCTTTTTTGCGTCAAATTTTTGACGATAATCAACCCTCACTCGAGCTCAAGAAAGCCATGGAGTATGCGGTTAAAAATGGGGGTAAACGGCTTCGTCCCTTCTTAGTTTATCAATGTGCTGATTTGCTAGAGTTTAACCACCCGTATATGGATAAAATTGCTGCAGCTATCGAGATTATTCATAGTTATTCTTTAGTTCATGATGATCTTCCCGATATGGATAATTCCTTGCTTCGACGGGGAAAGCCCAGTTGTTGGCAGGCATTTAATCCGGCTACCGCTATTTTAGTGGGTGATGCTCTGCAACCTTTAGCCTTTGAAATTTTAGCTGAACAAGATGAAACGGTATCTGCCTCTCAGCAGTTAGCAATTCTTCATTTGTTAGCATCTGCTTCAGGGGCTCGAGGTATGGTTGCAGGACAGATGATGGATATGTTTCCTGACAAACAGTGGGGTGAAGAAGATCTGCGGTTGTTGCAATCGTTAAAGACAGGAAAACTCATAGAAGTTTCGTGTCTTGCCCCAGCGATTCTGGCTAATGCATCTTTAGAGGTAAAAGAAAAGTTACGTCAGCTGGCCCATCATCTGGGGCTAATGTATCAAATGATGGATGATATTTTAGATGAAACAGGCGTTGAGATGCAAATGGGTAAGCCTACAGGACAAGATCATTCCAAGCTGACTTTTGTGAAGATTATAGGCTTAGAAGCTAGTCGTACCTGTTTAATGGATCTCCACAGGCAAAACTTATCTATTTTGGCAGAATGGGGAAAAAGCGACCATATCCTTGGTCTTTTCTCAGAATCGATTGCGCATTTACGTATGGTTTAAAGGGGGGAGCTCGTTCTTTCTTTCTCCCCTATAAACCCATCAACCTAGGCGCACTTTTTGACCGCTAAAATGTCGATCATTTCAATGGAGGGCGCTTCAGCTAAAAGCTCAGGGGCGTTGGCCATTAAAGCTTCAGCAACTTTTCCTGCAAGATGAGCTTGGCGACCAGCATCATCAGGAAAAGTGTCAAAGATGGCAAAAGTAGAAGCATTCAAGCGAACGGCATACCAGGTCATGGTTGCTGGTTCTGCTTCCACAATGGGAAGACCACTTTTTAAGAAGTTTTCAACCTCAGCTTCTTTTCCAGACTTTGCAACTAGGCGAACCCATAAACCACATTTAATCATATCAATTTCTCCTTAATAACTTTTCAATTTTAATGGTTGTCTTTGACGCTCTTAAATCAATGTATTGTCTCTCAAACTATTTAAGATTGTCTTTACATAAGTGGATAACATTGCCTTTTTCTATTTATGACAAACTGTTTAATTCAACTTACAAATGATATATTGTGAGCAATTTAATTTTATCAAGTATTTTTTTTCTTTTAAAAATTAGCGCATTGTTAGGCGGCGTTTGATATGTTATAGACACTCACGTTCTTGACAAAGTTGTTGCATGAGGTCTTTGAGGACTATGATAAAAAGTATCGGCCTGGTTGTCTTGCTCACCGTTTGTCTTATGGATAGAGCACAATCTCAGGAAGTGTTCGATGATAAACCTCTTTCTATTGAGTTCATTAAGCGCCACAAAGAAAGATTGGTCAGGGATGAGGCTGATCCAAACTATACTTATGGCGACAAAACATACATCAAATTTCATCACCGTACGATTGTGGTGAATGATGGATCATCGTTTGTGCAAGAAAAGTTTTATCCCCACTTACCCAAAGCCTATGTGTTTTATGCCCACATTCAAACTTTTATCATTAAGTTAGAGGGGGATGCAGTCATTCATACCATTAGCTTAGGGCGTAAAAGAGATAGACCAGAGTAAGTTTGGGAGGCTCTCCTTTATGGAAGATGAGGAATTTCTTCTTGTTGACGCTGCCACATCATAGCATAAAGCCCATTTTGTAAGAGAAGCTCATGATGGGTTCCTCTCTCGACAATCTTTCCGTGATCTAAAACAATGATTTGATCTGCTTCGACAACAGTGGACAGACGATGGGCAATAATGATTGTTGTAAAGTTAGCAGAAAGATGTTTCAAATTCGCTTGAATTTGGCGTTCGGTTCGCGTGTCCAGTGCTGATGTTGCTTCATCAAACAGAAAAATTTTGGGTTTTTTTAGCAGCGTTCTCGCAATGGCTATACGTTGTTTTTCTCCACCCGATAACTTTAATCCTCTTTCGCCCACCCGCGTTTGATATCCCTCTGGTAAGGATTCAATAAATCCATGAATTTGTGCACTTTTAGCAGCCTCTACAATTTCTTCATAGCAAGCACTGGGACGACCATATGCAATGTTATATTCAATGGTATCATTAAACAGAACAGTGTCTTGAGGAACAATCCCGATTAACTGACGCACACTATCTTGGGTTACCTGGCGAATATCTTGTCCATCAATGAGGATGCGTCCGCCCGTTACATCGTAAAAACGAAAAAGGAGTCGACTAATGGTGGATTTTCCTGCCCCGCTAGACCCAACAATAGCTATCGTCTTACCTCCGGGTACATTAAAACTAACGTCATGGAGGATGGGTCGCTGACGATGGTAGTGGAAGGAAACATGATCAAAGGTAATGTCGCCTTGGTGCCAGATAATTGGATGGGCTTGAGGAAGATCAACCACTTCCGGTGGTACATTAAGAAGAGAAAACATTTGATCCAAATTGACCATAGCAATTTTAACTTCCCGATAGGCAAAACCTAAAGTGAATAGGGGGATATAAAGTTGAATTAAGTAGGTGTTGAGCGCTACAAAATCGCCGACAGTTAAGGTGTGGTCATGGATATCCAATGCCGCAAGAGTCATCACACAGATCAATCCTAACGAAATGATTAGGGCTTGGCCAATGTTCAAATAGGCTAAAGAAATTTTGTTTTTGGTCGCAGCTTTTTGATAACCTTTTAAAGCATGATCATAACGCTCTGCTTCATGCCGTTCATTATTAAAGTATTTAACGGTTTCAAAATTCAAAAGACTATCGACAGCTCTTGAACTGGCCTCATTATCCGTTTCATTCATAGCTTTCACAAAACGAATCCGCCACTCTGTAATCACAAGGGTAAAGACAATATACGAAGTCATGGTTACGAGAGTCAGCAATGCGTAGCGATAATCATATATGACCCACAACAGACCACTAACCATGAAAATTTCTACAATGGTGGGGACAATACTAAAGGTTAAGAATTGCAATAATCCTTCAATGCCCTTTGTTCCTCGATCAATGGCACGACTCAGACCTCCCGTTTGTCGATCTAAGTGAAATCTTAAGCCTAAGTGGTGAAGATGTTCAAAAACCTTAAGGCCAATATCACGGACTGCTTGTTGAGCGACTAACGCAAAGATTCCATCGCGAATCTCGTTAAAGGCGGCTGAAAGAAGGCGCGCTAACCCATAAGAAAAGATCAGAGTCAAAGGCAAGGTATGGGTGAGATTTCGATTGAGACTGAGCGCATTAACCGCATCTTTAAAGAAGATTGGAACCAATAAAGTGGCGACTTTGGAGGCAATTAAGGCGAAGACTGCAAGAGCAAAACGGTGTTTGATGCTTTTGTTGTTTTTTGGCCAAATATAAGGCCAGATCATTTCTAATGTTTTTAAATTTGGTTTTAACGGCGCTTCTGGGACGTGGGTGCCTGTCATAATGGGAAACTTTCGAAGAACTACTTGAAAAATATTAGCAAATTCATTACATATCTGCTACTCCTGTACTTAAATATAAAGCTCTCTATTTTGTTTCTCTTGAAAGGCAAAAGAAAGGAGAGCGTTGAGTTTATGATAATAAATTGGTATAGATGAGAAGCTTCTTAAGTGCAATTAAATTAAGGATAAGAGTATGGCCATTGGCTTTCGTTCCTTGTTTGTAAGGGATAAGCAGGCCCCCCGACGTCGACAAGTATTTCAAGGGTCAAGCAAGACAATTTTTGATGGGCCTGAGCCTGGGACCTATGTCCTCCACTTTAAAGATGATGTCAGCGTACCTGATCAAGAAGGCGTTGTAATCGATGGAAAAGGGGCCATCAATAATCGAGTTTCATCCCTCCTCATGTCACGTCTTAAAGAATTGGGGGTTCCAACTCACCTAATTCGCAGGTTGAACATGCGTGAACAATTGGTCTGTGCTGCGGAGGTTGTTCCTGTTCGGGTTACAATTCATAACGTAGCCGTGGATGAGTTTGCTGAAAGATTGGGTCTCCCCGTGAATCAATCTTTGCCCCGTCCTATTTTTGAATTTAGTTACAATAGTCGAGAACTAAATTATCCCATTGTCTCTTCTTACCATGCTGAAGTTTTGGAATGGTTAAGGGTAGATGAAATAGAGGATATGACAGCCATTTGTCAACGCACCAATGATTTCTTATCTGGTCATTTTTTGGCCATTGGATTAAAGTTATTGAATTTTACCGTTGAATTTGGTCGATTGTACCGAGGAGATTTTTACGAAGATTCTCAATTGATTTTGATTGATGAATTATCTCAGGATACATGCTCTTTGCTGGATTTGCATACAGGTCAAAGATTAGATCGGTCTGCTCTCTCAGAAAGAGGTGTTGAAATTTACCACACGGGTGCAAAACGGTTTGGATTGTTAGATGATCATAATCCATCGGACGCAACCCTTTTTTTTGATAGAGAGGATGAAGAAAATGGCGATGCCTGCTGAGGAAATAAAACACCTTATTCAATCAGCTCTTCCAGACGCTCAAATCGTCATCAAAGATCTAGCTGGTGATAATGACCATTTTGCAGCTTATATCACGTCAAAAGCGTTTCAAGGCAAAACGCGTGTACAACAGCATCAAATGATTTATAATGCATTGGGTGGTAAGATGGGCAATCAACTCCATGCTTTGTCCATTCATACCCTTGTTCCTCAAGAAGAGAACAGTTAATTCAACATAGAGAGAGACCATGACAACAGACTCGGCTATTTTAGAACAAATTGCCAACGATATCAAAAACAACCCTGTTATTCTATATATGAAAGGGACAGCACAAATTCCTCAATGTGGTTTTTCCGCAGTGGTTGTTCAAATTTTAACCAGTCTCAATGCTCCTTTCAAAGACATTAACGTTTTGGCTGATCCAGAAGTACGCCAAGGTATAAAGGACTTTAGTAACTGGCCGACCATTCCCCAGCTCTATATTTGTGGTGAATTTATTGGTGGATCTGATATCGTTCGGGAAATGTATCAGACCGGTGAGCTTCAAACCTTACTCAAAGAAAAAAATATTATCCCTTCTTAAAATAAATAAAAAAGTTTCAAAGGCTACAGAAACCTTGTGAGATAGACACAAGGTTTTTTTCTGAACTTCTTTTCGATTACCTTATGTCAATACAGGGTAAAGCAGAAAGAATTTTCTCTTCTTTACGGCGTTGGTAATGGTTTTTGATTCTCTTCTTCTCCCCTTTCCATAAAAAAAATTACGTTTTTTGAAAAAAATAGTTTGAGATTGCGTAAACGGGTATGCTATCAAAATAACGTGCGTTCCCCGATAGCTCAGTCGGTAGAGCAAGTGGCTGTTAACCACTGGGTCGGCGGTTCGAGTCCGTCTCGGGGAGCCATCTTAAATTCTACATTTAATTTCTTAATTACTTCCATTTAAAACCAGCTTTCAGTGTTATCTTTTATTGATGGTTGTACGAACATGATAAATTTATGTTCTACAGCTAGGCTGTCAAAAAAATTAGCTGTTCCCTTGAATTTTCCCCCAAAATCTCTATATTCGTAATGTGATAAATATAAAATAAAAATATATATATTGTAATAAAACAATATTTAATTAAGTTAAGGTATTCATTTTATGGTTAAATTAATGAAATTAGAACTTCTTTCTGGCATGTGGGTTATGGCAATGTCAGCACAGGTCGTATTTTCCATGGAGCAGGAAAAATCAGGATTTGCAAAGGGGTATCATGGGATTGGGGAAAGACAATCGGTGCAATTAATGATGACTCCAAAGGATCAATCCTGTGATTTAGATAGGGCGGAAACAAAAAATAGGTTCTCTTCTTTGCCGGCCGAACTTAAACTTCATATTCTTGATCATTTAGATCAAAGATCATTAATGGAAATGTCTTTAGTTAATCATGACTTCAATGAACTAGCAAAGGATGAAAACTTTTGGAAGAAACAATGTCATAAGGAAAACGTTCAGAAAAAGAATAACGAAACGTGGTACCAGAGTTATGCTAATTTTAAGTTTGAGGAGAGGCCCCAGTATTTAAGAGAACTGTATAAAGCCTTGAATCATGAAAGCGTCAGGATAGCCTCGACAACCGCGTACGTGGTTCCTGAACTGCTTGATGTGATTAAAGGAGGGGCATCCATCCATGATATTTATCAAAGAGTTAGTATTTTGAAATTGATCAATGAGCCTGACTGCGCAGAAGGAACTGTTCGCAATCTATTTTTCGGCAGATACAAAGTGAGTGATATTGCCCTTTGGAAGGAGCTTGGTAAGAAAAATTACGATCTTAATAACATGACCAAGGAAGAAATGATTTCTATAGCCTATAAACAAAAACTTCCCGTACTTCTGAGAAAAAACGGAACATACAAACCCATTACCCACAATTCGAAGAATCGTGGCGTTCTGAGAGATATGGATGCGCATCGGATATATGAAAATGCCGTTCGAACTTTTATCAGAAAGTACGAAGAAGAGTTCAACATAACACCTTCGGCTATTTCACAATAAGCCCCCCCCCTTAAACGGGTGCAGTGTTGGAAAAGGAGAGCTTAAAAGGCCCTCCTTTTTATAACCAGAAAAAGGGAAAGGGATGGTTAAACAAATTCTACTTCTGGTTTTTTGAGACGAAATATCATACATTTCTGGGTAGTTTACCCTAAGTCCTATTAAAGTCATGGCAAGAGTATCCAAAGGGCGTTCCAAGAAGCCTTTAACCTTTACTCATGGAATTATCCTTGGAACTATCTCTGCCATCATCATGAGTGCAGGGGCTTTCGAGCTTTTTCAGAGTCCCCATGAGCCTATCGCATATACTCAAGGTGAGGGAACAGGAGAGTCCAATAAGGTCTGTTTCACGCCGGGGCGTTCTTGCCAGAAATTAATTCTTGACCAGCTTACTCAAGCTAAAAAATCCATCATGGTCCAGGCTTACTCTTTTACTGATCGCCAAATTACTCAATTATTGGTTGATAAAAAGAAGCAAGGAGTTCAGGTCCAAGTAATTTTGGATAAGAGTAATAGGAAGGATCCACAAGGACAGCTACGTATTTTAAAGAAGAACCAAATTCCTGTGCGCATTGATACACCAGCTGGTATTGCACATAATAAAATTATTATTATTGATCATGAAACTTTGATCACGGGATCTTATAATTTCTCAGTCTCGGCTTATAAACGGAATGTTGAGAATGTATTGGTCCTAAAGAACAAAAACTTAATAGATCAATATATTCAAAACTGGTATCAGAGATGGCAGCTAAGTAAAGAACATTAAGTCTTACTTGACAGGGCACTGATATCAGCTTACATCTGAATTATGCATACTATTTTTTTCAAATACACCATCACAACCACAACCGCCTAGGGCGGTCATACTTTCATTTTATCTTTTTTTATCCAATTATTTTCAATCTATCCCCTTAGGTGTATTATGCGATTACGACTACCTCAATTCAGTTTACCTCTCCAATGCGTGGGAATTTTTTTGTTGGCCTTTTTGTGGGGATCTTCTCTCCCTAGCATCGTGGCATCCTTTTTTTTGACGCTCAGCCTGACCCTTAAAGAGCTCTTGCTATTTGTTCTGCCCTTAATCATTTTTACCTTTGTTTTCAACAGCATGACCCAAATGCGTGATCGGGCTTTACCGTTTTTGCTGATCCTTGTGCCTATGGTTTGTTTGTCTAATTTTTTGTCCACAAACTTAAGTTATTTTTTAGCTCGTCTTATCAATACAGTTCACATGCACAGTATGAGTATAACCCCGTATGGAGAACCTCTGCTTCCATTGTGGCAAATTAAACTGCCACCCTTCTTCTCTAATGAGGGGGCTTTGGGCGTGGGATTGGTTGTCGGGGTGGTGGTAAGTTTCTTAAAGCCTGCATTGGCTGAGCGTGCCGCTAGCTTTTTCATGAGATTGACATCCTTTGTATTAAAAGACCTTTTTCTGCCTCTTATGCCCTTATTTATCCTTGGTTTTGTTCTCAAATTAGCCCATGACCAAGTGTTGGGGATTATTTGTCATCAGTATTTTAAATTGTTTTTGATCCTCTTTGGTCTTCTGACTGGTTACCTAGCTTTTATTTATGGATTGGCGGTGCGTTTTCGACCCTCTTTATGGAAAGCTGCTTTTCAAAACATGGCTCCTGCTGCCATTACAGGATTCAGTACCATGTCTAGTGCTGCATCTCTTCCTCTGATGATTTTGGGAGCTGAAAAGAATGTTGACCATCCGGACGTGGCTCGAGGTGTGGTCCCTGCCACGGTCAATATTCATCTTATGGGTGATTGTTTTGCTATTCCTTTATTTGCATTGACTCTGCTTATGTCTTTTGGCCAAGGATTTCCTGATTACGAAACTTACTTGGTTTTTGCTTTGTATTTTGTTCTGGCAAAATTTGCTGTTGCTGCGGTTCCGGGGGGAGGCATCTTAGTCATGCTTCCGATCTTAGAGAAATATTTAGGTTTTTCTCCAGAAATGCTTTCCATAATTACGGTCCTTTACATCACTTTTGATCCGATCATTACCAGTGCTAATGTGCTGGGTAATGGTGCCTTTGCTATGATTTTTTCCAGATTGTTCGCGCGATGGGGATTAAAAAAAGGTGTAACCAAAATTCCAGCCAATCCTTAATTTGAGAAGATAGTCAAAAGGTCTCTCGATTGTAGAGGCCTTTTATTCTTGACCGTATTAATCAAGGGAAGGGTAGTTCATGGCGGCGTTTTAAATAATAAGTAAGAATGACCGTTAGAATGATTATAATGGCCACGGTCACCCACATTTCACCTGAAGCAAATTGTTGGATTACAAGGGACTTTAAAGATTCAAGAGGTTTATGCAGCATGCTAGGTGTAAAGATGAATGACATTGCATAAGCGATATTTCCCGTTATAAAGAGAATCCAGGCTAAAATTCGCCGGTAAAGGATGCCGATAGCTGTTAGGGTAAAAGCAAACTCAATGGTTAAATTAGGGGATTCCATGACGCTTGGAAGATAGTAATATCCTAGCAAGAAAATTGGAAAAGATAAGACTCCTAAAAAACCTAGGAAATACCCAAAAGCATAAGGGTTGACGTCTGGGTGAGCGATCTTTAAAGTTTTATCCATTCGCAGACCCAAGAATATAGACGCCACAACGGCTATAAAATATAGTACGGCAATTATGGACTCATGCATGTTTCGTCCTCCCACTTTTCGATCTTGGTCAGCCAATGGGGTGTGCTACGTTCCATACTAAAAAATAGAGAAAAAACTCTAAAAAACAAGGAGAAACAGAGCAGCTAAAGTATGTTGAAATTTGATGAGGAGTCCCCTCAATTGTGATTTTTCATGAAGGGCCTTCCACAAAATGGGTTAAATAGTGAACGGCCCCGCCTTTAAAAAATCAGAATGGAAGCTTGAAGCCAGGAATATTCAATCCACCGGTTATTTTACCCATTTCCTCAGCCATATACTGCTCAATCTTAGCTTTGGTATCATTACAGGCAGCAATGATCAGATCTTCTAAAACTTCGACTTCTTTTGGGTCCACTAACGAGGGATCAATTTTAAGAGATTTTACTTCGCCCTTGCCATTCATGGTGACTTGAACCATGCCAGCACCTGAGCTTCCTGTCATTTCTGATTGGTTGAGTTTTTCTTGCATTTCAGCCATACGTTGTTGCAGCTGTTGTGCTTGTTTCATCATTTGGTTTAGGTTTTTCATATCATTAACTCCTAGGATTTGACTGCAATAGTAGAGCCTGGAAAAGCTTCGGCCAACTGTTTGACAATCGGATGATTTAAGCTTTGCTCTGTTAAGGCTTGCTGGTGTGTTTTCTGTTGCTCAGCAAGGGTGGGCTGGGCTGATGGTGAATGATCTGTTGAAATGTGCCATGGAATCTGGGTCAAGTTTTGCAACACTTTACCCAATTCTATCACAAAATTCTTAGGAGCGCGATCACCGAGTGCAATTTCAAGCTTACCTGGGGCATAGGATATTAATCGCACATCATGAATTAAATGGGCATGGAGCATAGGTTCTCGAGCCTTAGCTACCAGTTGGACCAATTCTTCAAAACTTTGAGGTAACGCAGGGAGCGTAGAATGGGCCAATTCCAAGGTTGAGGCGAGTGTTGGCGCAATAATGGGTTTATTTTGAATCATCCCTAAAAGCTCTTCAGCGCTGGGAAGTTTGCTTAAATAACTTAAACGCAAGAGGACCATTTCTACCGCTTGACTGGGTAAGGGTGAACGGGCAACTTCTTCATAGCCTTTAGAGAGGATTTGCCAAGCTTGCATAAGGCTGGGCAGGGGATACTTGTCTGCTAACGCTGTACCTTGGTGTCGATCACTTTCCGGCCACGTAGCATCTTGCTTGAGTTGAGGACAGGTTTTAAGGGTTGTTACCCAATAGGTTAAATCCAGCAATTCTTCCAAAATAACAGTAGCATCACTGCCTCGTGCCATTAATTGGCGAGCATGAGCGATGGCTTCAGGGACTTGACCACATAAGAGCATATCAAATAAGCTGAAAAGTTGACCTCGATCCACTAAGCCCAGCATGTTGCGGACAATATCCACGCTGACGTTCCCATTAGCCAGCGCAATAGCTTGATCAAGGAGAGATAGACCGTCTCGTGCAGATCCATCCGCAGCACGGACGATGAGGCTCAAACTTTCCTCATCAATGGTAACACCTTCAAGATTGGCAATCTTCTTAAAATGATCTAAGAGGATTTGCGGGGAAATGCGACTTAAATCAAAACGCATACATCTGGATAGCACTGTATCGGGAATTTTTTTAAGTTCTGTGGTCGCGAAGATGAATTTGACGTGTGGAGGTGGTTCTTCTAAGGTTTTCAAAAGCGCATTAAAAGCGCTTTTAGAAAGCATGTGAACTTCGTCGATGATGTAAATTTTAAAGCGACCGTTAACAGCTTTGTACCGAGCAGCTTCAATAACTTCGCGAATGTCATCAACGCCGGTGCGACTGGCCGCGTCCATCTCCACCACATCCATATGACGTTCTTCTGTAATCGCAACACATGAAGAGCAAATACCACAAGGATCAGGTGTGGGGCTTCCTTGACCATCAGGGCCCGTGCAATTTAGCGCTTTAGCCAAAATACGGGCTGTGGTGGTTTTCCCAACCCCTCGAATGCCATGTAAGACAAAGGCATGGGGTAAGCGTCCTTGAGCTATCCCTTGAGCTAAAGTGGTCACTAAAATTTCTTGACCAACCAATTCAGACAGCTTTTGTGGGCGATATTTACGAGCTAATACTCGGTAGGGCGAGATATTTGACATGACTAGATTTGATTGCTCCTGAACAACGCCTTTTGGTGAACGTGGGAGATTGAGAGTCGACCCATATCAGAGCTCGTTATGGCTGCTTCCTTCCGGACCTGACCAGGTTGGCGAGAGATACGCCCGATCCAACCTCCCACGGGGACTATATCAAAGTCTGGTCTTTCTGTCTTGCAAAAAGTCTTTCGGCTTATTCGTGATGCTAAGAGCTTGAATGCCTTGAAAAGGTATATCCTTTTGTTGAGAGATTATTTTGCATTAATTCACGTTATTTATTTTTGTTTATTTTTGTAAATTGTTAATGCGTTTTCTAATATTTAAAAAGTGACACGATAAGAATTAAACTTTATGAAATTCATCACTATCTCTTTTAATGAATGTCTTGGTTCTGGGGAAAATATTTACACAACGAGATAATATCAATGAGTCTTTCACTAAGAAAAATGATAGGCGTTTTCTTTCTGGGGGTATGGTCCTTCGTGCTGAATGCAAAAGCGATGGAACCAGATTCAATGCAGGAAAGGGATAGAAGATGCATTATTAATTTCATGTGGGTGAATGAAGCGAGTCCGGATTTTGAAGATCAAAATTACATCTTTCCAGAGATCCGTCCTCATAGCTGTGAAAAGACACCGGCAAGGTACACTATTGATTGGTTGGAATTATGGCACAAGGGGAATCCTCAATGTCCCATCAACTTTTGGTATGACCGTAAAAGTGTTTCTGATGAGGCGCTTTACAAGACGCAGCGTCTACTGACCGAGCGAGGGTTAGATCAAGTAGTTTCCTTAAGAGATGTTCATACTCTTAAGATTGTCGCTCAGTATCCAGCAGCTTTTAGAAATCCTATTCCTCTTTATTTTAGAGTTGATTTGCTTAGAGCTGTGGTTGCGGATGAATTAACCCAATTTATGGACAAGTCCCTTATTGTATATGCTGATCTGAGCATAGCACCTCTGGTACATGAGGCGTTATTGGATCACCAAACCACATCAATGCTTGATGACTATGGACTGGTTCTATCTAAAAATGCGCATCCATCTTTCAGTGAATGCTTTGAAAATGGGTTTTTTATTTTGAATGGCGGCCATTCACTTATGATTCAGGCCCACAGAAAAGCAATTATAGAGATTAATATCGCTCGAGCTTTGCACGCCCTTAAAATTGATGAATCCACGGGTTTATGTCAAGGGTATAAGAATATCTACAGTCATAAGAAGAATGGTGGCAATGTCTTTTGGGGTATGAACCAGCTAGTCTATGAGAGTTATTTTCAACTGATGAAATTGTATTTTTTGCTTAAGGGAGACTATCGCATTCTTATCGCTAAAGAACAGGAGAAAGAATACAAGCAAAAAGGATACGAACTTCTTTCAGATACATCTTACATCATAAATGGTGAAACATTTTCTAAGCAAAACCTTCAATCTTGGAACGCAGAAAAATTTTTCGCCCTTGATCATCCTTATTTTAATGGGCAGGTATTAAAACCTTACCCTTATGATCCGATTTCTTTTAAAGGATTTCACTTTAAGGATTTAATAACAGAAAGATATGTACGTCTAACTGATCTTATGAAGAATCAAGAATCGGTCTTGTGGATCTTAGTTAATAGCGAGGATCCAGCTTTTAATTGGCCCTCGATCCTGAAAGATGTAAGGCAACCTAAAAGCCGTCATTACCATAAGTCTTAATTGCTAAATTACTGGCAGAATCCAATTATCTAGTTCTATTAACCTATTATTAATTAATTTCTGACATCATCTATAGGAAGTTAGATTAATTTAGGTCAGTGTGTGATGTATATTCCTATATTCACTACCTTGGTATTCTTTTATTCTCTTCTTGGAAACAATCCTCTGTATGCTCTGGAAATGGAAGGCAAACCAGATCTTAGTCAAGCTACTCTGGAAGATGAACAACTCACCCTTCCAAGCGGTTATCAACATCGTAATGTCCAGACTCAAATCCGCAGTTATCGCAATATTTATGATCGAGCATTTGCTAATCTACCATCATCTGTAGGAAATAAGGAATTAAACTTCAGCTCAATCCATATAGAGGGGTTATTTACGATCCTTCAAAACGGTTTTGCCCTAATCCATGATTACGTTCGTCAGCATGAAGCTGATCGAGGTGAGGCTAATTCTGAACTGGCGTTGTCTCGATTAAAAAAAGTATATGAGTTAGCCCATCTCCTGAATCAGGAAAAAAGGATGACTCAATACAATTTTGTAGAGATTAATTGTTGGTTAGCTAAGATTGTTGATGCTTTCAAAGGAAGTAATAGTTTTCAAAAAGACCTAGAAGGGACCCTGGATAAGTCATCTTTTGAGAAAATCCCTCTTTCTTCAGACTGTGGTAATTATTCCCCTTACGCGGGCTTTAAGTGGACAGGTATTATAGATTATGATCCACCAGCGGGGCGATTTTCTGTGGTGTACGAGGAATTTCGTCCTCCCTTTATTATCTATACCAACAACCCCAAAACGAAAATTGGTCTGTCTACTTTTGTTGATCAGGCTTTAAATTATGATTATCCAGGCTCTATCATTTTGTTTGATGTCAACACTATGGAAAGTCCAGACTTGAGACGATTGAATTCCAGGGAAAGTCCTTATGGTAAATTTATTAGAAAAGACCCCCATTTTGGAAATTTCAATGGAACAAAGAAAATGATGAGTCATGATTTAGCTCACATCAGAGAGCAGTTTGCCATAGAGCAATTATTGAAAGAGGATATTGACGTCAATTGGCGAACTCATTTGTTGGAAATCAATAAGCTTCGCCTAAAGTTGAGTGAACAAGAAGACAGGAACTCTTATGCGATTTTGACCCATGGTCTATTTATCCTAACTCATGAATTTTTTAACGTTTCCCGAGATCTTAAAAAATACTCAACCCTCCCTCAAAACAAAAGGTCATTCATCAACATTCTTATGATGGTAAAGAATTCCATGGTGGAGGATACGAAAGGGATGCACAGAAAAATGGTCTTGTATGCGCAGGATTTTAAAGATTTTGAATTTATCTTAAGAAATGTTAGGGATTTACATGGTAATTTGATATTGCCAGATAAATCCCAATTTAAAAAATTCGATAGTGAAAAAAAACAGAAACTTGTATCCAAGGGATATAAGAAGTTCTGGGATACCTTCCTTCATATTCTAAAAGAATACCAAGTGATTTGATGTGGACGGTAAAAAGAATAACGAAGGTACTTCTGATCGGCAGGGCTGAGGATTCAGAGTCAGCCTTGCCAGAACCTTAAACCCTCTACGCCAGTGCCTTTTTGGGTTTGACAATGAAGAACGATAGTAGGAACGACATAAAGGTAACGCCGATCACCGCTGCCAATGCGCCTTGATAATCTTGAATGCTATACATAGGCACGCCTTTGGCATCTAAACTTATGCCATCCCAGAACCAATTCAAGATAAAACCAACTTGTTGTTGAATGATCGCTGCACCCAACGTGACAACAAAGTTGATGAATCCGGTGACCGTGGCGGCAACAGAAATACTCATGGCTTCACACGCTTTGGTAAAACATAAAATTTCCCCACCCGTGCATAAACCTATGGCAAAAAGCATTACGGAGATCAGAGAAAAAGGTAGATCCGAGACAAAGACGATGATTGAGAGCAGCGTGCATATCATAAATGCGGAACCAGAGATGATAAATTGGGGGTGACGAACCTTCTGGCTTAAGATGGCCACACTGATGCAACCAATACACGTTCCCACATAAATGAGGGAGACAGCGCCAGCTGCTTCTTCATTGCTGACCATACATTTTTGCATCAAGAAAGACACGCCCCAAAGATCAGCAAAAACTGAAATGCTTAAGTAAATACCAATAGCAACCACGCCATACATCCAGCATAACCGGCTTTTAAAGACATCTAAAATAGCTTGCCAAGTTTCACTGCGGTGATCGGGATCCTCTGGGTGCTCAGCACCTTGAGGATGGTTGCGGAGTAAGGCAAAATTGAGAAAGAAGATGATAAAGCCAATGCCTACCAGAACCATGAGCGCCTCGCGCCAGCCCCAAGCTTTGGTCATAGCTGCCAAAGGAGCGCCGCCAATTAAGGCACCAACGGTTCCGGCAGTCACTGTCAGGGCAAATAACATGGTTTTTTTGTCAGCAGGAAACCAATCGCTGGATACTTTGCTCACACACAAAAAGGCACAAGCTGAACCTGAACCGATGAACACGCGGCCTATGTAAGCAGAGACGAGATGCTCACTCATAGCAAACAAGGCAACTCCGGCCACACACAAGAAAATAGAAGTTAAGACCATGCGTCTGGAGCCATATAAGTCAGATAGAATGCCCGCAGGAACTTGAAGCAGGGCATAACAAAAGGTCGCAATAGCAGAAAGGCTGCCAAAACTGTTCGCATCAATGGCAAAAGCAGCCATGATATCATAGATCATGACACTGGGGGAAACGCGCAAAATGTATTGGTATAGGTAAAAAGCAACGACACAAAGCCACATGGTTAATCCAGAGCTAACCAAACTGAAACGCATATTCCCCACCCTTAAAATGTTTTGGTGTATCCACCATGTTATGTAAATATGTGTGTAAAATTACAAATTCAAGCTAAATTGGTTGGTTTTTCTTATTTTTATGTTGATCATCTCTCGTAAGTGATGTACAGAAAAATAATCGTCACGACAAATTTTTACAATTCTCTGCGGGCGTGGTGAAATTGGCAGACACACCAGATTTAGGTTCTGGCGACGAGAGTCGTGGGGGTTCAAGTCCCTCCGCCCGCACCATTGATTATATTGCAAACTTCATGAACAAGGCAGTAGGGTTCGAATGCAGATCTCACAAACACTCAACGAAGGTTTAAAACGCGAATATAAGATAACCGTTGCGGCAAAAGATTTTGATGCCCATGTTATCGAGCGCTTACAAGTTTTAGGGCAAAAGGTTAAACTCCCAGGTTTTCGTCCAGGAAAAGCGCCCCAACATGTCCTTATGCAACGTTTTGGAGAGCAAGCAACTCAGGAAGCACTTGAAAAGGTGATTAATTCAGGTGTGCAAAAACTCATAAAGGATCATTCTCTGCGTCAAGCCAATCGCCCGAAAGTAGATGTGGTTTCCTTCGCCCAAGGTCAAGATCTTGAATACAAGGTGGATATAGAAATTCTCCCTGAGATTGAAGTCAAAGACTTTAAAGATATAAACTTAGAAAAATTGATTGTTAATCTTGAAAACGAAGAAATTGAGCAAAAGTTAAAAGAGCTTGTTGAGGATCGTAAAAAATTTAAAGATCTGGATAAAGCCCGTGCTGCCAAAAAAGGTGACTTAGTGCACCTAGAGTTGGATGTGATCATTGATGGTAAGTCTCGTCGTGATTTTGGTAAGAATATCCAAGTCGAGTTAGGTTCCAAAGATAAGCTTATTTTCGAAAACCTTGAAGCTAAGCTGGAAGGTGTGAATGTTGGCGATGAACTTAATGTCGAAGATAAAGTTATTTCCGACATTAACGATGACTCATTGGCCGGGAAAAATGTTACCCTGAAAGTTTCCGTTAAAAATATTCAAGAGCGTCAAAAGTTCAAGTTAGATGATGAGTTTGCGAAAGACCTCGGTCTCGAGACTGTTGACCAAGTGCGCGAGCAGGTACAAAAATCTTTGCAAGGTGAATATGACAATCTGGCAAGGCTGCGCTTAAAACGTCATTTGTTGGATGCTTTATCCGAACGTTATACCTTTGATTTGCCTCAAAGCATGGTTGACAATGAATTCAATGCTATCTGGCAACGCTTGCAAGAAGAGTTAAAGGCAGCCAAAGAAACAGGACAATCCTCAGATGTGGATGATAAAGACGAAGCTGAATTAAAAGCTGAATATCGTGCCATTTCTGAGCGTCGTGTTCGATTAGGATTGTTAATATCTGAGATTGCTCGGTTAAATAAAATTCAGACCACAGAAGAAGAAGTCCGACGTGCAATTTTTGCTGAAGCCATGCGTTATCCAAGGCATATGCAACAAGTTATTGAGTTTTACAGAAAGAATCCAGCTGCTGTTGAGCAATTAGCTGCTCCCATTTTGGAAGATAAGGTGGTAGATTTTATCTTAGGTAGTGTTTTGCTTAAAGAGCGTGCCGTTAAAGTCTCTGAGTTGATGGAACTCATTAAAGGTGTGGTTCCAGGTTATGAAGAAGATGAAGCGACGGCAGAAAAGCCCAAAGCAAAAGCTGCCAAGGAAAAAACGTCAAAGTCGAAAGGTAAAGTGGCATGATTGATTCTCGTTCTCCCTTGGTTAATACATTGGTTCCCATGGTGGTTGAGCAAACAAACCGAGGGGAACGAGCTTATGACATTTATTCACGACTTTTAAAAGAGCGTATAGTCTTTGTCACAGGTCCTGTTCATGATGACATGGCAAGCCTGATCTGTGCTCAGTTGTTATTCTTAGAATCAGAGAATCCTGATAAAGACATCACCATGTATATCAATTCTCCTGGTGGGGTTGTGACTGCAGGGTTGTCTATTCTTGATACCATGAATTATGTACGTTGTGATGTGGCAACCTTGTGTCTTGGACAAGCCTGCTCCATGGGGTCCCTTCTTTTAACGGCAGGGGCAAAAGGGAAAAGATATTGTCTACCAAATGCTCGTGTTATGGTTCACCAACCTCATGGAGGAGCACAAGGTCAGGCAACTGATATCGAAATTCAAGCTCGCGAAATTTTGACCTTGCGTCGCCGGTTGAATGACATCTATGTTCAGCAAACAGGACAACCTTTATCTGTTATTGAAGAGACGTTAGAACGAGATCGTTTTATGTCTGCCAATGAAGCAAAGGATTTCGGTCTCATTGATCAAGTGATTAGTCACCGTCCACGGGATGTCCCAGGGGTCGGTAAAACACAGGATTAATGCAAAATTATTTTAACCTTTTATTCACTGATCGAGACCCATACTAATAATATGAAATGGGTTATGAGGATTTTGCTGATAATTTTAAATTTTCCAGCAAAATTAATTTGGAGCACTAGGGGAGCAGTTTGATGAGTAAGGCAAGTGGTGGTGATGCAAAGAATACCCTCTACTGCTCATTTTGCGGTAAGAGCCAACATGAGGTTCGTAAACTTATAGCCGGACCTACGGTTTTCATTTGCGATGAATGTGTGGAGCTTTGCACGGATATTATCCGGGAGGAAAATCGCACTTCTTTGGTTCGTGGCGGAGAAGGTGTTCCAACACCTATGGAGATTTGCCAAGTTTTAGACGATTATGTAGTCGGCCAATTCCATGCTAAGCGCGTTCTATCCGTGGCGGTACACAATCACTACAAAAGATTAGCTAATGGTATGAAAGGCAGTGATATTGAAATTGCCAAATCAAACATTTTGTTGATCGGTCCGACAGGTAGTGGAAAAACGTTATTAGCTCAAACCTTAGCTAGAATTATTGACGTCCCTTTTACCATGGCTGATGCAACAACGTTAACTGAGGCCGGGTATGTAGGAGAAGATGTTGAAAATATTATCCTTAAGTTGCTTCAAGCTGCTGATTACAATGTAGAAAGAGCTCAAAGAGGAATTGTTTACATTGACGAAGTAGACAAGATTTCCCGTAAATCTGATAATCCATCCATTACAAGAGATGTATCTGGCGAAGGGGTGCAACAGGCTTTACTAAAGATTATGGAAGGAACTGTTGCGTCAGTCCCGCCTCAAGGAGGACGCAAACATCCTCAACAAGAATTTTTGCAAGTAGACACAACAAACATTTTATTTATATGTGGCGGTGCCTTTGCCGGCTTAGAGAAAATTATTTCAGCTCGCGGCAAAGGGGTGTCCATTGGTTTTGGAGCTGATGTTCGCTCGCCTGATGACCGGTCAATGGGTGACATTTTACGTGACGTGGAGCCCGAGGATTTGCTCAAATTTGGTCTTATTCCTGAATTTATTGGTCGCCTGCCCGTTATTGCAACCTTGGCTGATTTGGATGAAAATGCTTTGGTAGAAATCTTAAGCAAGCCTAAGAATGCTCTGGTCAAACAGTATAAGAAATTGTTTGAGATGGAAGATGTGGATTTGACCATTACAGATGACGCCCTTTTTGCCATTGCTGGAAAAGCGATTACTCGCAAAACGGGTGCGCGCGGTTTGCGCTCCATTATGGAATCAATTTTACTGGATATCATGTTTGAGCTTCCTAACCTGGAAAATGTAGATGAAATAGTCATTAATAAGGAAGTGGTTGAAGGTCGATCGAAGCCGCTTAAAAGTTATGGAAAAGTTCGAACAGACGTTTCGGCTACAAGCTAAGTCTTGAAAGCAAGTAGGCTTATGGGACCTGGTCCCAAAACAAGAAGTGGTTTAGTCTTTTGAAAAATAACTATGCCACCAAAACAACAACGAATACCTGAGTTGAGAAGACGATTATGTTTGGATTGAGCAAAGGTGTAAAGTATCCCGTTCTACCGCTTCGTGATATCGTAGTATTTCCGCACATGATTGTTCCCCTTTTTGTGGGGCGGGAAAAATCTGTCCGCGCGTTAGAAGATGTCATGATTAGTGAGGGCAAGCAAATTCTTTTGGTAACCCAAAAGAATCCAGTCCTTGATGATCCCATGCCTCAAGATCTCTATACGGTTGGTACCCTGGGGACGGTTTTGCAACTTCTTAAATTACCTGACGGAACGGTCAAGGTATTGGTAGAGGGAGGGCGTCGAGTCAACATTTTGAAAATCGTTGACGAAAACAACTACTTTGAAGCTCTTGTTGAACCTCTAGATGATGCTAATGCAAACAATGATGAGCTGGAAGCACTTTTGCGCAGTGTTTTAAGCCAGTTCGAGCAATATGTGAAACTTAACCGTAAGATTCCTCCGGATGTCCTTGTAACCATCAACCAAATTGAAGATCCTGTCAAACTGGCTGATACCATCGCTTCTTACTTAACGTTAAAGATTTCTGATAAGCAAAGTCTTCTTGAAATTGGAACGACAGGTGAAAGACTAGAACGTATTCTTCAACTGATAGAGTCTGAAATCAGTGTGATGCAGGTGGAAAAGCGCATCCGCAATCGCGTAAAAAAGCAGATGGAAAAAACTCAGCGCGATTATTACCTCAATGAGCAAATGAAGGCTATCCAAAGAGAGCTGGGTGAATCAGAAGATGGTAAGGATGAAATTTCCGAGCTCGAAGACAAAATTAAGAAAACCAAGCTTACGAAAGAAGCTTTAGATAAATGTCTATCCGAGGTTCGCAAGCTGCGAACTATGAATCAGATGTCCGCTGAAGCTACAGTGGTTCGCAACTACTTGGATTGGATGTTAGGAATTCCGTGGCAAAAACGATCCCGAATTCGTCGTGATGTCGTCCAAGCGAAAAAGATTCTTGATCAAGACCACTATGGTTTGGAGAAAGTTAAAGAACGAATTTTGGAATATTTAGCCGTCCAAAGTCGGGTTGGCAAGGTGAAGGGACAAATTTTGTGTCTTGTTGGTCCTCCCGGGGTGGGTAAGACTTCTTTAGGCAAATCTATTGCTGAGGCTACCGGTCGCCACTTTGTACGCATTTCCTTGGGTGGCGTGAGGGATGAAGCTGAAATTCGTGGCCATCGTCGCACCTATATTGGCTCTATGCCAGGCAAAGTCATTCAGGGCATGCGCAAAGCGAAATCGTCCAATCCCTTATTCTTGCTTGACGAAATCGATAAGATGGGTGCCGATTGGCGGGGTGATCCAGCCTCTGCATTGTTAGAAGTATTGGATCCTGAGCAAAACAGTACCTTTAATGATCATTATCTTGAGGTGGACTACGATTTGTCTGATGTGATGTTTGTCACCACAGCCAATACTCTTAAAATGCCGCAACCTTTATTAGATCGTATGGAAATCATTCGTCTTCCAGGTTATACGGAAGACGAGAAGGTTGAGATCGCCATTCGCCACTTGATCCCAAAGCAAGAAGAGGTGCATGGCTTGAAAAAGAATGAGTTTTCCATTTCTGATGAGGCTTTAAGACAACTCATACGCATCTATACTCGAGAAGCCGGTGTGCGTAATCTTGAGCGAGAAATTGCGAACTTAGCCCGGAAAGCGATTAAGGAAATATTGGTTGATAAAGTAAAGGCTATCAAGATTACACCAAAAAACTTGGCTAAATATGCTGGTGTTCCTCGCTTCCATTATGGTCAAGCTGAATTGGAAGATACGATTGGAGCGACCACAGGCTTAGCATGGACTGAGGTTGGTGGTGAGCTGCTTAGCATTGAAGCCGTTGTTTTGCAAGGTAAGGGGAAAACGCTTATCACCGGTAAGCTCGGGGATGTAATGCAAGAATCTATCCAAGCAGCAGTCAGCTATATTCGCTCCCAAGCCCCTCGACTCGGGATAAATCCGGAGGTTTTTGAAAAAAGGGACATTCATATTCACGTGCCGGAAGGAGCAATCCCGAAAGATGGTCCTTCAGCTGGGGTTGCGATGTGCACATCCATTGTATCCGCCTTGACTGGGATTTCGGTGAGCAAAGAAGTCGCCATGACCGGTGAAATTACCCTTAGAGGTAGAGTTTTGCAAATTGGTGGGCTTAAAGAGAAGCTTTTGGCAGCACACCGAGGTGGCATTAAAACAGTTGTTATTCCTATTGATAACCAGAAGGATTTGGCGGATATTCCTGACAATGTTAAAAAGGGTATCCAAATTATTCCCGTGGGAACCATTGATGAGGTTTTGAAAATTGCCCTAACCAAGGCTTTAAAACCTATAGATTGGCTGGAGGCACCCGCGCCAGAGCCTAATGCCAGTCCCTTGGGACAAGCAGAACGTCCCATTCAAGCGGAAGAAAAAGCACTTCATTAAACATTCAGAAAAGCTTTCAACAGCTTTTCTGAGTATTTGTTGATGCTCATAAGAAAGCCCAAAAAGCGGCTTTCTTCTCTCATCAAGCGGATTGACTTGAAATTTGATCCAACCAGACCTTTAGTTCGGTGTGATTTTTAAAGAACTTGGTCTCTCCTTCTTGAGACATTTTCCCATCAGAAGAAATCTTATTCTCTGAGATTGGGTTTTCGCCTACCGTGATTTCGATAATACCAGTGTTTACTTCTCTACCGTCTGCAGTTTTTATAATAAGCGGCTTATTAAAATGCTTGGTTGTATGATACCCACTGACCAGAAGGATCCTCATGGCTTCACTCGAAGAAAGATCCCTATAGCCGACATTGTAAAATTCTTGCTTTTCCGAAGCTGTAAGGGGACTGGGTCTTTTTGGTAATTCTGCGATGGTCGATTCTTCAGGAGATAGTTTTTTAGGTGAGATTATATCTTCATGAGTTACCTTTTGTCGAAATATTCTATTGTTTTTAAGGTCACTTAATAAAGCATTGTTGGGTGAAATGCTCTGTTTTTCAGAACAGTAGCTTGGGGTCGATACAAGAGTCGATGTGATCAGGCAGCAGGATATGGAAGAAAGAATTTTGATCATTAGCACCTTCACTTTTTTAATACAATTTTTAATCGCTTAAACACTAGAAATTATCTAAGGCAAAGTAAAGGAAAGTTTTCAGGAAAAGTCAGAATCGTGAAATTTAGACAAAGTAAACAGATATGGTAAATGGTTCATATTGAACACTAGCCCTTGGTAAGGCTCCAAAGATTCAACTTTTCTCCTTCCTATAACCACTTTATTAATCATGCTCCTTTTACGATTCTTTAACTCCTTTCAGAGATTCTGAAAGTAAGGGAGGATATCATGGGACTTTCAAAAGATCCAAGCCAGCAAGATTTTTTCAAAAAGCGTTGGCGGCAAAGAGTGTGGCGGTTGAAGAAGCAATTCTTACCCGTATTATTATCAGGTTTATTTGTTTTTGGCTTGATGATCACAATGACTCACCTCTTAACATTAGAAATTTTTAAAGAAGAGGGAGGAATCATGGTTTTTGCTCACACACTCTTGGCTGTCATCTTAGCTGTGACTGTGGTGCTTTTAGGAGATAGCTTACATTTAAGGCGAATGAGCCGGTTTTCCCCCATACGCATTACCATCCGACGTCGAGGTCACCATGAATAAAAATAGTCATCCCATTTCTCATAGTATGAAAGTTTGGCTGACTTTTCTTGGCCACTGTTTGACCTATGCCCTTGGCCTATCTTTCGTAGCCGCATGTCTAATGTTTGTTGGATACTTGCTAAATTTTTATGGACTTTCTGATGCTCTATTGGCTTGGAGTAGTGCGCTATTTTTTGCAAGCTTGTTTGTGGCTAGCTTTTTCGCCCTACACCAAGCCTTAGGCCGATATGTTTCCAGTACTTCCCTTCAAGAAGTGCTGCAAGAAAAAACCAGACCCCTTCAAGAAAGAACTCCGTCTGAGTCTGAGTAAGCTTCTTGTATTTACGGGGTTAAATAGAATAACTTAAGTATGATTTCTCAAAGCTTCAACACCTGGTAGTACTTTACCTTCTAACCATTCGAGGAAGGCGCCACCTGCTGTAGACGTATAGGTAAACCGATCACCACACTGGGCTAATTGAAGAGCCGCTAAGGTATCTCCGCCCCCAGCAACGCTGATCAGGCCCTTTGATGTTCGCTCCGCAATGCATTGAGCCAATTTGACGGATCCTTGATCAAAAGGAGGAATCTCAAAAACCCCCACCGGACCATTCCAAACCAAGGTTTGACAGGTATCTAAGATCTGGGCAATGTGTTGGACAGATTGAGGTCCTATGTCGGCAATGAGATGATCATCTTGAACCATGGTCACGTCTACAATGACACTGGAAGGATGGGGCTTTAGATCTTGAGTAACCTGCACATCCTTCGGTAAAAGAATTTGACATCCCGAGCGTTGGGCTGCCTTTAAAATCTCTTGGGCGGTGGGTATCATCTTATCTTCGACCAGGGAGGCACCAATGGGGTGCCCTTGGGCTTTCAAAAAAGTATTGGCCATACCTCCGCCGATGACAATGTAATCCATTTTGCCCACAAGATTGGTCAAAAGGTCAAGCTTAGTGGATACTTTAGAGCCACCAACGATTGCCATAATGGGACGTTTTGTTTGGCCCATGATTTGCGTCAACGCTTGAAGCTCAGCTTGCATGGCTCTGCCGCCATAACTGGGAAGATAAGAGGGAATGCCCACAACTGACGCATGGGCTCTGTGGGAACAAGAAAAAGCATCATTAACATAAATGTGACCTAAGTCAGCTAATTGGCGGGAAAACTGAGGATCATTGGCTTCTTCCTCTGCATAAAAACGCAAATTTTCTAAAACCAAAATTTCCCCTTCTTTAAGCTGGTCAATGGCTTCTTGAACTTGAGGCCCCACACAATCATCTACAAAATGTATCGGTGTATTGATAAATTCCTTTAAGGCCAGAGCAAGAGGTTTTAAGGAAAAAGAATTATCTTTCCTCCCTTTGGGGCGTCCATAATGGGAGAGAACAATAATTTTTGCTTCTTTGTCGATTAATTCTCTTAAGGTCGGAAGGCATCTTTCAATCCGAGTAGTATCCGTAATCCGACCATCCTGAATGGGTAAATTAAGATCAAGACGAATTAATACATTTTGATGAGTGACAATAGCGTCATCTAACGTTAAAAAAGGTATCATTTGCATGTCTACATTATTAGAATATTAGTGGTTCATAGCACAGCATAAAATAGTAAGGGAAACAAGTCGTGCTTGATATAAATATACAACAAAAAACTCGAAATTTGTTATTATTACCCCGCACAAAAATTATGGCCATCTTGAATGTGACACCAGATTCTTTTTCAGGAGATGGGGTGCTGCAAGATCGAGAAGCGACTGTTCAGTATGCTTTAAGTCGAGTTCACAAATTTATTGCTTGTAATGCAGATATTTTAGATGTGGGGGGGGAGAGTACGCGACCAGGAGCCGATGACGTTTCCCTTGAAGAAGAAATTCAGCGCGTTATTCCTGTTATCCATGCGATTCGCCAACATTATGATATCCCTATCTCTATTGATACCACGAAAAGCAAAGTGGCTCGAGAAGCCTTAGCTGCAGGGGCCAATATCATTAATGACGTAAGTGGTTTAATGATGGATCCAGATATGGCAGAAGTAGCCAGAGAATATAAGGTGCCTGTGGTGATTATGCATAGCCAACAATCCATTTTACCCAATGCTTTTCACTCCATGTCCGGTAGTGCCAACCGAAATTATAACATTGCGTCAGAAGTTGCTGATGACTTGGAGAGGATGGCCATCCATGCCATTAGTCGGGGGATTTTGCGCCAGCAAATCATCCTGGACCCAGGTATTGGTTTTGGCAAAACAGCCCAAGAGAGTTTGTGTCTAATTCATAATCTTGATCGGATCAAAGCCCTTGGGTATCCGGTTTTACTTGGAGCTTCTCGAAAATCCTTTATTGGCAAAACCTGTCAAAGTTCGGTTCATCAACGTGTGCCAGGCAGCCTTGCAGCTCTCTCGGTGGGTATTCTTAAAGGTGCAGATATTGTGCGTGTTCACGATGTGGAGGAATCCGTTCAGGCTGCTAAAGTTGTGGATGCGATAAAAATGGCTGGATAGTATGGAACCTTATGTTGCTGAAATTCCTTATACCGCCCCCTTAAGCGCCTTAGCTCTATTTGCTCATAATGACGGTACAGTCCTGTTGCATAGTGAGCGATACCATGAGGATTTTGCGCGTTATAGTTTCTTGGGGATTGATCCTTTTGACGATCTAACCATTAAGGATGGGAAGGTAAGACGAAACGGGCACGAAACACATCAAGATCCGTTCCAAGCCTTAAAAGATTTTTTAGATTATCCCTTTCAATCTGTTCCTCACTTACCGCCATTTCAAGGCGGAATTGTGGGCTATTTTGCCTACGAATTTGCCCATGCCATAGAAGTTTTGCCAAAAGTTCCAGATGATTTAAGAATTCCTGATGTGAAAATGGGGTGTTATGATCTGGTGATTAGCTTTGATCATCTTCAACGGCGATGTTGGGTTATCTCTTCTGGCCTCCCAGAACAAGACTTTGACCTTCGACAAAAAAGGGCAAAAGAGCGAGCATCTAAGGTTTTGAATTCATTGAAAGCTCTTGGACGACCGTCTTGTAAGCCCATTCATGCCTGCAAGCTTCATAGTAACTTTTATGAATCTCCTTACCAAGAGGCAGTGCAAAAAGTTAAAGATTACATTTTTGCTGGGGATATTTTTCAAGCCAATATGACGCGACGGTTTGAAGCTCTGTTGCCAGAAGATATCTCTGCTTTTGACCTTTTTATGGCGATCTGCCAAGTGAATCCAGCCCCTTTTTCTGCCTATCTTCATTGGCCCGAACTCTCCATTATTTCAGCCTCTCCAGAACGATTTTTGTCGGTTAATGAAGAGCTTGTGGAGACGAAACCCATTAAGGGAACGAGAAGGAGAGGATCGACCCCCAAGGAAGATTATCAAATAGCTCAAGAGTTAATGACCTGTGAGAAAGATCGGGCAGAAAATTTGATGATTGTGGATTTAATGCGCAATGATCTTTCAAAGGTTTGTGAACCTCATTCAGTTCAGGTACCTAAACTTCTAGCTCTTGAGAGTTATGCCACCGTTCACCATCTGGTCTCCACAGTTACAGGACGACTCAAACCCCAATGTGATGTAATCGATCTCTTGAAAGCAACCTTTCCGGGGGGATCGATTACGGGTACTCCCAAAATACGAGCCATGGAGATTATCAGTGAATTGGAACAGGTACCTCGTGGGGTTTATTGCGGTGCTGTAGGGTATATAGGATTTGATGGTAACATGGATACGAATATTGCCATTAGAACTTATACAAAGATAGGTCAAAGGTTGATTTTTAATGCTGGTGGCGGGGTGGTTGCCGATTCCAATCCGAGAGAAGAATTTGAAGAAACCACTGTGAAAGCTCTTGCGTTATTGAAAGCGATTGGCCAATGATTTTAATGATTGATAATTATGATTCTTTCGTCTTCAATTTGGTGCGATATTTTCAAGAGCTTGGTCAAGAGGTAATGGTCAGCAGGAATGATACGATTGCCCTTAAGGATGTGGCTAACTTGAAGCCTTCCCACATCGTTATTTCTCCAGGCCCTTGTAGTCCCCTTGAGGCGGGTATAAGCAATGAGCTGATTCGTCATTTTGGCCCATCTATCCCGATTTTAGGGGTTTGTTTAGGGCATCAATGTATAGGACATGTGACAGGTGGGGTGGTTAAACGGGCGTTAAATCCTGTCCATGGGAAAGTGAGACCAATTACTCACAATGGGGAAGGCTTGTTTTTGAGGTTGCCAAATCCTCTTTCCGTAACGCGATATCATTCTCTGATTATTGAGGAGGAAACACTACCTTCTTGTTTGACAGTGACTGCCAGGTCTGAGGAAGGAGAAATTATGGCCATTGCTCATAAAGAGTGGCCTGTCTTCGGGGTTCAGTTCCATCCAGAAGCTGTTTTAACCGAAAAAGGCCATCAATTGCTCCATAACTTTTTGGAGATAACGTCATGATTGTTTATTTAAACGGGCTTTTTGTAAGCGAGGATCAGGCGACCCTTTCCATTTATGACCGAGGTTTTTTGTTAGGTGACGGGGTCTTTGAAACCATTGGTGTGAAATGTGGACAAATAGAGTGTTTAAAGGCCCATGAAACATTGTTACACCAGGCAGCACGCGTATTGCGGATTCCCTATCCAGAGCCAGAAGTGTCGTTTCAAGAGATCATTTCCCACCTTATTCAAGTTAATGATCTTCACAACACCCATGCAGCAGCCCGCATCACGTTGACACGAGGGCCAGGGCGGAGGGGGCTGTTGCCTGAAAAAAAACCTGATCCGACCCTTTTGGTGACCACAGTCTCTTACGCGCGTCCCGAGCGTCCATGGCATATAACCCTGGCCCAAGATCCGAGGGTTATGGGGCGTCTAACATCAATCAAACATTTAGGATATCAATCTTCAATTTTGGCGTATATGGAAGCTCACGAGCAAGGGTTTGACGATGCGCTATTTTTTAACCAGAGAGATGAGCTGGTCAGCAGTACGCTCGCTAATGTTTTTGTGTTTTCTCAAGGGTACTGGCTTACACCTCCCATTCAAAGTGGTGCCAGGCCAGGGGTCATGCGTGCTCGAGTGCTGCAAAAGGGCTTTGCAAAAATCCAGAAAATAAGTCGAGAAATGGTGATTAATGGGATAGAAGCTATGGTGTTAACCAATAGTTTAATGGGAATCCAGCCCGTGCAAATGCTCAAAGATAAAGAGCTTGATCTTCATTTGGCACTTGCTTTACAGGAGGATCTTCAATCTTAGATGCTGGCGGTAATCCACTCAACAATTTTGCCTTTGGGCTGAACACCCAATTTGGTCGCAATCGCTTGACCATCTTTAAAAAGAGCAAGGGTTGGGATGCTCCGTACACCCAATTGAGCTGGAGTGTTGGGGTTTTCGTCAATATTCATTTTAACAATTTTTACCTTGCCCGCTAACTCTTGAGCCACTTCATCTAATATGGGGGCAATCATGCGGCAAGGTCCACACCACTCAGCCCAAAAATCCACCAAAACGGGTTCTGAGGATTCAAGAACATCTTTGCCAAAAGTTGCGTCGGTTGTTTGTTGTAAGGCCATTTTTTCTCTCCAAAAACTACTATGTTGCCTTTATAATAACATACCTTGCCTTAAATCAACGACAAGATGTTTTTGGTAAATAAATATTTTAGTTAAATGGATTGCATTGAGAGATTTTTCCTCAGGAAGACCATTTTATAAAACCTCAACGACTTCAAGATGATCTGTCCACAACAAAAAGCATCGAATGGTCTTCTCAGGATAAAGGGGTTCCAGGCACTTTCTATACTGATGAAGTTGCAAACGATAGGCATGAGGGACCTCGTGAGGATTTTGCAAACCTTGAAGAGAGGTTTTATAATCTAATACCCATACTTCTTCATCCAATACAATGAGGCGATCGATGCGACCATGGAACGGTTGGCCCTCCAAAAGGCCGTGAATATCAACCTCTGCTTGAGAATTCTCTGAGAAAAAAATTTGCCACTGCGGATGTTCAATCAGGTTTATCAGGCGCTCTATCTCTTGATGCCATTCTTTAGGAGTTTCCTTAAACAGAGATAAAGTTTGAGCCACTTGTACATGACGAAGTTGGGGTGGACAGTCGGCTAGCCCTTCTAAAAGTTTATGAATAATAACTCCCCGAGAAAGAGCTGTATTCATTTCCAGGACCGCTTGGGTTGAATTAATCGTCTTACCCGTTGTCCAGGCTTGAGGTGGATGATGAATCCAGTCTGGGGTGATCGAGGGGGATTGGGGCACAGCAAAGGTGCTTTTTTGAAAGCGAGGTTTTTGGGGAGGCATAAGAGCATGGTGTTCCTGGATAATACTATACCAACTGTTCTCTGGAAGTTTTTTGCCCCATCCACCGACGTACAAGTGATCTTGAGCACGGGTTAAAGCCACATAAAGGAGACGCTTATCCTCAGCCTCTTGGTTCATATTCAAGGTTTGTTTTAATTGTTCGGACAAGGGCAGATCCTGATTCTGACTGGGACGCAGCAACATCATTTGGGTCAAGCCTTGCTCATTGGTATGCCATAAAATCCGATCCAAGGGATCTTTGCTATCCAAATGATCCAGCAAAATAACAACAGGTGCTTGAAGACCTTTGGATCCATGAACGGTCATGATGCGGATTTGGTTGTGGGATTGATCGCTGGAGTCTCGTTTGATTTCTGTGGGATTGTTTAAGAAGTAGTCCACGTATTGTTGCAGCGTACCCCCCGTGGTCATCTGATAATCGAGCACATGATGACAGAAGGCATTTAAGACATCCTCTGCCTCTAGACCTAAACGAGACAAAAACTTACGTTGACCATCGTGGTGCACCAAGACGCGTTGAAACCATTCATAAGGGGTGACATAGTCTATTTTGGCGAGCATATCTGACAAAAACTTGCAGGCCTGAGATTCAGGTTGCTTTTTAATCTCCATCCAAAGACTGCCAGGGCGATTGTAGGCTAATCTAAAAAGCTCTTCTTCGCTTAAGTTGATCAAGGGAGACTTTAATACCTCTGCGAGACTCAGATCATCTTCTGGAAGGAGGGCAAATTTCGCCAAAGAAATTAAGTCTTCAATGGCAATATGGTCATGGAGAATAAGGCGGTCTGCGCCTGCTACAGGAATGTTACGATGTTTTAAAGCCCGAATGAGCTCCAAGATAATGCCGGAGCGTTTGCGCAGCAGAATTAAAACATCTTTGGGCTCAGCTGATGATCCAGTGGAGGGGAGATAGAGACCTTTTTGGATCATGGTTTCAATATGTTCAGCCACCTGGTCGGCTAATCGCTGATGAACAGAGCTTACATCAAAGTGGTCAGGAGGCAAAGGCCAAGGGGCTAATTCCAAGGCATTTTGGTCTTCTAAAACAGCAGGCCAGATTTCAATATGCCCTTGAGCATCCATGCGATGAGGTTGATGGCGAATGGTCTGATGAGAGGACAGGACTGCTTGCTGGAAATGGGGACGGGAAAAAATACGATCCACCAGATCTAAAATGGCTGGAGAAGAGCGAAAAGAGAGTTCTAAGTCCACATCATGCCAGGGGAATTGAACGCTCTTTAAACGCTCAGCGAAAAAGGCGCGAAATTGGATAAAATCCTTAGGATTAGCGCCTTGAAAGCTATAAATGGATTGTTTGGCATCCCCAACTACGAAAAGGGTGCGATCCTGGCGGTCTTGGGTAAAAAATTCTTCCGTCATTAGACGAATGATTTGCCATTGAGCGGGATTGGTATCTTGGGCTTCATCCACCAAAATATGGTCAATGCCTCCATCCAGTTTGTAGAGAATCCAAGAAGAAATACCGGGTTGGCTTAACAACAAGGTAGTTTGCTCAATGAGATCATCATAATCTAGTTTACCTTGACTGAGTTTAAGCTCCTGATATCGATGGAAGATTCGTTCACAAAGGCCATAAATGCTCAAGGTTTTTTGGGCCAAGGAAAGGGCATTAAGGTGTGTATTAAATGTATGAACACGTTCAGCCTCGGGTAAATGTTTGATTTTTGCCCGCGATGAAATGCGACCATCGGTGGTTAAATATAAACGACAATACTCAGGAAATAATTTAAACCTTTGATCGGGGTAAGCGAGCCATTGACTCAGAAGATCATGAGGTTTTTGCTGGTTTATCTGAAGCAATTCCGCCTGATAAGGGCAATCTCCACACCACTGCTCGATGTGTTGGTCTATAAGATCGGGATCTTGAAGGTCAAGGTCGGGCAAATCCAGGGCGCTTTTAAGAGCTTTTGCTGCGGCATGAATGGTCGGCCATTGGGCAAGCAGTTCGCGAAAGCGAGAACGCTGGCTTAAGAGCGCGCCTAACAGTTCCAGGAAAGAGAATTCCTTAATGTGATTGCTGAGGATTTTTAAAAGATTTTCAAGACTTTGATCTTGGCTTAGGACATGGTTGCGAGCTTCTTCAAGAAGGCGATTGGCTTGAGGGTCGTCCATGATGGTAAGATTTGGTGGGAGTTGGGCCTCAAGCGGAAAGCGGGCCAAAAGAGATTGACAAAAGCCATGAATGGTTTGAATTTTCATGCCTCCCGGCGTGTCCAGAACCTTGAGAAATAACTGACGGGCTAATGAGAGATGGTCGGCGCTGGGAGGGTGACCGAGTAAGGAAAATAGGTCATTTTCGAGTTTAAGTGAAGGCAGCGTTGTCCATCGTGCTAGGCGATGCATTAATCGATTCTGCATCTCGGCACAGGCAGCTTGGGTAAAGGTTAGACATAGAATCCGCTCAGGGCTACTGCCATGAAGCATCAAATTTAATAGACGATCGGTGAGTACTTTTGTTTTTCCTGTGCCTGCCGAGGCAGCAACCCAAACGTTAACCCGGGGGTTGGCTGCAATTTGCTGAGCCGGCGTGACGGTAGCGACCATAATCTTCCTTACCCTAATTTAACTTAGCTATACGCCATTCTTTCAATCGCGCCAAGTGCTGGTAATCTATAACCCCGCCTAGCCAGTCGCCCCAAGGAGTGGAAGGGTAGGCGTTGTGAGGTTGATGATAATGGCTTAAAAGGGTGTAAAGGCCTGTTTGAATCTCAACCATATGATCCGGGGTCATGAGAATTTTCTTAATTTTTCCCCCTTCCATACCCCCTTTAAGGTGCCAAAACTCTCCCTGAACATGGGCGGGGCAAGAAACTCCTGGAAAGCCACCTTGATGAAGAATCCAAGCTTCGATGGCCATCTGGGGGGCCAGTCCTAGCAGAACCAATTTCTCAGAAGGAGGTTCACCCGTTTTGTAGTCAATCAGGGTGACGGATCCGTCTTGAAATTGATCAATTCGATCAGCTCGACTGTGAATTTCAAAGGTATCCAATGAAATCTTACCTTGGTATTCACTGTGGACGTGCTTTCGTAAAGGAGCTTGTAAAGTCCATTGTTCATAAAACCATTGAGCCGTTTGGACGAATCTCGGCCACCAGAAAGCTGCAACGGTTGGTTGAGATAAGAGATCATGAAAGGCCTCTTTACCTAAGTGGATCAGAGTTTCAAAGGTACGCTTAGAATGACAAACAAACTTTTCCAAAACATTGTGGACGCGTATTCCCCAATCTCTTAAAGAAAGAGGAGGTTCTAACCAATCTAAAGCCTTAAGGCGTAAAATTTTCCGAGCATATAAGCCATAAGGATCTCGGATCAAATGATCTATATCCGTTGTAGAGTACTTTAATGGTCGTGCTTCTTGAGGTGGGACGGGTTTTGGTTGGGGGCAAGGGACAGGTCCTTCAAAGGCATTAAGACGCTCGGCCCAGTGATGCCATGGGTTTTCTTGCATTGAAGGTGCGGGAGAGGACATTATGGCCTCTAATCTTTGCCACCAACGACTGGCAATGGTCGTGCGTCCTTGCGCTTTTAAGGCACGGGTCAAATAAACATGCTTGCTGTTAAATCCGAGACAAAAGTCATGGGCGGACAGTCCGATTTGCCTTTGGGAATCAGGAAGACCTAAATTTAAACGCATGGGACGGTTAAGCCAGGGATCGCTTTCCTCGCCCTTAGGCCACGTTCTTTCATTAAGGCTGGCGAGAATCGCGACATCCGATTGGTTTTGTCGAGCCTCTAAAGCACCCAAGATGCGAATTCTCGAGCCGATGCCTTCAGCAAAACGAACCATTTCTTGAGCCATGAGATCTGAAAAAATCCGTTGATACTCTTGTTGCGTCAAGGGGGGGAGATCTTCGTCTTGACTTAAAATGTGGGTTATAAATTCCTTGGCACATTCTCCATCATCATCTTGCCATAATAAGGACTCATCCCCACACAGGTCGCAGGCCACTTGAAGATGGAGCTTCAACCATGATGGTAAATGTTGGCCCGTTTGAGTGGTGAGAAGGGGGGCGACATCAGAGCGAATTTCCTCAAACCACGTCTGAAGAGATTCATCAGGCCATTTTTGATGCCATAGAGTCGACCCCAAGCGTTGACCCCGTAAATGGTGACGCTCTAGGATGCGTAATTGTTGGAGATGAAGGAGGCGATCTTTGCCTTTCCTGGTCAAGGGATGCTTCATCAAGGCGAGCCAATCCACAACGTTGGTGTGCGTGTGTATGGCACTGCATAAGCGTAAATATTGACCAACAACAGTTTGAGATAAGGGAACACCACTGGATAAGTCAGGGACCACTTTCCAGCGTTGCAATTCTGAACGCAGACGATCACTCAATGTGCGATCCGGCGTAATAATGGAAATGGTCTGTCCCGGTGTTTCCAAATGATAGCGACAGATTAAGGCAATGACTTTAATCTCCTCTTCTGCGCTGGCACAGGGAATAATCTGAATGGCAGAGAGATGTTCTTTCATAGCCTCAGGCAATCCCCAGTCTTCGGGGATGATTGGCATCATTACCTGGCGTAAAAATTCAACTCGAGGAGAAGGGGTTGAAAGAGTTGGCCACACTTTAACCTGATCAGGCGTCCATCCCAAATAGTTGACAAAGGAGCTTAACGTATATTGGGGATGGGTGGGGGGTACAGGCCATGGGGTTTCAGGATCAAATCCGGGCAGAATAATGCGTCCGTGATTCATAGCCAAGATCGCTTTGGCAAGTCGTGCTGTTGCTGGTCTTGTTCCGGTGGTACCTGCCAAGATGACGGGGTATGTGGGGGTCCAATGGTCAGCAATTTTTTCGAGAATCAGGCGTTTTCGATAGCTGGGGTCCAGTTTCTCTTGATCTGCTAAAATTTGAGGCCAAAACTCTGTGATTATTTTTAAGAAATTGAGAGTGATTTGCCAGTGGGAGGCAAAATTCTCCGTCACTAAATCTTGCAGTTTGGTCAAATCAACAGCTGAAGTTTCCATCTCATCAAGCAGACTCGCTAGAGCTTGGGCTTGTTGGAACGCTGTGGCATAGTCAATGGGATAAGATTGATGTTGATAGTACTTATAAATAAGTTGTGTTAAAAGGCTTTGTCTCTTCCATGAGGAAATGGCCTCTGGAATCTCTTCTGGTAAACAAAACCCTGGTAAGAAAGGAGCTATTTCTAAATCAGATAATGCAATAATTTTGGGGAGAATGATGGTTTTCTGACAAGCTTGCTTAAAAAAAGCCTGTTGCAAATTTAAACATCCCCGCTTGGTTGGCAACAGGACGACGTATTTAGCCAGATCAAAAGGACGATCCGCGGTTTCCCTTAAAAGTCCTAAGGCCATGTGGTCCAGCAGAGATTCGCCCAAGGGGATGGTGTAAATTGTCATAATTGGAGATATTCCTCCAACTCATTTAAGGTTTCACAAGTGCCCATGTCACACCACATCCCTGACAAAATAAGTCCATATAACCGTCCTTGGGCTTCTAAGTGTTGATATAACTCTAACAGTGGGAAAGTCTCATAAGGCATGTCTTTAAAGGCTCGAGGATGAAACAATTGAATGCCTGCATTAATAAACGGTGCGTTTGACCCCGTGCCACGATGGTGCAGCTTACCACTTTCCTGCATAAAGAAATCCCCAGGGCCTTTAAAACCGATGGTTTGTTTATGAGGGACAACAACCAGTAAGGCATCCATGATTTGAGGATCCCAGTGCGTTTTGAGCCGATCAAAAATGCTCTTTTGCTCCCACCAAATATCAGCATTGACGGTAAAGAAAGGTTCCTCTTGAAAGAAAGACAAGACGTTTTGGATAGCGCCGCCCGTATCGAGGATGGCGGGCTCATGGGAAAGGCTAATTTGGGGTAACGTGATGCCTTGAAGATGATGATGAATTTGATCAGCCAAATAATGAGTGTTAACCATGCAACGCTTGATCCCCCCTTGGCGCAGATGGTCTAAAACATGGTCCAAAATGGGTTGGTTATTTACCGGCACAAGAGGTTTAGGCACCGTTAAGGTGAGGGGCTGGAGTCTTTTACCGAATCCAGCGGCTAAGATCATGGCTTGACTGATGGACATGGCACCTGCCGTTGGGGGATATATGTGTTAAACCACTGTTTTAACGGGGCAAGATGGGGATGCTCCAAGCATCGCTCCAGGTGTCGCCACAATCGGGGAATGTGTTGGAGATATCCATCTTTGCCATCCCGTCGACTCAGGCGGGTAAAGATCCCCATGATTTTTGCGTGGCGACCGGCACTTAAAATAACGGCCGTGCGATGTAATTCTTCAGTAGAGTAGTCGGGAAAAGCCTTTACGTATCGATGCCACAGCGCTTCGACCAGGGGGGATGGAATGTCTCGGCGCGCATCCTCTAATAAAGAGATCACATCATAAACTATGGGGCCCCAGCAGGCATCTTGAAAGTCTAAAAGACCACAGGCGTCAGTCCCAGGTCGGTTTAAAATCATGAGATTATCCACATGGTAATCTCTCAGAACCGTAGAAGCAGGGCTGATAAGCGTGGTCTCAAACAATGGCCTCCATAGAGATTCATATTCTTCAGCGGCCGTTGAAGGGAGCTCTTTGTTATAAATAGCCGGATAGTACCACTGGATGAATAGCTTGGCTTCATCATACAACTTTTCAACCGTATATTGAGGAAGAAAGCTGGGTTTATCAAGAATACGGGTGTGAACTTGGATCAGGGTATCGATGGCCAGTTCATAAAGATCTTGCTCATTGTGTCCTTGTTTGAGAGCTTGAGTGAAGGTAAGGTCACCAAAATCCTCTAAAAGAATGAATCCAGCTTTGAGATCCGCACCGTAAATATGGGGCGCTGAAAAGCCATTTTCTTTCAAAATTTGAGCCATTTGAATGAATGCTTGTGGATTTTCAGGGGGGGGAGCATCCATCAATACCCAGGATTGTCTGCCAATACGAATACGATAGTATTTGCGAAAAGAAGCATCACCGGCGAGAAATTCAAGATTACCCATGTCTAGATGATGATCATCTAGAAAGTGTTGCAGGTGTTTAAAGCGGTTGCTGCTGAAGGTGGTCGATAAAGGGGTCGAGGCTAACTGAACCATGGGCTACCAATTCTAAAGTTCTTGTCTGATCTGAATTAATTTTAAAGTGTATATCCAGGCGATTCTTGGGTAAATAGTTTTTGAGGCGCTCGGGCCATTCAATAAGGCAGATGGCGTAAGTGAAAGCCTCAAGCAGTCCCAATTCTTCCACTTCTTGATGAGATTTTAGCCTGTACAAATCACAATGCCATACTTCTCCTTTTGTTGTCTCATAGGTTTGAACCAAGGTAAAAGTAGGACTTGGAATATCCTCAGATGTCAAAAGGAGGGATTGGATGAAGTAACGCGCAAAAGTTGTCTTGCCGGCCCCCAAGTCACCCCATAAACATACTGTAGTTGTAGGTGCAACAAAAGGTGCAAGTCGTATGGCTAACTCTGCAACGGTTTCTTCCCTGATATGTGATATCTGCAAGATATATAAAAATGCCCTTAATGACGATTAAGGGCACTATACTAAATCTTTTTGCTCTACCTAAGTCTTTTTTAACGAATGTCTATTTCAGGATGGTTTGGCGCTGGGCATTGTCAGCGAGAACCTTTTCTATCTCTTCCTTGATTTTAAGCTTTTGTTTTTTGAGATCATGAACAGTAACAGGATCAGATGAGGGCGCTCGTTCATATTTTTGTATTTTAGCATCCAATAGATGATGTCGTTCGCGTAAATGATCCAAGTGGGTTTGAAGACTCATAGCAATCTCCCCTATACTTGTTGCCATAGTAATAATTGATTTGATTTTGGTGAAAGTCAAGGCTTGGAACCGTTTATGGCCGATTAATCATCTGTTTTATCGCTTTTTAATGGGGTTTTTTGCATCTATTGCTGAATTAGTTGAACAAAATTATAGCTTGTGTTAGATTTTAGAATGTTTTATTTTGATAAATCTCATTTACCCCCGGTGATCCGAAAAAATTGCTAAAAGTGAAGCTTTTATGAAATTATCGCATATATTGATTGCTATATTCGTTGCCGCCATCTGGGGATTCAATTTTGTTGTGGTTAAAATCGGGTTAAATGAGTTGCCACCCTTTGTTTATGGTGCTGGTAGATTCATTATTGCCCTAACGCCCATTGTCTTTTTTTGGCGCAAACCGCCTGTTCCGTGGAAAATTATTGGTGGGATTGGTCTCACATTAGGTTTGATTAAATTCAGCCTGATGTTTTTAGGTATTTATGTGGGAATGTCAGCTGGTCTTGCCTCTTTGGTGCTCCAAAGTCAGGTGTTTTTCACCATTGCTTGGTCCATGCTTTTCTTTGGTAGCCGCGTCCAATTCAATCAAGCGTTTGGAATGATTATCTCCTTTATTGGAATTGTCATAATTGGCTGGCAAATGCAGGCCAGTAGCTCATTCTTAGGCTTTTTATGCATTTTAGGTTCTGCCGTTTCTTGGTCTATCTCGAATATCCTTTATCGAAAAGCGGGCAATGTAGATATGTTCCATCTGACCGTTTGGACGAGTTTGATACCGCCTGTTCCTATGCTGTTAGCGGCCTATTGGTTTGAAGGGCCTCATGTGTTTATAGACAGCATGCTCTCCCTTTCATGGGTGGGATACCTGTGTCTGCTCTTTACCGCTTGTGCTTCTACGTGGATCGGGGCAACTTTGTGGGGTGTTTTGCTCCGGGCTTATGACGCAGCTCGGGTGGCTCCATATTCATTATTAATTCCCATCTTTGGTATGTCGTCAGCATGGTTGTTTATTGGAGAACAGCTCTCTATGACAACATTGTCTGCCTGTGCTTTAGTCTTTATAGGGTTGGTTGTTAATCAACTGCCTTGGGATTCCCTTACCTCCATGTTTTTTAAGCCAGCAGATATGCAGCCTGCTGCCCCGGCCAACCAAACCATGGATAAAGCTGCTTAATTTAAATAATGCTCCTAATGGTATCAGCGAGCACTTTCAATTGGAGGGGGTTGCTTAAGCGATGATCTCCATCTTTGATCAATATGGCCTGAACATCGGGACTAACTAATCGATCCATAAGTTTTAGGGTATGGGCAGGAGGGACATCCTCATCCAGCATGCCTTGAAGAAGACGCACTGGGACTGAAACATGGATCGAATTATCTAAAAGGAGATGGTTTCTCGCTTCCTCAATAAGCCTATAGGTAATGGTCAAGCCCTCACCTGTATAATCGCTGGGCACGACCAAGCTCCCCTTATGCTGGAACATTTCTTGCTGTTTGGGTGTTAAAAGATTCCAGACGCGGTATTCTGTAAAGTCAGGAGCCGCAGCAATCCCGATAAGGCCTTTGATCCGATCGGGTAAGGCAAGAGCCGTTAAAAGCATAAGCCAGCCCCCCATGCTGGATCCCACAATCACCAAATTCTGAGCTTGTGTGTGATGAATGACATCTTGAACATTTTTTGACCAATGGCCAATGGTTCCGTCAGTGAATTGACCTGTAGATTGGCCATGGCCTGAATAATCCAAACTTAAATAGCCCCAACCTTGTGATAAGGCAAGTTCTTGCAAAAAAAGAGCTTTGGTGCCTGCCATATTTGAGTAATAACCCGGTAAAAATAAGATTGTTGGTTGGCCATGCCTGGCGTGATATTTATAGGCAATTTTTTCGCCTTCTGTTTCAAGGAAAGATACGGGAATCATGAAGATAAAGCATTCACTCGGATTGTTAAAGTGATCGTAACGCAAATAATAACTGCAATCAATCCTAGCTCATCTTTACCACTTTTAAAGAAATTTGAACTATTTCGTAATGTATAAGAGGAAAAGGGTAAGGAGATCCATCATGATTTTAAAATCTGTCATTTGTGCGGTAGCTGGCATGGCTTTTATCACCGCTTCTCATGGACTGGGAACAAAAGTGGTCTCTGGTAGTAAATATCCTGTGGTCGTTATGGTGTTTCAAGGATCTTGTAATGTAAATAAGTCAGCCTTGACTAAGTTTTCTGAAGCGACAAAAAACAAGGGGTTGTGGAATAAGCTTGAGGGGATGGCTGAAGGGCTTTTAGAAGGTGATGGATGTCTTAATGCTGGTAAAGATGTGGTGTTAGTTGAACCGGGTGAATCTATTGATGTAAGTGCAGGCGAGAAGATCGTTGCATTTAAAGATCCGATCAAAGCCATGAAAATGCATAGTAAGGTGGTTAACCCTTTTCCTGCTATTTGCGAAATTCAGCGAGGAAAAACCATTTATCTGAACACCCGTAAATCAGAAGGGCTTCGTTCCATGATTGGTATGGCGGGCGATGGTGGTTTGATGTGCTCGGATAGCCCTCCTGCTCAGAAAAAATAGGGTTTTTGATGAAAGGAAGCAGCGTTACGCTGCTTCCTTCATGAGTTTGTCTGCTTTTTGTAAGGCTTCATCTATGGTACCAACCATATAAAAAGCCATTTCAGGAATATGGTCGTATTTACCTTCCACAATTCCCTTAAAGCCACGGATGGTCTCTTCAATGGGAACAAAGACGCCTGGAGAACCGGTAAAGACTTCGGCAACATGGAAAGGTTGAGAGAGAAATCTTTGGATTTTGCGAGCCCGAGAGACCACCAATTTATCATCTTCTGACAATTCATCCATACCCAAGATCGCAATAATATCCTGCAAGGATTTGTAGGTTTGCAAGATTTTTTGGACACCTCGAGCCACTTGATAGTGCTCATCGCCTACAACAGCTGGCTCCAAGATGCGCGATGTGGAATCAAGCGGGTCCACCGCCGGGTAAATACCCAGCTCTGCAATTTGACGGGACAACACGGTCGTGGCATCCAAGTGGGCAAAGGAAGCGGCTGGGGCTGGATCGGTCAAGTCATCGGCAGGCACATAAATGGCCTGAACACTGGTGATGGATCCTTTGGTCGTGGTGGTGATTCTCTCTTGAAGCGTACCCATTTCAGTGGCCAAGGTTGGCTGATACCCTACGGCTGAGGGAATACGACCCAAAAGGGCGGATACCTCAGAACCTGCTTGGGTAAAGCGGAAGATGTTGTCGACGAAAAAGAGAACGTCTTTACCTTCTTCATCCCTAAAATATTCAGCCACAGTCAAACCGCTCAAGGCCACACGAGCGCGAGCTCCTGGAGGCTCGTTCATCTGGCCATAAACCAGCGCTGCTTTTGACTTGTCTCCCTTAAGATCAATAACTCCAGATTCAATCATTTCACGATAAAGGTCATTTCCCTCACGGGTACGCTCACCCACACCCGCAAAGACGGAGTAACCGCCATGAGCCTTTGCCACGTTATTAATTAATTCCATAATGAGAACGGTTTTACCCACACCTGCACCGCCAAAAAGACCAATCTTACCACCACGGGAGTAGGGGGTGAGAAGATCTATCACTTTAATCCCAGTGACAAGAATTTCTGTTTCTGTGGATTGCTCAGTAAAGGGAGGAGCGGGTCGGTGAATAGGGTAACTTTGATGGGTTTTCATAGGCCCCCGTTCGTCGATGGGATCACCAATAACGTTGATAATCCGTCCCAAGGTTTCAGGGCCAACGGGCACACGAATAAAGTCTCCGGTGTCCACCACTTCCATGCCGCGCACCAAACCATCTGTTGAGTCCATAGCAATGGTTCTAACGGTGTTTTCTCCAAGGTGCTGAGCAACTTCAAGAACCAAAACCTTATCGTCAGCCTTTTTCACATGAAGGGCACTCAAAATAGCTGGCAGCCGTTGGGGAAAATATACGTCAATCACCGCGCCAATAACTTGAGTGATTTTACCGATATTTTTACCGCCGTCGATGGGAGTTAATTTGCTTGTTGGCATGGGATTCTCTTCTCCTCCAATTATAAGGCTTCAGCACCGGAAATGATTTCAATCAATTCCTTTGTAATATAGGCCTGTCGGGTTCTGTTGTAATTCAATTCCAGACGTTTAATGACGTCTTGAGCGTTACGGGTGGCATTGTCCATAGCGGTCATACGCGCACCATGCTCGCTGGCATGGGTTTCCAATAAATTTTGAAAAATTTGGGTGGCAAAATTGTAAGGGAGTAATTTTTCTAAAAGCTCTTGGCGCGATGGTTCAAACTCATAAGATACATGATGTATACCATCTTGTTGAGGTGGTGTTAAAGGAATCAGAGGAGTTTGGGTCACTCGTTGGGTTAAGGCGGATTTAAATACACTGTAAACACACGTGATTTTGCCTACCTGACCTGACTTTAAAAGTTCTGTCAGCTTCTCGCTAATGGCCATGGCTTCCTTAAAAGAAGGGCCTGTTTTACCCACCTCCGTCATTGAGTCGAGGAGGAGATCTTGATATTCACGCTTTAAAACATCACGCCCCTTTCGACCAATACAAAACAGTTTTACTTGTTGATTTTGCTTGGTGAGCTGGTCAATCAACTGCTTGGTTTGGCGAATGATGTTGCCATTAAATCCACCACATAATCCTCGATCAGAGGTCATCACCACCAATAAATGGACTGGAATATGGGGATTGCCGACCATCAACATGGGAGCTTCATGATCTGGGATTGGATCCGCCAGACAATTGTTGACCATGTGCTGCAATTTATGAGTGTAGGGTCGCGCAGACTCAACCCGTTCTTGAGCTTTACGTAACTTAGCTCCTGCCACCATTTTCATGGCAGAGGTGATTTTTTGTGTGGACTTAACACTTTTAATGCGGACTCGAAGGTCTTTCAAACTCGGCATTTTAAACTACCCATTCAGGAGTTGATTACTGGGCGACATAACCTTCACAAAACTTTGTTAAAAAGGCATGAAGGGTTTTTTCTTGCTCTTCAGACAAAGTGCCCGTTTTATTGATTTCCTCAATGAATTGGGGATGCTCAGCTTTAAGAGCGCGCAAATAATCTTGCTCAAATTTTGCAATATCGCTGGCCTGGAACTTGTCTAAGTAACCGCGAACACCGGCAAAAATACTAACCACTTGTTCCCCAACGGTCATGGGTGAATATTGAGGTTGTTTTAAGAGTTCGGTTAACCGCACACCCCGATTCAATAGTTTTTGGGTAGAGGCATCTAAATCAGAGGCAAACTGCGAGAAAGCAGCCATTTCCCGATACTGGGCCAATTCCAACTTAATCTTACCAGCGATTTGTTTCATGGCCTTGGTTTGGGCAGCTGAACCCACACGGCTAACCGAAAGACCAACGTTAATAGCAGGTCGAATGCCTTTATAGAACAACTCTGTTTCTAAGAAAATCTGACCATCGGTGATGGAAATCACGTTGGTGGGAATGTAGGCAGAAACGTCTCCTGCTTGAGTTTCAATAATAGGAAGTGCTGTTAAGGATCCGCCACCAAATTCATCATCCAACTTAGCTGCGCGCTCTAAAAGGCGAGAGTGGAGATAGAAAACGTCACCAGGATAAGCCTCACGTCCTGGAGGACGGCGGAGCAATAGGGACATTTGACGGTATGCAGCTGCATGTTTGGAAAGATCGTCATAGACGATTAAGGCATGCATGCCATTATCTCTAAAATATTCCCCCATAGCACAGCCCGTATAGGGAGCTAAGTACTGCATAGGAGCAGGGTCAGAAGCCGTGGCGGCCACCACAATGCTATACTCCATGGCTCCTGCATCTTCTAACGTTTTCACCAGGCGTGCCACTGAAGAGCGCTTTTGACCAATAGCCACATAAATGCAATAAAGTTTTTGCTTTTCGTTGCCACTCTGATTGACCGACTTTTGGTTAATAATCGTGTCAATGGCAATAGTAGACTTTCCGGTTTGACGGTCCCCAATGATCAATTCGCGCTGTCCCCGGCCAATGGGCACCAGGGAGTCAATAGCTTTAATCCCGGTTTGCATCGGTTCATGCACAGATTTACGGGAAATAATTCCAGGAGCTTTCAATTCAACAAGACGGCGATTTTCTGTCTTAATAGGACCTTTGCCATCAATAGGATTGCCTAATCCATCAACTACGCGGCCTAAAAGTTCTTTGCCCACAGGGACGTCCACAATGGCATGGGTACGGCGAACCTGATCCCCTTCGGAAACTTCTTGGTCACTTCCAAAGATCACCACACCGACATTATCGGTTTCCAAGTTTAAGGCCATGCCTTTCAGACCTGAGGAAAACTGAACCATTTCACCAGCTTGAACTTGATCGAGTCCGTACACGCGAGCAATACCGTCACCAACGGCTAAAACCCGACCGGTCTCAGCCACATCGGCTTTTGAGTCGTAATTGGCAATTTGTTGCTTGAGAATGGCAGAAATTTCTGCGGCCCGTAATTCCATTAGGCTGCCCCTTTCATTGATGATGCTATATTCGCTAACTGCGTGGCTAAAGACAAATCAATCACTTGATTGTCATGGTGGATCACAATCCCAGATAAGAGTTGATCATTATGGCTGTAAACAATGCTAATGTTATCTCCCATAAGCTGTTCCAGCTTGCTTTTTAAGAACTGATTTTGTTTTGTGGTTAGGGGATAAGCATATTCAACAGTGATTTTGCGTTTACCTTGGTAACTATCCCAAAATTGGCGGAATAATTGATGAATTTTTCGCAGGAGGTCATATCTTTTGTTATCACAAAGAGTGGTCAAAAAGGTCATTAAAAGCGGAGAAAGATTCAACTTGTCCGCCAGAATTTTCAAAACATTAACTTGCTCTTGTCGGGTTAAGGTTGGGTTTTGTAAAGCGTGGGCAAGCTCAGAGTTGTCATCAATCAGTTTTAAAAGTTTATCAAAATCATCATGAACTGTTTGTGTAACCTTTTGCTCTTGGGCCAAGTCAAACAATACTTTGGCATAGCGCCCGGGTAACGAGGTAACTATCCCTGATTGCAACACGTCATCCATCGGCATTTCAAACATTTTTAATAAATCTTTATTGAATCCCTACCATATTCAAAGGCTGCTTTCAAGCAACCATCGATAAATAATTGTATTCACAGTTAAGACTGGAAAACAACGGTTTTGTATCTCTTTTTTTGAAAACCTTCTCTCATTTCATACTTCGTTAACCGCCATAGACTCACAATAAAAAAAGATCTGGATGGGCTCAATCTTAAGAACCCTAAAAAAAGTTGAGGAGGGGATATGAAAATAGCAGCGTTTGTAGGTATGTTAATGGTAAATTGTTCATTTGCAACTGAAGGTCCCATGACAAAATTTGAAGATTTAACACCTCCCCATGCACCAAAGAAAGAATATTTTTATGAGATTCATAGGACAAAAGTAGAAGATCCTTATGCTTGGATCCGTGATCCTCAATGGAAATCAGCTAAAGATGTGAATTTAGAGCCCCAAATCATGGATTATTTGAAGGCTGAGAATGATTATCGAGACGCGTTTTTTGAGCCTCTAAAACCTACAATTGACCAAATTTTTGCTGAGAGGAAGGGTTTTATCACACCGATTGACGAGACCGTACCGATTAAGAAAGGTGATTACTACTACTATTCCCGTCAGACCAAGGATCAAAATTACCGGGCATATTATCGTAAAAAAGGATCCATGGAGGCACCTGAAGAATTAATTATGGATGTGAACCAAGAGGCTTTAAACCATAAATTCTTTAATCTCGGTACCATGGCCATGAGTCCTTGCCATAACCTCATGGTTTATACCGTTGACACAGAAGGCAGCGAATTTTTTCAATTGCGCATACGCGATCTTACCACCCAAAAAGAGTTGACGGATAGCATTCCCAATGTAGCTTCGGTGGTTTGGCTGCCTGACAGCAGTGGATTTTATTATGTGCCTTACAACGATGAATGGCGTACCAAAAAGCTCTTTTTTCACAAGCTTGGGATTGACAGCGCTCAAGATCTTTTAATTCATGAGGAGAAAGAGCAAGTCCCATCCCTTGGCATCGAGCAAAGTTTTGACAAAAAATATTTGTTTGTAACGTCAGAAACCAAGGAAGATACAGAGCTCTACTATATTGACTTAACCTCAGAAGAACGAAAACTTCATAAATTGATGGATCGGGTTAAACAACGTCAAATCTCACCTGAGCATAAGGATGGCTACTTTTACTTGCTTATGAACGATACCGGACCCAACTTCCGCTTGGTCAAGCGACCTGTTCAGGGAGAAGGGCTGACAGAAATCATTGCTCATCATGCCCAAGTCTATTTACGCTCTGTTGTTCCCTATGCCCAAGGTCTTGTGGTTACCACCCGTGAAAATGGGCTCAACCGGTTGGCGGTTTATCAAAATGAGAGTTTTGAGCCTCGTTATATCCAAATGCCTGATTCGACATACCACCTAAGCTTGGTGCCAACTACATATGATGATCCTGAAATTCGATATCATTACTCTTCTCTTTCCAAACCAGAAACGGTGTTTTCCACGACATTCGATGGCCAGAAGACATCACCTTTGAAAGTGGAGGACATTCCTGAAGGGTTTCAAGCGGATCAAATGGTCACCGAACGTCTATGGGCCAAATCTCGAGATGGTGTAGAAATTCCCATCTCTCTTGTTTATCGCAAAGATAAATTTAAATCCGGTGGAGAAAATCCACTTCTGCTTTATGGTTATGGATCCTATGGCTATGGGATACCCGCTGCCTTTAGCAGGCGAGCTTTATCCTATGTTAACAATGGCTTTGTTTATGCCATAGCCCATATCCGTGGAGGAGATGATATGGGATACCAGTGGTATTTGGATGGCAAATTTTTAAAGAAGAAAAACACCTTTAATGATTTTATGGATTGTGCTGAAGCCCTTATCCAACGAGGATACACCACTCAAGGAATGATTGCAGCCATGGGTGGCAGTGCCGGTGGTATGCTTATGGGCGTTATCGCCAATGAAAGGCCTGATTTGTTTAAAGCTCTGATTGCTCATGTGCCTTTTGTGGATGTGGTCAATACCATGTTGGATGAATCTTTGCCCCTAACGCCAGGGGAGTTTGTCGAGTGGGGCAATCCAAAAGATAAGGACTATTTTGATTATATGATGAGTTATTCACCTTATGATAATGTACGTTCCCAAGCTTATCCAGCCATGTACATTACCGGAGGGTTAACCGATACCCGGGTTACGTATTGGGAGCCGGCAAAATGGGCGGCTAAATTGCGAGAACTGAATCAAGGAAGCGAACCTGTTGTCATGAAAATGAATATGGGCGCGGGCCATTCAGGCGGCTCCAAGCGGGATGAAGCTTTAAGAGAAGATGCAGAAGATTTAGCCTTCCTGTTAAAAGTGTTTGGTAAAATCTAATTTGATTGGAAAGCGATCAGGGGCTATATATTCTTTAAATCCTATAAAGAATGACTCATGATCGTGGACCAACCATTTCGTAAAATTTGGGGCCGGCGTCAAGCTCGGTCCCTTAAAACTACTCAGAAAAATCTTCTTGAGCACCTGTTGCCGCAAATTCAATTGTCGGTAGATGCGCCTTTAAATGGTCAAATATTTAATGCTCGTTTGTGGCTTGAAATTGGATTTGGCGGAGGCGAGCACACCGCTTACCAAGCCAAGTCGAATCCGGATGTGACTCTTATTGGCGTGGAGCCTTTCGTTAATGGCGTTGCCTCCCTCTTAAGCCACATTGAAGACAACCAATTAAAGAATATTCGCATTGTTCAAGATGATGCGCGATTATTACTCCAGGCATTGCCCGATGAGTGTTTAGAGAAAATTTTTGTCCTTTTTCCCGATCCGTGGCCTAAAAAACGTCACCACAAAAGAAGGATAGTCAATGAGGCAACCGTCCAAGAATTTGCGCGCCTGTTAAAACCTAAGGGATGGCTTATTCTTGCAACGGACATTGAAGAATATGCCCAGTGGATGCAAGAATCCGTTGCAACTCGTCCGTCTTTGGTGCTCCAATTGGGTGAACGTATCTCCATCCATGAGCGTCCTCAAGGATGGTATATCACCCGATATGAACAAAAGGGCTGTGACCAAGGGCGTTTATGTACTTATCTAACCTATTGCAAAGAGTAAGGGATGCGAGAAATTTTAGTGATTTATGTGGCCCGATTGGGGGATACGCTCTTAGTAACGCCCACTTTGCGCCATTTAAAACACGTTTATCCTGATGCTAAACTTACCTTCCTTGGGCACAAACGATCCATTGACCTGGTCCGCCATTTGCCCTTTCTGGATCATGTGGATAGCCTTTCCAAAGGAAGGGCTCGTTATCTTGGATGGATAGGCAAAAGAAAATATGACCTAGCTTTGGTCTATGGCCAAGATAAAGCTTTGGTTCAGTATGCTCAACGGCTGTCATCTCAGGTTATTTGTTTTGATCAGCCGGATTTCAAGCCAGCTCAGGTAACAACTGTTGTGCCGAAACCAGAAAAGCTCATGCACGCGGTAGATGAGCGAGCCTTGCTGTTGACCCCTCTGAACACAAAACTTCAGGATAAGAGTTTGTCCTATCAGATCACGCAGGACGAACAAGCATGGGCTGAACAATTTGTTAAAACCCAGGGATGGCAAGATCGTTTTCTCGTGACCTTAAAACCCCAGAGTTTTGTCGATAAAAACTATCGTGATTGGCCCATGGATTTGGTACAGGCCTTTTGTGAGGCATTTTTAGCGGTTCGACCTGAAAGTCACTTTCTGTTTTTAGGTGCCCAAGAAGATCAAAATCAACTTGCACCCTTAGTAGACTCTTTAAAAGGGGTCGCCACCTCGCTGGCAGGTCAATTCACTCTTCGGCAAACGGCTGCAGTGATGGGGCAATCACATTTTTATTTAGGGGTCGATACAGGGCTCACGCATTTGTCGGGTGCCTTAAAGCTCCCCATGGTGGCCTTGTATCACTGCCGTCATCGGGGACGCTATCTTTGTCCCTTAAACCATCCACGCTGCGGCGTCATAGACCACCCATATCCCGATGAGGTATGCTCTGCATCCTCTTCTATGGCTGAGATCAAGCCAGAGGGGGTGATACGAATTGCTCAGGAAGTTTTACATTAAGTACTATGGTTAGTGATAAAATCTAAAATATGGCGCGTGCGCGCTATCCATGTGTAATCAACAGCACTTTTAAGGGCATTTTGGCCGAGGGTTTGAGCTAGGTCATGATCCTTCATGAGTCGATTTAGCGCTTCAGCTAACTGGCCTGGATCATGGGGTGGCGTTAAAAGAGCCGTGTGTTCGTGGGTTAAAACCTCGCGCAAGGCTGGAACATCGGCGGTGACGATGGGCTTGCCCATGGCCATATACTCAAATAATTTTAACGGGGACGTGTACCGTGATGCCATGGATACATCACTTAAGGGGTGAACACAAATATCTGCTTGATTGATGACATCAAACCGTTGCTTGGGGGGCACCGCGCCCAACATTTTAATCCGATGGGATAAGTTCAGGTGCTTTATTTTGGTTTGATAATCTGCCACCTCTTGAGGCGTTCCCCCGGCAATCCAGACTTCTCCTTGCGGGTGAATGAATGGCAGAGCTTGGAAGAGAACATCAATCCCTTTCCAAGGGTGTAGGGACCCCAAATAGAGAATAATGGTTTTTTCTGCTGCGAAGTGCTTTTCTCTCGGGGAGGGGGCAAGATGATGGTCGTAGCCATTGGGACTGATCAAAATGGGAGTCGAAAAAGCGTAGTAGTTTTGAAGATCATTGGCCATGGTTTGAGTTTTAACGATTAACCCTCTAGCATTTTCGTAAACGTATTGTTCAAGATCAGCCAGGCGTTTTAATTTGCGCTTGTTCTTCCAGGTCATTGTATGGCTTTCCGCAAAGGATTGCTGGAAAATTTCATGACATTCAAAGAACACAGGAAAGGAAGTATGCGCTAGGATATGATGGGCTAATTTTAGATTGCGGACAAAAACCACCTCAGGTTTAAGGGTGGATAACCATTTTAAACTGGCTTTATAAAAATAGCGATTGCTTCCTGAAAAATACCACCATTTGGCCTTAAGATTGGGAATGGTTTGATGATGAACACGGTTATTGAGGGGGCGATTGAGAATTTCATGAACTTGGGCTGAACCTTGAGGGCTAAAGAGCCAAACATCCACACCATTTTCGCCTAATGCATCCACGTTTTGCAAGATTTGTAAAGGAACTGTCCGCTTCTCTGGGAGAGGATTGGGGTCTATGTAAGCCAAGTTCATGATAGGGTTTTCAACAAGGTTTGGGCGGATTTTTGCCACGTGAAATGATCGATAACCCGTTGACGGGCGGCATTTCCCATGGATTGACGCAAGATAGGATCTTGAGCAAGGGTAATCATTTTTTGCGCTAAATCGTCAACTTGACCGCAAGACCAAAGTAAGCCACATGTTCCTTCATTCCCAACCACTTCGGGAATACCTCCTAAATTACTGGCAATAACGGGTTTGCCACAACTCATGGCTTCGGCAATGCTGATCCCAAAGGCTTCATCCCCAATGCTGGGGAAAATGCCCACATCAAAGAGATTAAGCATGGAAGGTAAATTTTGATGGGTTACGGGGGGATGAAAAATCACTTTCTCTTCCACATGTAAATCTCGGGCAAGGTGACGCCAAGTTTCCTTGGCTGGACCATCCCCTATTAACAGGAGTTTGATAGGCAATGTCGAGAGAAGAGGGAGCGCTTTAATAGCAAAATCAAGCCCTTTCCAGCCCACAAGGCGACCAGCATACCCAAAGACAATATCGTTGTCTTGAAGATTCAAACTTTGCCTTAAATCCGCTCCCTTTTGCGGGGCAAACGCTTCGGTATTAACCCCATTAAACATAACTTTACAAAAGTTTTTGTAATGAGCGTACTGTTGCCAGGCATTAAAATGACTGCAGGCCAACCATTTTTTAATGGAAGGACTAAAGTATTTATCGCCAGGAAAAAAATCTGTGCCGCCACTCATGAAAGCGAATTGGGTAGAACATCGTCCTTTGACCAAGGAAGGCCAGACAAAATCAAAGGGTTTTGTTAAAATGGCCCAATCAAATTGTTCCGAAATAAAAGAGGCTCGGGCATGCCAAGCGAAGGATAGTCGCTCGCCTAATTTGCGAAATCGTGTCCCCAGAGAGGGAAATTTATGGCGTTTAATGTACGGAAAACAGTGCAGTTTGATCCCAGGATAATCAGGCGCTGCATGGCCTTCTTTGAGACCTGAAAAGATATGCACATCATGACCAAGGAGACTTAATTCACGGGCCAGTTGCCATACGGCCGTTTGGATTCCTCCAAAAGAATTACTCACAGTAACATCAATAAAGGCAATCTTCATAAAAGGTTCGAATATCCTTGAGGGTTGAAAGCTTCTCCCACCCTGTGAGAGAAGCTCGATTTTCTTTTTTTAAATCATATAAGATATTTTTGCAAATATACGATGCTCAACATGTTCAAAGTCGTAGCGAATCGTTGAACTATTAAGCCGGGTATCGATATCTTTATAAAAGCCTGCATAGTTATATTCGAAGCCGACGAGGATTTTGTCATTCTTACTAAATACCCTTTCAGCAGCCTTGTAATGGATGCCTGCCCCGGGCACTAAGGCAAACATGGTTTTCTTGCGGGTCTTTGAAGTTGGTGACATCAAGTTGTTTTTGTAATCAATTTCGAAGCTTCCTCGCTCAAAGGACAATTTGCCATAAATCATCACTTTTGGATTGACGAGTTTGCCACCGATCAAGGATAGTCCAGCACTCATTTTACGTTTAGCTTCAAAAGTGCCAACTTTCGTTTTTGCAGGTGAGCTTTTTAAATCATCTTTAGCTCTGGCTGTAGAGGTGTTGAGATATCCTTCAAGCCCTAATACGATGCGGCTTGCTCCGATCTCCTTCATATACCCTAAGTGTGCCCCTAATAAAGCACCAATCTTTGTAAAATCTTCTTTGTCTTTGCCAAAGGCATCGGTGTAGGTATGGTCACCTTTGAAAATGCTTACCCCTAAATCAGCACCACCATAAAAACCTGAAAAGCCTTGGGCGGTACAAGAGAAGAAACCGATGGTTGTTGCTGTAAGTAAGTGACGGATCATACCTCTCTCCTTTTAGTAAAATTTTATTAATTACCTAACAGCATTAGAGGTTGGCGCTTTGTGAGTCAAGAGTTTGTGAAAAAAAACCTCACCTGTAACTTGATGGCAGCAGAGGGGGCTAGAAAATCATTCAAATATACATTGATCTTTCACGTCAAGATTGATATTTGTACGTTTAGGGGTTGCTTATAACTCATTCTTTAAATATAAAGTTACCTTTTCATGATTAACCTTAATTTCTTTCCTCTTTTCCTGTCAAGACGACCGCGTAGCGGGTCATATTTCCTATTATCCATTTAAACTTATTCCCTAATCCGGTAGAGTTGACTAAGGAGTCGGTTGCAAACCCTTCCTTCTTTTTCGATTAGGCTGTTGAGACCATTTTGAAGATTCCAAAGGACGGAAGTAATGAAGCTATCTAATAATCGTGCCTATATTGCTTGGGCGATGCTGACCTTTTTCTATTTTTACCAATACATTTTGCGGGTCAGTCCTGGGGTCATGATGCCCGAGTTGCGTCAAGCATATCTCATGACCGCCGATGAATTTGCAACCCTTGGATCCTATTATCTTTATGCCTATTCCTTTATGCAGATTCCTCTTGGTATTCTGGTGGATCGGGTAGGGATTCGTCGAACGGCTCTAGGGTCTATTTTCCTCTGCCTTTTGGGGGGAGCTCTATTTTCTGTTGCCCCTTCCTTAGGTGTTTTGCAATCGGCACGCGTTTTAATCGGAATTGGATCTGCCAGTGCTTTCATGTCGGCCTTGAAATTGGCTACCGATCATTTGCCTGAAAACAGGCGGGGATTGATGATTGGCTTAACCTTAACCTTCGGAACTTTAGGGGCTTATTTTTCAGGTCATCTCTTTGTTTGGATTTTGGACTATACATCCTGGCAAGAAGCGATTTTGTGGGTTACGGGATTAGGGGTTATGGTTTGGATGAGTGTATGGTTTTGTATTCCAGGCTATACTTATGCAAAACAGGCTTCACCTTCCTCTGCGTCCGCCGTAAGTCAACAGTTGCTGGGGATTGTGAAAAATAGAACCATTATGGCTTACAGTATTTTAGCCATTGGATGCTACGCGCCTCTGTCGGTATTGGCCGATTTATGGGGAACGGCCTTTTTGATGGAAAAAATGTCGATTTCTCGGGATGTGGCTGCTCCTTTATCTATGGTGTTGTATATCGGCTTGGCGGTGGGGAGTTTTCTCCTGCCCTGGTTATCGGACGTCTTTGGGAATATCAATCAACTCTTACGGTTTTCCCTATTTGGGCTGTGTCTGACTTTTGGTTTGCTCCTTTATGGATCCTTAAATTGGTCGTTGTTAATGGTTCTCTTGCTTGCCATCGGGTGTCTGTGTGGTAGTGAAATGTTGTGCTTTACTGCTGCCTCGTTTTACAGTACGCGGGAAAATTCCGGATTGGTTTTAAGTACGGTAAATGTTCTTAATATGTTGGGATCAGCTATCCTACAACAATTGGTAGGAACCACTTTAGATTGGCAGTGGCATGGAGCTTTGGATGAACATGGGGTGCGTCTTTATTCCACAGAGCAATATGTCTATGCCTTGACCATTTTGTTGATTGTTGTTGCCTTGTGCTTTGGTTTATCCCTCGCTCTAAAGCGGGAGGTAAGAAAAGCAGCTTAACGTTCGACGATGCAATAAATAATGTCGTAGGTTATGGTTGCCTCACCCATGGACAAAACAGATTTAAGAGCGGTTAAGTTTTGGGGGTGGTGCTCTTTGTGCGGGGTATGCCCCCCAATTCCTTTAACTGATTTCCAGAAGGCGAGCCAATGGGGAAAGGTTAAAGTATGACGCTCATTTTCCATGTGATAAAGAGTGTAGGGGGCAAAGATTCTCTTATAATCATCCATACTCAAGAATGGTTGAACTCCGCTGGATAATTGGTGGTTCTCACAAAATTGAGTCCATTCTTGAAAGGTCGAAGGACCCGGCACACTAAACGCTAAGCACTGACTGTAATTGAGAAGCTCTAATAAAGAGTGTTCTAGATGGCTAAACCACTGGAAAGTAAAATTACTCACAGTTAAATCAAAGGTACAATCGATGGCTAAAAGTTCTCCATCCATGACAAGAAAGTGATTGAGGGGTGTGCGTTGCTGGCACTGGCGGACCATGTTTCGGGATATGTCGCTGACTAAATAAAGCTTGGGTTTCCAAGAATTTAAATGATAGGTCAGTAACCCTGTGCCACAGCCTATCTCTAAGATGGAGTCTGGCTTGGATCTATTTCTCAACAAAGTGACAAGTTTATCCGCAGCATGGGCTTGGATTTGGGCATGAGAATCGTAGCGTTCTGCCTGCAGACTAAAATTATGAAGAATTTTTTGTTTGATCATCCGCTCGATCGTTGTACCAGGGTGTGAATATAATGGGCGCACAAGGGCGCGTGGTTTACCCAAGGTAGATGACCAGATTCAGGTATAATAATCAAGTCTTTATACAAATTTTGTTGCATGATTAAAGGCGTGATTTGATCTCTCTCTCCAGCAATGGCGCCGATGAGATTTGGCCATGGTCTGGGATGATCAAGGGTCTGTAAGCGTTTTAGATCCTGATGCAGGCGCTCTCGATGGAAGGTTGGGGGAGGGGTAAAAGGAACATCACATTGATGATAAAAATCCTTTAACACCTGATACGGATCCTCTTGAAATTTATCGACCATACGGGCCAACTTTCGAGGGGGAATACCCCAGGGCCAAGTTGGGGTTTGGCAAAAACGATAAAACCCACACAAACTAATATACCCTTGAATTTGATGAGAAAAATCATCCATGGCTATCGAAAGACCAAGAGAATGGCCAATAGCAAAACATGGCTCCCCTGTAAGTGGAAGATTTTTGGTCGGGGAACTATAGTATCCCCGATCGATCATGGAATGATGAAAATGGGGAAGGGAATCTATAAGCGGGGAAAAATAACTACTATCGAACCCCCAGCCATGGAACCAAATTAAATGAACCATATCTATAATTTACTTGATATTTTACCTGTGATACTTACCTTAAAATTACCGAAATGAAAATTGAGAATAAAATGTTTCGATTTATATCCTTCATAGTTTTAACTTTTTTTGGTTTAATTGCTGAGCTAAGGGCAGTCCCCAACGTGCTTGTCTCTATTAAACCTATCCACTCATTGGTGGCTGGTGTGATGGAAGGCGTGGGACAGCCTGAACTCTTGGTAACTGATTATACAACGTCTCCTCATAGCTATGCCTTACGTCCCTCAGACGCTTTAAAGATTGATCGTGCTGAAATTATTTTTTGGGTGGGTGAATCTTATGAAGGATTTTTAAAGGATCGTTTGAATGATCTAACTCACAATGCCCAGGTGATCAAACTTTCTGAAAGTCCCGATATAAATATTTATTCTTTTCGTCAAGGAGGATTTTGGGGAGCAGAGCCCAAATGTGCTTGTGAATGTCAACAGCACTTTGGTCAAGGAGATGGGGAAATGGAAGACGATCATCACCATGAGGCGCAAGATAACACTGAAGATGGCCATTTGTGGTTAGCTCCCAATAATGCGCGTGCCATAGTCGCTCATGTAGCAAAAGTTTTGGCGACCAAGGATCCCGTTAATGCACCTCTTTATCTTGCTAATGCTGAAAAATTATATGGCCAGCTTGATGAATTGGCCAAGGAAATGAGGGAAACGTTGGAACCTATCAAAGGTGTCCCTTATCTCTTGGTTCATGATTTTATGCAATACTTTGATCGATTCTTTGGTACACAGGCAGTAGGCGTGATTCGTATTCATCCTGAATTAGAACCTTCTGTGAACCATATGGTCCAAGTGGAAAAGCGTCTTTTAGAACAACGCATAGCCCTTTGCCTCTTTGCTGAGCCACAATTTGATCAAGTACGATTACAGAAGGTGGCTGAGGCGACCAAAGTTCACTTTGGTGTTTTGGATTATTTAGGCAGCGACTTGGATAATGGACCTTCTTGCTACTTTGAAATTATGCGCCGCCTGGCTTTTAATTTGGCGAAGTGTTTGAGCCGCTCGCAAGTTTCCGGTGTGCGAGAAATGCTTGCTGAACCCCGTGCAATTTCAAGTCTGGTTCAATAACATCAAAAAGGCCTAGTGCCTGGAATAGCGGGGCATCTCCCCCTGTGCCTATGATTTTGTAAAGGGAGTTGGGCCCAAAGGCTTGGGGAGCCATCTCCTGAACCAGGGTTTTGATGCCAGCTTTGTAAAGATGTACATTCAACTGCATTTGATCATGGGTGTTTTTGCCAAGACTTAAGGGGCTTGGGGTGAGGGAAATTGAGGCCAACTGAGCGGTTTTTTCCGTTAAACTCTGGATGGATGTCTGTAGGCCAGGTAAAATGGCTCCTCCTTTATAACACCCTTCTTTGGTTAAAAAATTAAGTGTGATGGCGGTTCCCATATCCACTGTGACAATGTGGTCATGGGGATAATTTTTGCGTGCGCCTAACAATCCCGCAATACGATCTGCACCCATTTGGGATGGATTATCGATCTCGAAGGAAAGCCAAGGCACCGTTGTTGCTGATATGGTGAATAAGGGGATATTAAGGGCTTTAGAAAGATCTACCCAATAAGAATCATATATGGGAACCACGGAACTTAAAGCCAAATGACTAACGGTTTCAAGGGTTGAGAATTTTTCCTTGAGCCAGGGTAAAAGAGATTTCGCGGTGCCATCATGAGTTAAATAGGCGCTTTGATAATCGATTTGATCCCCTTTAAAAAGAGCAACCTTTGTTCGAGTGTTGCCCAGGTCAATGGCCAGTAAGGATAAAGAGGGATCCTCTAAGGCGCACGCTAATTTCACCAAAGTTACCATTATGCCTAAAATCCTTAAGCCCATGATTTTATTTCATCTTCCACCAGCAACATATCGCGCCAAACTTGGGCTTTTTGACCTGGTGAGCGCAAAAGATAAGCGGGGTGAAACGTCGCCAGAGCTTTGATCGGTTCGCTGAGATCAGCAGTTTGGTAAGCGTGCCATCGTCCTCTTAATTTCATAATCCCTTCTGAGGTGTTCAACAAAGTTTTGGCGGAAACACCACCAACGAGCAAAAGCAACTTCGGCTTAACCAACTCAATGTGTCGTTCAATAAACGGTTGGCACAACGCAATTTCCTGGGTGGTGGGTTGACGATTGCCCGGTGGACGCCATGGCACAATATTACTGATATAAGTATTGGTGCGATTAAGGCCAATCGTCGCGAGAATCCGATCGAGCAATTGACCACTCAACCCTACAAAGGGCTTGCCTTGAATGTCCTCATCAGCGCCAGGTGCTTCTCCTACAACCATGATGGGGGCTTGGGGATTCCCATCGGCAAAGACCGTGTTCATGGCGGTTTGCTTTAAGGCACATCCATTAAATTGAGTCATAACCTCTTTGAGTTCCTCTAACGTCTGGCACTGTTGAGCGAGTGAACGACTGGAGGGAGTAGGAAGCGCAGGCGTTGGTAATTTTGTTTTTGGCATAACTTGCTCTGCTCCTTGAAGAGGGATGGCATAATTGCGTGGCGAAGAAGACACAGCACACGTAATCCCCATGGACCGATACCAAGTTAGTAATAGATGTAGATTATCATTTATTCCCATGGGTTCTTTGAATTAAAGTATATTAAAGTAGAATTTATCAAATACATAATTGAGTAATGCCATGTCTGAAGAGGTAATGCAATATGATGTCGTCATCGTTGGTGCTGGACCAGCGGGATTGTCAGCCGCCATTCGTTTAAAACAATTGGACCCTAATCTTCAAGTTTGTGTGCTGGAAAAAGCCTCTGACATAGGCAGTCATATTCTTTCAGGATGTGTGTTTGAAACGCGAGCTTTAAATGAACTGATTCCCGATTGGCACAAGAGAGGTGCCCCCGTAAACTGCGCCGTCAAACAAGATCGTTTTTATTATCTTTCTTCTCGTGGCAAGTATCGCCTACCCACACCGCCTCAGATGCACAATCACGGCAATTTTATTATCTCTTTGGCCAATTTATGCCGATGGTTGGCCAGTCAAGCTCAAGAATTGGGGGTTGAGCTTTATCCCGGATTTGCTGCGGTTAAGTATTTGAAAGACGAAAAAAATCAGGTTATTGGCATTAAAACCGGTGATATGGGTGTGGGTAAAGATGGCGAGCCCACCGATCTTTATCAACCCGGCATTCAAATCATGGCCAAGCAACTTTTAATAGGTGAAGGTTGTCGGGGCAGTTTGGCAGAGCAACTGATGAAAGAGTATGATTTAAGAGCTCAATCTGAGCCCCAGACCTACGGCATTGGCTTTAAGGAAATTTGGCAAGTGGATCCTTCAAAGCATCAAGAGGGGTTGGTGGAACATTCCATCGGTTGGCCGTTAGATTACGCAACTTATGGCGGATCCTTCATTTATCACATGGAAAATCATCAGGTGGCTGTTGGATTCGTGGTCGGCTTAGATTACAAAAATCCATATTTATCGCCTTTTGAAGAATTTCAGCGATTTAAAACGCATCCCAAAATTCGTGGCCTTCTAGAAGGCGCAAAACGTATCTCTTATGGATCGCGTGCGTTGAATGAGGGAGGCTGGCAATCTTTACCCAAGTTAGTCTTCCCAGGGGGAGCGCTTATGGGATGTAGCGCAGGCTTTTTAAATGTGCCAAAAATCAAGGGGACTCATTTGGCCATGAAGTCGGCCATGTTAGCCGCGGAAGGGATTTATCAAGCCCTTCAAGGTCAGGAAAATGATTATCCCCAACGCTTGAATGACAGCTGGGTTGCTGAAGAATTAAAAGCTGTGCGTAATATTCGCCCCGGCTTTAAGTGGGGTTTGATTCCCGGTCTCTTGAATGCCGCTTTTGAAACCTATATTAGCCGCGGCAAGTCTCCGTGGACGTGGGGCCATCACCGCGATCATCAATCCCTTCAGCTTGCCAAAGATGCAAAACCCATTGTCTATGATAAGCCCGATGGCAAACTCACCTTCGATCGGCTGAGCTCTGTATTTCTGTGCAATAGTCATCACCCAGAAAATCAGCCCAATCACTTGATCTTACGGCATCCTGAATTGGCTATCGAGCATAATTATAAATTATACCAAAGCCCAGAACGGTTATATTGTCCGGCTCATGTCTATGAAATTGTCCAAGGAGCTGAAGGACCGTATCTTCAGATTAACAGCGCAAATTGTATACATTGCAAGACCTGTGATATCAAGGATCCCTTGCAAAACATTCATTGGACACCTCCTGAAGGGGGAAGTGGGCCTAATTATGGGAACATGTAGTGATCTACACCCGCTTGGCCCCTGCTAAAATTAATCTGATGCTTCATGTGACGGGGCGCGAACCCTCAGGCTTTCACGCGCTTCAGTCTCTATTTGCTTTTACCACTTTGGCGGATAAAATAAAAATTACCCCCCATGAACACAATGTAATGGAGATCACAGGGGCTTTCGCTGACGCCGTTTCACCGGAAAAAAATAGTTTATGGAGTGCTCAAGAATGGTTTTACACACAGTTTCCTGAGCTAAGACGTTCTTGGTCCATCCATGTGACCAAAAGGATTCCTGTGGCGGCAGGTCTTGGGGGGGGGACCAGCGATGCGGCGGCAATGATTGCTCTGCTCATGGAGGTTCATGGACTGGTGATCCATGATTTGAAGGCCTTTATTATTTCCTCAGGCGCGTTAGGTGCCGATGTCCCCGTCTGCTTGGCCTATCAATTGGGATTAGGTTCTTTGTTTTGGCTTGAGGGCAGTGGTAAAGCCCACTATCCGTGTCCGATTCAAAGATCTCTCAATCATCCTGTTATTCTTATAAATCCCTTAAAAGCATCCCCGACAAAAGATGTGTTTGCCGCTCTGAACCCGCCTTACTCTCATCCCATCCAGCTTTTTCTTGAAGTTGATGATCTTTTGTCATGGGTTTCTCGTCAACGCAACGATCTTCAAGAACCCGCCAGCCATCTGATTCCAGAAATTCATGAAGTTCTCAACCTATTATCACACCTGCCTGGGTGTCGCTTGGCTCGTATGTCAGGATCAGGTGCTACCTGTTTTGCCTTTATGGATTCTGACGACAACGCTCCTTTGCTCCACGAGCTTACCAAAGCCTACCCCCAATGGTGGATAACCCAATCTTTTTTAGTCTAATAGGTTGAATTTTGTAAAATTAATACTATTTACACTTCATATATATATTTTAATGAAAAAAATACAGGATTGGGGTGGTTCATGAAATACACAAATAATTTAAAAACAACACTCTTATGGACTCTCTTATTGGGGTGGAGCCAGAGTGTAAGCGCCATGGAAGTTGGTGAACATGATGAGGCTTTGCCGAGATATGGTCAAGGAAGAGATCATTATGCACCGAATTATGCACCGAGAGGAAGTCATTATGGAACTGCTCCCATAGGTGGTTATCATCATCCTCAAAGCAGGCAAGAGGGGTCTTCCCTCGAGGAATGCAGTCGAGCTCTTGACTCTTTCATGGAGGCCCGAAAAGATAGAAGCCGCCAAAAGAATGAAAGCTATAGTTGGTTATTTGATTCCGATTTTAAAGAGAGGAACTTTAATAGTATCAGCGCTCAACTTCGGAATTCCATCCAGCTGCTTGGAAAATCATTTTTTAACGATTTATGGGAGTTGGTTAATGCGCCCAATCTGATTAATGCTTATGAAGAATTGTTGAAGAAACATAATTTTGTTGACATTTCTAAGACGCAGACAGGATCGGCAAGTTACAACCAACGCATATATGTTCATTCTGACACAGGCTTTATGGTGCGAATAAAAACCAATCCGCGTAATCCCAGCCTTTCTCTTTCTATGTACACCGAAGCTCCTCGAAATATAGTTTTAGAATATCTAAACAAGGGAGGGCGGTTAACGAGAATGCAAGAAATTTTTGAACAAAAATCAGGTAATGAGGCTTGCAAGATTTACTTTAGCAAGATCACGGAAGGCGGTAAAGACAAGCTTATTGTCCAGCCTGTGCCTCACGCACCCAAAGCTGTGAGTTCTGCAATTAAGGCAGCGAAGAGCCAAAAATGCGATCCCGATAAATTAAGTTCCTACGATCTAGTTAGGCTGCAACGGAAATGGGTACAGATGGTTATGGACATGGGGCACATCCCGATTAACCTAGTGGAGCTTGATGAACGTTGGGTGGAGCAAGTCCACAATCTTGAAAAGTCTTCGAGAAAACATCGCCTCGACTCTGTTGATCCATCGGTTAATGAGGAATGGAATGAGTATGGTTCGTCTATGCCACACCCTGCATCTTCAAAGGATGAACGGCCTGCAAAGCGCCCAAGGATAGAAGTTGATTCTACCAACTCTAGCCAAATGGAAGACGATAAGCCGGATTGGCTTGCCCAACGCGAGGAACTAGATAAACTTACCCATCAAAATCCTCCTCTCGACTCCAGAGATCCTGATTTCGATGAAGTTTATTTATCTGATCCTTTTTCAACGACTAATGACTATGCTCACTTCATGGCTGATGAAGAGTCAGAGGAAACTGCTGTGCCTTCTGTCTCCATGAGTGACTATGCTCACTTCATGGCTGATGAAGAGGAAGAAGAGGGAGATTAATTTCCTTTTCTTGAATAGGGGGATCAACATCCCCCTTTTTTATTGGGGCAGATTTGCTCCCAGCCGTGGTGGACAAATGTTTAAGTCTTTTAACATTTCCAGCATGGATTTCTGCTGGGTCTTTGTAAAGGAAAGTTTAAGAGCTATGGAATCGGCAATTTTTTCGCTCTCTCTTTCAATGACCATGAAGGTGAAGCAGCAAAGGTTAAGACTAAGAGATAGGTCACAACAGTGAATATCGAAATCTTCTCGGGCTTTTAACGTTTGAATATAATTTCTTATCATAGGCATCGTTACAAAAGGATTTTCTTTTGAACGAATTTTACTCATCTTTGAAAGCAAATTGCTGTAAAAATCAAATTGAAAGGCTGGTGCATTATTCCTAAGATTTTCTATCTTTTCAAATAATGAAAGGCTGTGGGATTTATCTTCATTTAAATAGGATTGCCATTCATCAGCAATGGTCACGACTTGGTTTGCATCTGGTGGATCTTTATCCCAGAAGACGACCTCCATCCTCTTCTGTTCCATCGCTTGAAGCTGTGGCATTATGAAAATAGAGCAAAATGAAAAAAGTATAAAGGTCCAAGGTGTCATGGTTTCAAGGAATCCGTTTCTTTAATTTATTATTATATCATAAATAAGTGATAATTATATTTTTTAATAGTATTTTTTTAGATGATATTCTCGTGGATTTTTCCAAAAACAGGGTTGGAGATCTGAAGTCCTGTTGGTTCTCTTGAAAAATAAGTTTATTTCCAAGCCTTAAAGAAATTAGGGACGGTTTTTAAGAAAATCGATTGATGTTTGCAGCGCTCCAGATTTAGCTTCTTTTAAAAAGAGGGAAAGATTAATCAGACCATATTTCAATTTATCTTCGGCAGTTTTTAAAACAGTGGCGCCACAATGAACCTCTTTTACAAATTCATTGCTATTTTCATCATCATAATGTTGAAGAAGACCATCCAGTTGCTCGGTGGACTCGATGGCTGTGAGACCGTGACATAATCCCCAGGCGGCATAAAGAGCATGGGCGAGCTGGGTGTTAAGATAAACATAAGATTGTTGTTGGGGTGTGACTGAGACAAAATATCCTTGAAGGAATATAAGGGCTTGCTCCTCAGTCAGCAAAAAGTTTTTGATAACCTGGCCCAAATCAAAATAGATATCTCCAAGTCCACTGTCTTCTAAATCAATGATCCAGAATTGATCTCGCTCATGCAGAATGTTCATACTATGAAGATCTGTATGAATGAATCCTTTTTGTTGATATTGCTCACGGAGCAAACGAAAAACATTAATAAAGTCTCTTACCTCTTGGAACGAGGAGGGAAGCTTGGAGGAGGGAATGTTTCTCAGATACGATTCAAATCGCCTAATAGGATCAGATTCATAAGTTGGCAGTCCAGCCGAGTGGAATTTTTTAAGAGTTTTGCCTAATTGCTGTATATCTTTTGGTGATAAAGTTGTTGAATGGGTGATCGTACCAGGGACATATTCAGTTACAATAATTTTCTGGGGCAGATCAGTTAAGTATACACGAGGGCTGGTACCGCTCTGGGCCGCTAAAGTGGTAAGTTCTATTAATCGTAGCACATCATTCAGCGGGGTCTTGGCTGGCAGTTGTCGCACAACAAGCGTGGAGCTTGAGGTTTGCATTTTGTAAAGAGCAGCACCTGAATAACCTCCCACCAAGGGCGTTATGGCATACTCGTGAAGGCCTGTAGAACACTTTTTTAGAATGGTTTGAATGGTGGCAGCGGGCAGGGCTGCATAACTTGAAAGACTGAGAGCAAAGCATAAAAGAGCGAGAAAATTTTGAAGCATCTTAAATTTTATTAACCAATAAATTTTTACCAATTTTTTACTTTCCTTACGCCATCCTTAACGTGAAAGGAAGGAGTTTTGCCATGTGGAAGTCAGTATTTTTATCCCGAATCTCATTGATTATTTCTTTTGTTCTTCTTGTCATCACCCAAGCGGTGGTTGTTCATGCTGCACAAGAACTGATGCAAGATACAAAGTGGGCTCGCTTGCCTGGGCTTATCTCTTTTGACTTGCTTAAGCATTATCCTTAATAACGAGCGATAACAGATAACACGCTTCAAGAAAATGTGAAGTTAAAGCATAAAAATCAATATTTTTCGTAAGTTTCATTTTCTTTTTTCTGTTTTTTTGTGATTTCGCTTGTGGTTTTGAAAACATATATCTTTCTTTCATTTAAAGTCATTTCCAATCCTTGATTATAAATAATCAAAACTTATATATAAAATAATAAATTACAAAGTAAGATTGATTTTATTATGGTATTTCAATGGTCCAAGTCTGTTGCGTTGGCGATAATAGGCGTCAGCTTAAGTTATGGTATGGAAGGTGAGGAGCGTTGCTTTATCTCAACCAAGTGTAAAGAAGTTGCTCCAGGAAAAATGGTTGTAGAAACGTTTGTGGATCCTAGAGAATTTTTGAAACTGAATCAGCTAAATTTGACGGCTAGACAGCCGGTAAAAGTGGCTATTATCGATCATGATTTTGATTATTGGGGGTATAGAGAAGGTGATAAAGTGTTTCCAAAACTATCCCCCTCTTTTTACAAAGCCGCCGAAGCATCCAAGCCAGAAGCTATGGAAAAACATCGCCAAAGTTTGGTCCAAGGCGGACTTATTACCATGCATGGGACATTCATGACACGATTGTTAGGAGATTTGGCAGATAATGTGGTACTCTGTCCTGTTGCACTAAATTCCTATAAAAGCATAAACAGAGCCTTGCAGGTAGCCATAAATACAAAAGCGGATTTTGTCCTTATATCCATGCCTCTTCACAATGGTCATCATCTTGCCATGGATCAAAGGCTGCAAGATATATTTGAAAAGCTCTATGAAAGAGGCGTGGGAGTAATCATCAGTGCTGGAAATCATAGAATTAAGATAGGCACAACCCCTTATTCAAAAAGTTTGGCGGACTTAGCGTCTCGCTTGGATGGGCATATGCTATTGGTAGGCGCGAGTGAATATTTGGTGGCTGAAGGTGTGGGGATCTGTGAGCAAATGGCCTCTTATAGCAATACAGCAGGCGCAGCATGTGATCACTTTATAACTGCACCCGGTGGTATGTCGAAGATTTACGGTGTGCAAGGAATGGAATTCAGCAATAGGAGTGGAACGTCCTATAGTGCGCCTGTGGTTGCTGCTATGGCTGTGACACTTAAAGGATTATTTCCATCCCTTAGTAATCAACACGTTTTAAGGGTTATAGGCCAATCAGCTCGAAAGTGTTTTTATCAAAATCAAGCAAAAGAGAATCCTTTGACGGAAGATTTATATCCGCAGATTTATGGGCAGGGGATCGTTGATTTACCTGCAGCTATACGCTTAGTCCAGGACCAATTCCAGCTGGAAATGAGCGAAAAAAAATTAAAAGAAGCACCAGATGACCTATAAGCCGGGTTCTGTCCATAACGGTTGAGGCTGACCTTGCCGTTATTGGATGACCATTCATCTAGGATGTTTGTTACCAAACACCTCAAGCGACCAACCCGAGTGATGCTGCGTAGATTCAGCTGATTGCCGAGACAATCGCTCACCCCTATTCGGTCTTGCTCCAGGTGGGGTTTACCCTGCCACTGCTGTTACCAGCAGCGCGGTGCGCTCTTACCGCCCCATTTCACCCTTACCACGATTGCTCGTGGCGGTATCATTTCTGTGGCACTTTCCCTTGAGTGAGTCTTTATCAACTCACCCCGGCGGACGTTATCCGTCACCTTATCTACGTGGAGCCCGGACTTTCCTCTAATTTGCATTAGCGGTCATCCAATCATCTGGTCGATAAATCATACAGGATTTAGGTGAAAAACGTCAAGTATGGAATGCGGCTTAACATATCTGCTGTCTTCGGGGTCAAAGTGCCGGTGACTTCGAGGGGGACAAAATGACGTTGGAAAGAAATCAACATTTTTTCATATTCAGCCTGGCCATATCCGATATTAGAAAGTATTTCTTCAGCTTGTCTTCGTGTAGTGGGAATGGGGTGCAAGGGCTTCACTGAAGGAATAAGGCCAAAACCAAGGGAATTAAGATCGGTCCAGGGAAAAAGTTCGCCAGGATCAATTTTTCGATCAGGGGCAATATCGCTATGACCCAAAATTGCATAAGGCGGAATTTTGTGAAGGTCACAAAGATGAGTGATTAGTCCAAGTAAACCTTCCATCTGGAGGGTGGGGAAGGGCAAATACGTATGACTGTGACCGGGATTATCCAATTCAATGCCGATCGATAAACTATTTAAATCCGTTTCTCCTTGCCAAAAACTAACCCCGGCATGCCAGGCTCGATGGTGATCTGCAACCAATTGATGGATCTGGCCTGATCGCTCAATTAGATAGTGAGCGCTTACGGCTGATTTTGGATCACAAAGGCGTTGCAATGCTGCATCCGCACTCAGCATATCTGTGTAATGGATGATAATGACCTTAGGGGGATGAGCATAACGTCGCTCATTATAGTTGGGAGATGGGGTGTGGAGGATGTTGTTTTTCATGCAACAGTATCGTTAACTTTTAGTTAATGTTTAATAAAAACAATTTAATTTTGTTTGTCTTTGGCCTGTTTTAAGCATAGCATAATCTTGTAGCGAATTTCATTTGGAGAATGGATTATGAAGAATTCTTTGAAAATAGCCTTAGCTTTAACGACCCTTATCGGTGGTTTGAGTGTGGCCAATGCTGAAAAAGGCGGAATGCAGTCTGCTCAAGAAGCAAGAGAACGCCTTTTAGGTGTTTCTAAAGCTATGCGCGAGCATGGTGCAACATGGACAGCTTCAATTTTAAATGGTCATCAAGCTGGTGGAACAAGTTCCAGCAGAAAAGGTGATACAGCTGAAAGTGAAGAAAACCAACAATTTGCCATGGGTGATGACAGTGAAGCTGGAATCATTTGCGTAACCAATTCTGATGGTGAGTGGAAATACTCTGTGCATCAATTACGCCCAATGCTCGTTGGTAAAAGCGCTGTTTCTGGTCAATACATCTGGCGCGATGGTGTCGGCATTGCCATGGTTGACAAAATTCTTGCTGAGATGAAAGCTCAAAACTCTCACAAAGTCACCATCACTTACGTTGACACAACACCTGGTGTAAACGAAGGTCGTCAAGGTAAGCCTGAGGAAGTCACGAAGCAATTGCTAGCTGTTGACAAGCACTGGTTGTTAGAAGAAAACCGTATGCACAATCAACATGGTCCAAATGTACCAGGTGAAGTTATTTGTGCAACCACCTACTTCCAAGCTGGTGCCACGGATGAAGGTGACTTCAACCGTCTGACAGCTCCTGATATGCCTTCTAAAGTAAAGCCAGCCGTTCATAAAGCTCACCATGCTAAAAAAGCAACACCTGCTGCAGCAAAAGCAGAAGAGCACAAAGACGGCGCTAAAAAAGAAGAGCACAAAGACGCTGCTAAAAAAGAAGAGCCAAAGAAGGAAGAAGCTAAGAAAGCCGAAGGCAAATAATAGATTCTCTTTCAGCTTAGAAGAAAAGGATCTCCTTTTCTTCTCTTCTTGGAAACCAAAAAGCCACCGACTTGGTGGCTTTTTTCATGAACTCGTTATACCTGTCTTTATAATCTACCATTTCTATTTATTAGGTCTCTAAATCTCCAGGTTGTTTTTTATAGAAGCTTAGGCTAGATTTTGTCAGTATTCCAAATCGTAAGAATATTTATGCAAGGAAGAAAACATGACGATTGTTAGAAAAATAGGCTTTGCTACCGTATCCTTGGCCTTATTTGGAAATCCTAGTCTTGCCAGCCAACGCATGACGGTGGATATCGTGGAGAGCACTGTACCAACCCTTAAGAAAGTGGCCCAATACGTTGATACGGAAGTTATTGATAATGGAATCATCATGGGGTGTGCTTACTATGGTGGCGTTTATGGTCACATGCTTAATATCAAAATGCTTGAATGGTCCTCAGGAAAAAAAATCTATCCCGATCAGCGCTATGATGATGATATTTTGATGGTTGCTGGTACATGGGCGGGATACAAGACAGGCCAATTCATTGTTAAAGTTCGCCATATCGTAACAGATCCTGTTTTTTCAGTGGGATCCCAGTTAACATTGTCATTTTTATCAGCCGGCAAGAAGCTTATTGAGAATGGGGCTGTTTCCTTAGCGAATTCCATGACCACAAAAATGTCGACAGCGGAAAAAAAATTAAAAGATTACGCTAACAAGAAATAAATAATAGAGAAGGGGTCAAAACCCTTCTTTAATCATAAGGGAACTGAACTCCCCAAACTATTAAACTTTGATCTCTAAACCATCACGGTTCACACGAACGTGAAGGGTTTGTCCATCCATAATCTCGCCTGACAGAAGCATGGTTGCCAATGGATCTTGAAGATGGCGTTGGATGACTCGTTTTAAAGGACGTGCGCCATAAGTAGGATCATACCCAGCATCGGCTAACCATTCTTCAGCTTTCTCATCCACATCCAAGTCGATCTGGCGATCTTTTAGACGATTCTTGAGTCTGGCCAATTGGATCTTAACCACTTGGGTCATATGGGGGCGGCTTAAACGATGGAAGATTAAAATCTCATCCAAACGATTTAAGAACTCAGGACGGAAGGCCTCTCGAACGACTTGCATGACCTGCTCTCGAACCCGAAGAGACAAATCTGTCTCTGGGTGATCAGCCATGTATTCTGAGCCCAAGTTGGAAGTTAGGATAATAATGGTGTTTTTAAAATCCACCACATGTCCTTGGCTATCGGTGAGCCTACCATCATCGAGGACTTGAAGAAGAATATTGAAAACATCAGGATGGGCTTTTTCAACTTCATCAAACAAAATGACTTGATAGGGACGTCGGCGCACAGCTTCGGTTAATTCTCCTCCTTGTTCAAAACCCACATAGCCAGGAGGGGCGCCAATAAGCCTGGAGACGGAATGTTTTTCCATGTATTCAGACATATCCAGGCGAATCATGCTGTTTTCATCATCAAACATGAATTCCGCAAGGGCTTTGGTTAATTCGGTTTTACCAACGCCGGTAGGACCTAAGAATAAGAAGGAGCCCAGGGGACGATTAGGATCTTGAAGACCAGCTCGAGCACGGCGGACAGCCTTACTGATGGCGGTAATGGCCTCATCCTGGCCAATCACCCGTTTGCTCAGTTGCTCTTCCATCATCAAAAGTTTGTCTTTCTCACCTGTGAGCATTTTCTCCACCGGGATTCCGGTCCAACGGGCAACAATAGCGGCTATATCTTGTTCTGTAACCTCTTCTTTAAGGGTCCTTTCCGCTTTTTGAGAATCGAGTTCTTTAAGTTTGGCTTCCAATTCCGGAATGAGGCCATACATGATTTGACCCGCCTGAGCCCAATCTCCACGGCGTTGGGCTGCTTCTAACTCACTGCGTAATCCATCTAATTGCTCTTTGACTTTGTGGGCAGAGGCCAAGGTTTCCTTTTCCTCCCTCCATAAAGAGGAGAGTTGTTCAGATTTGCTTTCTAATTCTGTGAGTTCACTTTCTATCTTTTTTAGACGCTCTTTAGAGGCCTCATCTTGTTCCCGCTTTAACGCTTCTCGCTCAATCTTCAATTGAATAATCCTGCGGTCAAGTTCATCTAATTCTTCCGGTTTAGAATCCACAGTCATGCGTAATCGACTGGCAGCTTCGTCCATAAGATCAATGGCTTTGTCGGGAAGAAAGCGGTCTGTAATGTATCTGTGGGATAGGGTGCAGGCAGCGACAATAGCACTATCGCTTAATCGGACCCCATGGTGAATCTCATATTTTTCTTTAATGCCACGTAAAATAGAAATGCTGTCTTCAACAGTGGGCTCATCGACATACACAGGCTGAAACCGGCGAGCTAAGGCGGCATCTTTTTCAATGTGTTGTCGGTATTCATCTAAGGTGGTTGCGCCAACACAGTGAAGTTCACCACGGGCTAGAGCGGGTTTCAACATATTAGACGCATCCATAGCGCCTTCAGCTTTGCCAGCACCGACTAAAGTGTGAAGTTCATCAATAAAAAGAATAATATCTCCACTAGAATGGGAGATTTCATTGAGAACAGCTTTTAATCTTTCCTCAAACTCCCCTCTAAACTTAGCGCCAGCAATTAAGGCTCCTAAATCTAAAGACATTAACCTTGTATCTTTTAAAGCTTCAGGGACATCCCCATTGACGATCCGTTGTGCAAGTCCCTCAACAATCGCTGTCTTGCCAACACCCGGTTCACCAATAAGAACAGGGTTATTTTTTGTGCGACGAGAAAGTACTTGTATGGTTCGACGAATTTCCTCATCACGCCCAATCACAGGATCAATTTTGCCCTCACGAGCGGCTTGCGTTAAGTCCCGTGCATAACGATTTAAGGCATCAAAGGTATCTTCAGCATTTTCCGAATCGGCTTTGCGACCTTTGCGAAATTGGGTGATAGCTTGGCTCAATTGGCCAGCTGTTACTTGGGCTTGCTCAAAAAAAGTCTTGGTAGGATCCACTGATGCTAGGGCTAGCAAAAGCATCTCGACCGTTACAAATTGATCACCTTGTTTGTCGGCTGCCTTCTCAGCAAAATCAAACATTTTAGCCAGATCAGGAGATAAGTAAATTTGACCAGCCCCTGAACCTGAAACTTTTGTAATTTTTTGTAGTTCGCCTTCAACTTTATCATGGATTTTTGCGGCGTTTCCCTGGCTTTGTGTGATGAGCTGTCGGGCGAGTCCTTCTGGATCATCTAACAACACTTTGAGAAGGTGCAGTGGTGAATACTGCTGGTGGCCTTCTCGCAGTGCTAACATTTGTCCCGATTGAATCATCCCTTGAGCGCGTTGTGTGTAACGTTCTCTGTTCATGACAATCTCATCTCCTTGAAGAATAACCTTTTTTTCTTGTAAAAGACCGAATCTAAAGCAAGGATGTAGAGCTAGGCGACCAGTTGTTCTGATTTTATGGGGTCTTGTACATCCACTTCCTCTACAGCTGCCAACTCCTCTTGTTGGTTCTGTAATTCAGTCTCGCCTTCATTAACCTCATCTAGGGTCACAGCTGTAACAGCGACCTCTTGCTCGGCTTTTTCCTGAACATAGGCTTTGTACTCGTTCATCAGACGCAAATAATGTTCAGCGTGTTGATAATATCCCTCAGCGGTAATCCTATCCCCAGATGTCAGGGCATCGCGAGCTAAAGAAATATACTTCTCGTAGTTCTGTTGAACATTGTTAAGTCTCGGGCGGATCTCTTGACCATCTGTAAGGGTTGGTTTGCTGTATCCAAGTCGACCGCGACCACTATTTAAGCGAGATCGAGTGCGTTTCATCATGGCGATTGGTTTCATTTATAGTATTTTTTTAAAGATTAAATTAATTAATTTCAAAATTTAGGACTAATTTTTTTCATCCCTTTACGTACCCACCTTAACAGTATTTTTTTTTATATGCCAAGAAATTTATGATCCCTTCTTACAAAAAATTAAACATCTTACAATATTCGCCAAATCGCGCTTTTTATTCTTTAACTTGAAGCCTTGGGATATAAATATTTCTTCCACACTTTTATCCTGATCAATGCCGATTTCTAAAAATAAGTGAGCCCCAAGGTTCATAACTCTTCCTACGTCTTGAGCAATTTGTCGATAAGCATCTAGACCATCTGCGCCTGCAAACAAAGCTTCGGGGGGATCAAAGTTAGCGACTTCAGGTTCTAAAAGTGTATTAAGAGCAATATAAGGGGGGTTGCTGACAATAATATCAAAATGCTCGTTTAATCCTTGAGTCCAGCATCCTTGTTTTAAGCAAAGGCGGTCTATCAAGTTTAGAGAATGGGCGGTTTCCATAGCTACTTTGAGGGCCTCGGATGACTGATCAATAGCCATGCCTTGGGCTTGGGGGTATTCATGGAGCAAACTTAAAATCAAACATCCACTTCCTGTCCCCAGATCTAGAATTTTCCAGGGATGGGTCTTTATGGGATAGGCTTCTATAACGGCTTCTATAAGGGTTTCACTATCTGGTCGTGGATCAAGCGTTTGGCAAGTAACTTTAAAATCCAACCCCCAAAATTCTTTTTTGCCAATGATTTTTGACAAGGGTTCTCGTTGCGCACGGCGCTGGGCCCATTTTTTCGCCTTTAAAACTTGGTCGGGATCCAAATCATATGTCGGGTCCGTTATAATGGTTAAATAGGAGATTCCTAGAGCGTATTGAAGGATAAGTCGAGCTTCTCGAAGAGGTGTGTCAACCCCAGATCTTGCAAGGTGTTCGCTAATTTGATGAACGAGGTGTGAAAGCTGCATTAGCTCATAAACTGCTCATTAAGAATACGCTGTTCTAAATTATGGTCTGGATCAAATAATAGGGTATAGCCACGACGGGTATCTTGTTCAACCATAATGCGAGTCACAGAGGTGATCATCCTGGCATCGGCAGAAGCATTGACTGGACGTTTGTCAGGGTCCAAGACTGTTAAGGTGACCTTTGCTGTCGCAGGGAGCAGAGCACCGCGCCAGCGTCGAGGACGAAAGGGGCTGATTGGTGTGAGGGCTAATAGGCCCCCGCCAATAGGGATAATTGGGCCATGGGCTGATAAATTGTATGCCGAACTGCCGGCAGGTGTGGCCAGAAGGATCCCATCACAAACTAAATTATCCATACGGGTGATGTGATCGACATCAATCCGGATATGAGCTGCTTGAGGGGAGGAGCGAAATAGAGAAACTTCATTGATTGCGTATTCTTCCTGAATTTGGTTATCCAATGAGTAGGCAGTCAATTTTAGAGGATGTAAGACGGTAACCTGGGCTTTTTCTAACCGCTCTAGCAAATGATTAGGAGCGCTGGTGTTCATCAAAAATCCAACGCTCCCACAATTGATTCCATAAACGGGTTTACCTAGGGGATGATAATGATGCAAGGTTTGAAGCATAAAACCATCTCCGCCAATGGCAATAATGATATCAGCCTCTTGCTCACTGACATGAGAATAGAGATTGAGATACGATTCCTTCAACATCTGAGCTTCTAGTGTGGAAGAAGCAATAAAGGACAATTTGGGTTGAGAGGACATCATCATACTTTTAGTGAAACCTTTTTATAAAAAGGTATGCTCATAATATTCTTGTTTTACAATCATAAACTATTTTTTTTGCAAAAAAAACGAAATCGTTCTTGACACTCTTTTGCTGGGTGGGATATACAAAAAAAGTCATTTCGACACACCTTAAAGGGGGTGTAGCTCAGTTGGTTAGAGCGCCGGCCTGTCACGCCGGAGGCCGCGGGTTCAAGTCCCGTCACTCCCGCCACTTCTTTTTATTTAGAAAAACTTAGGCTCTATCCCAAATAAGGGGGCAAGGGGTCTATCCACAAAGCACTTTAACTCGTAATCGATAATTTTCAAAGTTTCTAAAA
>CAZITL010000005.1:0-75586 GCA_964542195.1 uncultured Verrucomicrobiales bacterium
TAGAATATCGCCACATTCTAGCAATCTCCTCCTGCCAAGATTCTAAGGTTTTGCCTAAGGTCTTGAGATAGGGAAAAGGAGTAATAATAAACTGTTTTAACAGGAAAGAACTGTTATGTGTGATCATCCCAAAGATTTGCGATCCATGATTACAACGACACTGATGTTAGTCGAACTCCGCTGTCAAAAAAACAACAGAGGGTTGTGCCTTGTCATCCATGGACCGCATTGTATCACAGTAGGACATAAACTTTAAAAAAGAATGAATTCTACTGTGCTAACATGATCAAATAGGAATTAATAACTCAAATGGAATAGGATTATTCGTACTAATTGTCCTATTAAAAACAAGAAGCTATTGCACAATTTAAATAAGTAATTGTAATTCCCTTTTCAAGGGGGAGGCAGAGAGTGCTCAATGAAGAACCCAACCATATCATGTCATGGTTAAACAGTGTGTTTTAAATGAATATTGGTTGGGTTATAGATAAATAACCACGGGCTAGGGGGAACAACAAGCTAAGATGATGAAGGATCATATAAACAATCGAAGCTTAAACGCATTAGTTGTAAATATTTGAAATAAGCCTAAGACTTGGCGAGTCTTAGGTTGTAAATATAATTTGGGAAGGCCAGGGTCTGTTAGTTGGTTCCTTTGATGAGCTACATATATTTTTTTGTAAGTTGTTCTAAATGACTTTTTTGCTTGTCAAGGCTGAGCTTCATTCCTGCTCTTTCGAATTCACTAAGACATTCGATATGGGTAATGCTTTTTTTCAGCTGAGTATATTTTTGATGATCTTTATATAATGAACCGCCATTGTTCTCGCGTTTCGCCTTTAATATCTTTACAGCATGGGCTCTTTTCTAAAGATTGAGAGTATTTTAGCTCAACCGTGTATATATGGTCCTGTGTCCTTTGAATACAGGTTGAAAAACTCACCATTAAATGCGAGCTAAACATAGATTCTAAATTATGACCAACATGCCTTAGAGATTTTGACACATGGAGCAAGTCCAGGTGGTAATAAGTTGTCTTGCCGCTAATTATGCCCTCAAAAAAATTTCTTCTGGGTTCGTGCAAGTGATGCCAGAGACGTGACGCAGAGCTTTGCTGCAATTAAAAATGACATTAAGAATTTTGTTATTTCTAGAATGGGTGAGTGAAGCTCTGAGAGTAAAATCAGAAATAATAAGTGAGCTAAATATTATGTCTCTATCATGAAAGGTTTCATTGAGCATCTCATTAGCTTCTTGTTTACCAGTTGATGGAGTATCTATGCTATGAATTGTTACAGAAGTAAATTTGAGATCAGTAGATAGGAGCTTGCGCAGGGGGATAGCAAAAGGAACCACATGCTCTTTATCAATTTTTGTTAAAACAGGTTTGATAGAAGTGGTAATATCTCCTTCTATTTATCACGTGGCAGTGCGATGTTTGTGATATGAAGAATGTCCCGGAGAAGAATAAGGACGTTCAAGTTGACTCGTGCTATATACAGAAACATCTGTCAGCAGCAAGAGCCATGGAGGTGCCTATAATAACAGAGATTAGTGTGTTCAGAGTTGTTTTGATCATTGTTTATGTATCCAAATAGATCGTGTCCTTTAAGAAAATGTTTAACGTGCTTGTCGTAATTTAAACGTTAAATAAAACAAGTAAATGTGGAAGTGTTAAATACAATACACATATATTGAAATTAACAAGTTGACCTTTTCGTTTTTTATAAAAAGATCCTATGAAAAAAAGATAAAGGTTAACTGCTTATTAAAATATTACTGGACGGAGGATCAGTTGTTCTGTCATCTTTCCATTTCTGATGGGTTATTTAACTGTTTATTCCCTTGATCATCGCTTTTAAATTTGCGACTAACTTTACTTACCTCATATTTATTAACCAAATCGGTACTGGTAGTATAAGTGGAGCTGGGCTCATCCTTCAAAAGGTCAATTTTTTCCTCAAACTGTCGAGGTGAATTTGTGAAGTCAAGTTCATCATCACTATCATCATCATAGAAATTATAACTATTATTGTCATGGATACTTTTGGAATATTTTATCCAAGAAGGATTTTTCGATGAGTGTCCGATAAATAGTAACTTTTTCCCCTTTTCATGGAGCAATGAAAAAAGAATAACAGGAATTATTTCCTCACCTTTATAAATGACATTGCGTTCAAAAGAATCTTGGTACATCCAGTCAGATAAATAAGGTTTTAGAATTTCATAGATTGAATCTGTGGGGGCAAGCTCAGGTGCTTTTATATCTCCATTTGGTGATGTTTTCTTGTGTGTTGCTGAGTTGATCACTATATTTCTAAGGGTTTGGATCAGGCTATTATAATGCTCTTCAATACTTAGTGGAATAAAAAGCCACCAGCAACGAGGGGAGCTAGATGGAGATGTTTCTTGATGTTCTGCATAATTAACGACCTTGTAAAATTCATTGGGTATATCATTTCTGACCGTAGTGATAAAAGGTAATCCGGTTTCCGCCCCACGCGGGGTTTCGTATACATTTGATGGATCTGTGATGACATGTAAGAGTAATTGAGTTAACGTTTGTCTTGCAATTTCCTTATCAAAGGACCTTGGATTATTACGATCAAATTGATCACAGGCAAGGGTCAGATTACAGGAGTTCATTAATAACCCAGCCAAAGCACCCAATAAGCAAATTCTTTTCATTTATATAAAACTCTCATTGGTTGTTACAACGCCATATTAGAAAAATTTGATAACAATACAAGGAGAAAATAACAATTGTTGTTTGGATATTTTTACCGCTCAACAAATTAAAAATATCTTGAATTTATGTTTGTTTTAACAATGGGAAAACTCCCTCTGTGCCCATTGTTATGAATGGCAAAAGCTTATTAGGAGCGGAGAGTTGTTGGGAATCCATACTTGGTGTTTTTCCATCACGTGATGAAAGAGGGGGCTTGATGAAAAATTATTTAACCAATCCTTCACGGCTGGATAGGGTTGTTGTTGAAACCAGTCAGGTTCGACCATGGAAAATTGGCGAATAAAAGGAAAAATAGCCATATCAGGAAGGGAAGGGTAATCCAGATTTAAATAAGGTGCTAATAAAATCTCTAATTTAGCTATAAATTGAATGCATTGGTTGCGATAATCTAAATCCGACTCTTCTGGATATCGACCCGGGTATTTATAGCGATCTAAGGCCATTTTGAATCTAGTATCATTCTCGGTAATAAGAAGTTTCATGTCTTGGGACACAGGAGGATTAGCCAAAGCCCAATGCATGATATCCAAGCTTTCCTCTAAAACTATTCCATTGACCTGCATCACCGGAACTGTCCCTTTGGGGGAAATCTCAAGCATTTCTTGCGGTTTATCTTTTAAATCCACTTCACGATGTTCATGGTTTATTTTCGCTGAATAAAGAGCTAGTCTAGCCCGCATCGCATAGGGGCATCGTCTGAAAGAATATAGAATTGGAAGTGAGCTAGACATAAGGCACCTCTTGATAAGAAGATCATATAATTCATAACCATTTTTGTTCCTTAGGTAAAGAGGTTCTACTCATCAAAAAGTAAGAGAGAGGTTATAGGATATTTCCTTAATAACTAAAAAATTAGAAAAAAATTATTCTTTTTAAAAGGAATTTTTACTATAAACAACTTTTGCAAATTATAATCAGATGGAATGAAGATATGAAGTATCAATGCGGGCTGTTTTTATTTTTTTTTATGTCTCTTGAATGCTGTGGTGTTGAAAAGGAGATAAAAGAAGATAGCAGAACAACTGCTTGTACCAGCAATCATAAAGTTCAAGAATTGTGCCAACAAGTTGATTTGACTGTTGACCTAAGGCTGGACCCTGCTAAGGGAGAAACGTTATGGTCCGAGGGTGAAGTCGCTATGATCATTCCCAGCTATGAGAAACCCTTTGACGTTCCTGGAGATCTAGAAATCACTTTATCTCCTCTTGCTCGGTCTCAAGATTGTTGGATTATTTACCATGGGTTGGAATGCTTTTGTGCTGAAAAGATCGGAAATCGGCCTCACGAAAAGATACTCGGTCATCCTTTTAGTCAGGATTGTATTGTTTTAATGTATCAAGAAAGTGTTTTTTTAAGACTTGATTCTCTGCTGATTGAATTTGGTCTTCAAGCAACTTTATCCTATCTTGCTCGTATTGAAAGCAGTGCCATCGATAATGGTGCTAAAAGAGCTTATGTCTATGCACCTAAGGATTCAGTTTTACTAGATACTTCAAAATCATCCACCATTCCTTATGAATCTACTCAGCTAAGTCTAGCCTTACTAGATAGGGGGTATCAAATGACGGGTGAGTTTCAAGAATTAAGATTCGCTAGTCAAAGGCGGCAATATTTTAAGCAGTTCGTAAAACCGTCAGAAGCGACGCCATCTTCAGGTGATTTTTCTTGGGTGGTCAAGACTGATGATGTATCGCAATCATTTAGGGATAAATTTGCTATCTTTGTTCGCAAAAAGGGAAGGATTGTAGGTGGTTTATTTGGGCGACTTACGCTTAATGTGGCTACTCCACACAGTTTTATAGATTTCTTTTGGATTGATCAAAAGTTCAAAGGTAAAGGGATCGGAACAAAAGTCTTAGATTATGCTATCAATTATTCCAAAGAAAATGGGGCACAAATGGTTGAGTTGGAAACGGCCCAATATCAAGCTCCAGGATTTTATGAAAAGAATGGTTTTGTAAAGATAAAAATAACTTCTAAGTGCATTCAATCTTTGGATGGAAAGCTAAACGATTTCTATTTATATCGCAAAACCATCTAAGGAATTAGGTGCATAATTTAGGATCTGTTTAAAGTGTCTTCACGAGGCCAGGACCAGGCTGTGGTAATCCAGTTTTCTGGATTGCTTCGTCGCTTCGCTTCTCGCAATGACCTCTCAGTAAGGCTGGTTTTGGTACTTATGAGGCAGATTTTAGAAGGGTCCTAAACCTAAGCTAAGGTAATAAATTATTCTTGTGAGGGGCAGAGAGAATTTTTTAATTTTCTTTTTGTGTCTATTAAGCTGTTGTTAAAAAATTATATTACATAAAAAACGTATTTTATTTATAGAAAATACAATTAATAATAATTATGGGGAATGTTGTTTCGTTTCTCGTTATGAACTAACAGAATGTTAAGATTTCTATGTTCAAATTTAACTGTCATGTCTAGGGAGGAGAATGTATTAATAAATATTTTGTGTATCATTTTAGAATAATTATATTAAATTGGGAGGTGTTTCCATGATTTTATTACCAAGATGGAAAAAAAACCTATGCTTAGGTATCTCTGGTCTGCTCTTTAACGTATGCTTATCAAGCGTTGTTTGGTCTAGTGATGAGAAACCTACAAATTCTGATCCTTTCCCAAAAAATTATATGATTTTTATGCTGTTTCCTGAAAATGATAAGGCACCTAAGTCAAACGATAATGAAAGTGAAAAAACAACTACAACTCTCACATCTGAGGGGGAGAAAAATCCAGTTAATTCCTTAACTAAATCCTTATCTGTCTCATCAACCCAATTATCAAAAAAGGAAAAGGAAGATGAATCATTAGAAATTTTATATCCTGATGACATTTATAACTATTTAATTCAATATACCATAGGCCAGGATGAAGCCATGAGGTCCCTCTCAACCTTTATTCATCAACATCTCATGATGGTTCACTTAAGGCAAAAAGCAAAAGATAACCCCCATGATGAAGACCTAAAGGGTCTTGTGATTGAAAAACCGAACATTTTAATGATGGGGCCAACGGGGTGTGGTAAAACGTCATCTCTAAAGGAAGTCTCAAAACTACTTAAAGTGCCTTTCGCAACAGGCAATGCAACCGAATGGACAGCTCAAGGGTATATCGGCGGCAAGTGGCAGGATACCTTTGATATGTTAGTTTCCAATGCTCAGTCAATACTTACCTCACAAAAGAAACCTAAAGGGAATGGAGAAGTTTTAAAGCTGGCTTCTCAAGGTATCGTTTTTATAGATGAATTTGACAAGATTTGCAACAAAACGGCCGGAGAATTAGAAGTGATTGACCGCGTTCAACAAGAACTTCTTCCGGTGATCCAAGGAACGGAAATCAAACTCAATAGTGGGGATTATTTAGATACGTCAAATATCCTATTTATTGCGGGCGGGGCATTCCCAGGGCTAATTCCCAATCACCAGGACCAAGAAACCCAAAAATCTAGCAAAAAACATAACAAGACACCAGACGTGATAACACCTGCTCACTTGGAAAAATATGGTATGTTGCCCGAGTTGGCGGGGCGCTTGTGTAATATTGTGCAGTTCTCTCCATTGGATAAGGAAGCTTTAAAAAAGATTATACTGAACTCGAAAACTTCTGCTTTAAAACAAAGTGTGAAGTATTATAAAGCTGCTTATAAAATTGATTTAACCATTGACGATATGGTTGTTGATTATATTGCAGAGGCTGCTCTACGTCAAAAGACTGGAGCGCGTGGAATTAATGCAATGCTATACAAATTAATGGAAGAGAAATCCTTTAACATTAAAAAGTATATTGGCAATCCTGTAAAGATCACTGTAGAGGATGCTCGAAAGGTGTTAGAACCCTACATCAAAGAGCTGAAAGAGGATGTAAATCCAAGTCACCTAATGATGTATACTTAAAATGGTAATTATGGGCCATCTTTCCTTGTGATTGATGGCCTTGTTTATTGAAGATCTTCTTTATTTGATCAATACATATTGCCCGGGGGCATTTCGTAAGATTTGATACTTGGTTTGAGGGCCTGTCCCCATCAAAGGGGGAGGGACTTTTTTACTGGAGTGGGCCTTTAACCATTTTTGCCATGGGATCCACCAAGATCCTTTTTGCTGTGGTGTTTGTTCTTGCCATTCTTCGTGAGATAAAAGGATGTCCGTTTTCTTATGTGGTGCTATTTGATAGTAATGATGGGGGTTGCCTGGTGTGCGAATAATACCTGCGTTGTGTCCGCCGCTGGTTAGGACGAAGGTGATATGGGTGTCTATGAAATGATGAACCTTATAGACGGACTGCCAAGGGGCAATATGATCTTTAAGGGTGCTCACCGCGAATAGTGGTACTTGGATATCACTTAAAGAGACAATTTCCCCTTTAATTTTAAAGCGATTATTGGACAAATCATTATTAAGATAGAGACTACGTAAATACTCGGAATGCATCTTGTAAGGCATTCGCGTGGCATCAGCATTCCAAGCCATTAAATCCGAAATCTCTTGGCGTTCCCCTAACATATAATTTTCTACCATGCGTGACCAAATCAGGTCATGAGAGCGTAACATGTAAAATGTGTTGGCCATACGGGTGGAGTCCAGGTAACCCTTTTCCCACATGATGTCTTCTAAAAAACTCAGTTGACTTTCATCAATAAAAACCTGAAGTTCACCAGCTTCCTCAAAATCTACTTGAGCAGCTAAGAGGGTAAGGGATTGAAGAATAGAATCACCCAGGCGCGCTAATTTTGCCGCTGCTATGGTTAATAGGGTTCCACCCAAGCAATATCCAACGCCATGAACTCTCGCGTTGGGCAGAATCGTTCTGATTGCTTCCAAAGATTCCATAACCCCCAAGTATAAATAATCTTCAAAAGATAAATCTCGATCATCTAAGCTTGGGTTTTTCCAAGATATCATAAAAACGGTATGACCTTTGTCGATCAGAAATCTAACAAGAGAATTATGGGGCGAAAGATCTAAAATATAATATTTCATGATCCAAGCCGGAACAATTAAGATGGGTTCTTTAAAAACAGCATCCGTACTTGGGGCGTATTGGATCAGCTCAATAAGATTGTTTTGAAAAATGACCTTTCCAGGGGTTGTGGCTAAATTTTGGCCAACAACAAATTTATCACTTCCAATGGGTGATTTTTGGTGAACAATTCTCTCCATATCCTCAACAAAATTGTAAAATCCTTGAACGAGATTCATCCCTCCTTGAGCAAGTGTTCTTTTAATAATCAGGGGGTTGGTAGCGGCAAAATTGCTGGGAGACCATACATCTAGCCATTGGCGAACAAGAAAAGGCAAAAGGTCAGAGTGATGTTGAGTTACCCCACGAATGTTCTGAGTTGCTTCAACCCACCATTGTTCGGTTAAAAGAAAAGATTGATGATAGAAATTAAAGGGCCATTGATGCCAGTCTTGATGATTAAATCGGGTATCTTGGGACATAGGAACGACGCATTGCTCTGCTGTGCCGTTCATAATACAGTTCATATATTGATGTAAAGCAGCCCATTTATGGACGGCATTTGCAGCCAGTTCTATTTGTTTTCCTGGAGATATGGCCAGATGAATAAACCAATCAAAGGTAGTGGTCGCTGCAGACGCTGGAGAAAAAATAAAAAACTTTCCCATAAGGGCATGAAGTTTGCGGTCTAGATTAGACGTAATGTCCTTGTCAAGATTTTGAGGTGCTATGGTTGGTAAACGCTTGGATAATCCTTTATAAAAAACATTATTCCTTTTATTAAAAATCATTGGGAATTGATTAGGTTTTGAGAAATTTTTAGAAATCATACTGTTACAGCTCATATGCATGATCCATAATCAGTAGATTGTAAATGAAGATACTTAATTTTCTGTAAAGACTTTAAGGAGGTGCTATTGTAGGGCAAAGGCCATGAAAGAATTTGCCTCCCCCTAATTGTCAAAGAAACCTAATGCTCTTGTTTCTTGAGTTTTCTTGCGGTAACACGTTCAAGGCGTTTAAGTTCTAGCCTTTTTCCTAAAGCCATGGTGTTTAGTCCTGACCAACTATATTCATTGCTTAACTTAGTATCCTCATACACTTGTTCCCAAATAGCTAAGGTTGATCGATATTTATCCACCTTAATGAGCAGGTCTGTTGACTCAACAGCTTCTTGTTCTAAACGATTAGCGAACTGAACAGTTTTCTGAATTTCTTCAAAGGATTTTTTAGCTGTATTGATTTTGAAGCGAAGTTCACTAACAACGGCGCGATTTTTAGAGTTTTCTCCGTACCGTTTTTCCAAATCCTCCCATACTTTTGTGCTGGTTTTTAAGTGGGGAAATAGTATCCTTAAAAAAACCACATAATCAGCAACTCTTTTTTGAGAAAGACCGTTTTTATTAAAATCTCTCCTCAGCAATTCTAAATATAAAACTTTATCTTCTCCTGATAACTGCTCAAATTGGCTAGATGTAATATCCAAATTCGTCTCACGATAGAGTTTCATCAAATGTTCTTCAATTTGAGAGTGAGCTTGAGATATTTTGTGCTCTTGGTCACAAGTGAGATCATCAAGTTTTTCCATGGCGAAAATAACATCACATGGGAACAGCAGGACGGTAAAACTAGAGAGAATAAATTTGACGGGTGGTTTCATAAAATTGTCTCCACTGAAATTTTATTAAAAATATTTGTAACTGTTGTATCTTTTAAAAGCATGCCAGTCAAAAATTTATTTCAAAAATCTTCAGTGATTTACGTTGATCATCAACCCCCTAGCTGGATAAAAAATGTAGATCATTGAAAGGCTATATAGCAAAAAGGAATAAGAGTAATGAGTTTAAGAATAACAATTTATGGCAGACCGGGAAGTGGTAAGTCAACTTATGCTCTCAAACTCTCGCAGAAATTGAATATACCTTTATTTCATCTTGATCGTCATTTTTTTGTGGAAGATTGGAAGGAGCGAGATACCGAAGAATTCTTGTCAATTCAAGAACAGCTGGTCAGTCAAGAGGAGTGGGTTATTGATGGTAATAGCATTAAGTCCTTGGAGCTACGCTATGCTCGCTCTCATTTGGTATTATATTTTAACTATCCTCGATGGCTGTGTATATGGCGTGTCTTTAAACGCCAATTTATAAGTAAGGATCCAGCCATACAGGACCGAGCACCTGGATGCAATGAGAGAATTAGCTGGAAATTGTTAACTTATCTATGGACGTTTGAGGAGAGGGTAGCACAACCAATTCAAACTTTGCGCCAGAAATATCCTTCTGTTTCTTTTTTTGAAGTGAGGGGGCAAGATGATTTAGAAAAGATTGAGGTCCTGCATTTATTAATGGATCCCCATCCAAAAGGAGTTTAGATGCTTGTGGGTCATTGAAAAAAATTCTCTTACAATAAATAATTCTAATATATCACAATAAATATATTTTAAAATAACTATTGAAATATGACCCCTTTATATCCAGTTAAATATTATAGAAAATATTTAAGTTGTGATAATTCAGATGAAGATGATTAAAATACTATCCCTAACCACCTTGTTAATGACAAGTCATGCTCTTGCTGCTGTTGACAATGCTCTTGTGGAGCGAATCCATTCCCATCCCTTGGTTTCTGAGGCGCCTATTGTCAATAAAGGCGTTAAAGTTGCTGTTATCGATAGCGGCTTTGATACCAAGCATTCCTTGTTTCGGGGAAGGTTAGGTTTGGGCTATAACGCTCGTGATAATAATTTTAATGTAGGTTACAGTCAGACTATTAATCTTACTGCGCTTGATAATGCTGCAAGTGCCAATATGCATGGAACTCATGTGGCTGGTATTGTCGCTCAGCTATCACCTCATGCTACAATAATTCCTTTTAAGATTGGAGCAAGTCATATTCCAGTGGTTGCAGAGACAAAAGCCGTAAAGGAAGTTTTAAAGCGTCCGGATATCCAGATTGTAAACATATCCATGCACGTCTACAGAGATGTAGTGTCTGATCCGTCACTCTATACAGCGATTCGCCAAGCTGCAAAGAGCGGCAAATTAATTGTTGTCTCTGCAGGTAACGAACATGAAGAATATAAAAGTGACAATATAACCAGTAAACTTATTCAATTGGCTCAAGATCCTGAAGTTCAACGCCGTATTATTATTGTTGGAGCTTCGGAGAAAAAGATGGATCAAGAAACGATGGTAGATTGGAGTGGTAAAGCCTATGAAGCCTATCCTTTTTTCGTGACCGCTCCAGGGGTTAATGTGTTGTCTTCTGTTCCAACAGCATCAGGCATGGATTATGCTCGAATGAGTGGAACATCTATGGCTGCTCCTGTAGTATCAGGAATACTATCCCACATTATGGCAATTTCCGGTTGTAATGGTGATGAAGCCCGTGATTTCTTGATTCAAGGGTGTATCAAAAGAGTAGGGGACCGAGAACTGGATAAGGAAATATATGGTCAAGGGCTTGTTAGTTTTGAGAACAGTGTATTTATGGCATTGCAGAAAAAGCAAAAAAAAGTATTAGAGGAATATCTAGAAAAGCAGATTGCATTGATTCACAAAGAGACACGACACATTCTCGATCAAACTGAGACAAATCATCGTCCTCAGGCTCCTAAAGTACAAAAAAATGAAGCAACACCTGTTTTGTCTGAGGAGAATAAGAGCAATAGGAAAATGATCCATGAGACATATAATTTTTCTCCCAGGAAACAGAGTGGATTTACACCTGTTAAGTCACACGAAAGAGGGAATGTTAAAAATCTGATTAAGAAGTTTCAACAATCCTAAATTAAATTATGTCACTAACTGGCCGGGCGAAGTCCTGGTCAGTTTTTTTGTATTTAACAATTTTGCTCTTTTTTTACCATCAACACGGTTTTTTGACCCTCAAAAAAACCTTCATCTATTACAAAATTACCCATGCGCTTGAATCCTGCTTTCTCATATACCTGTTGGGCTCGAGAGTTGTTAAGGTCTGGATCTATGAAGAAGGTGTCTACTTTGTTATCAATGCAGGATTAGTAAAATTCTGTAAAGCTCTTTAGGGTGGGGGCCGCCCATCCTTTTCCCAGAAAATCTTCATTTCCAATGCAAAAATCGACGGTTAAAGACTTTCCTGATTTGGATAGATGCTTCCGCCAAAGGTCCGGGAGTTCTCGATCCTCTTCAAGATAGGAGGTAAGTAAGAAGCAATAGGGGGTTCCATTAAGGCTACCAATCCAATAAGTGAAGATTCCATCCCAGTAGGGGGAAGGTTGGGTTCTGCCATCCATAAAATTCAGAATATCAGCCTTGTGCTCTTGACTGTTGTCCCAAAATTCTCAACTATGAGGCTTTTCCAGCCATTCAAAGATGAGTTTTTTGTGACCGTGATGAACCTTTTCGAAATGAATATTCATAGTTTAATCATCGCCTCAGATTTGAGATCTTGAACTGAGCACGTAACAATATTAAAAGGAAATATGATTAAAAGCCGATACTCCTTTAATCCCTGTTTCCTTTATAAGCGATCGTGATTGCTCTTGCTTTTATTATCCCGGTCAAAGGGATGATCTATGACGAAACATAAATATAACTGTTCTTAACAGGGCGTATCAAATGACAACCATTACATATGAAGATTTCACTCGAGTGGACTTGCGATCCGGCAGAGTTGTGAAAGCCGAAACCTTTGCAAGGGCACAAAAACCAGCTTTTAAAGTTTGGGTGGATTTTGGTCCTGAAATAGGAGTCAAAAAAACCTCAGCTCAGATTACACATCACTATACACCTGAAAGTTTAGTGGGACGAATCGTGGTTGGATGTGTTAATTTGCCGCCTCGGAATATTGCAGGCTTTATTTCTGAATTTCTTTTGGTCGGCTTTTCTGATGGAAATGGGGCAATTTGCCTGATTACGGTGGATCCTGAAGTGCCCATGGGGCAGAAGCTCCATTAAAAATCTTTAAAACAGAGGAATTAAGGTTTCTCTATTGCTAAGTAGAAGCAATGCAAACTTGATCTCTACCTTGTTTTTTTGCTTGGTAGAGAGCTTGGTCTGCTGCTTCTAATAAATTTTCCATGGTGGTTCCATGATCAGGGTATACAGCCACACCAAAAGAAAGGTTAATGCCGCTTATAATTTCGTTGTTTATGACAATTGATAAAGTTTTAACTCCTTGTCTGAGAATCTCGGCTCGTTGGCTGGCTGTTTGCACAGAGGCGCCAGGCATGATAATGACAAACTCCTCGCCTCCATAACGACAAGCTGCATCATAGTCACGTGTATGTTTCTTTAAGAAAGAACCTACTTCTTGTAAGATATCATCGCCGGTTTCGTGACCATATTGATCATTAAAATTTTTAAAATGATCGATGTCCATCATCAAAATAGCTAATTTAGTTTTTTTCCGTTTAGCTCGGCTCATCTCCATCTTTAGATAATCATTTAAATATCTTTTATTATATAACCCCGTTAGAAAATCGCGCATGGCTTGACTTTCTAAGGCCTCTTTCAGCTCTAATCGATTAATGGAGGATGTAATGATGTTGGCGATTCTCACCAACATACTTTGATGATAAGTGGGGATGTCTGAATTGTGAAGGCGAGCGATGGTTACGATACCATAAAGCTTTTCCGGAAGAGATAAAGGAATACACATATGAAAAGAAATATTTTTGGGAAAATGTCTGCAAAAATGGTTTTCTTTACCCAAATGAATGTGTTTGTGAATGATGGCATGGCAATGATCAAGGTGGAAAGTGGAGGGAAGTTTGATGGTTTTTCCCCACGTTTTGAGGGCTTTCAGTTTATCACGAGCAGGGGAAAATAGATAAATCCCACCACTGGTATTGGGTAGCAGTTTTCCCAAGAACTGAACACCCACGGAGCAAACTTCTTCTTCTGTATTGCAAGTGGCTAAGATGGTCTCAAGCTGACTAAAGAACTCTATTTGTTCTGTATATTTTTTAAGGTCTTCAAAAAGTTCCGCATTTTTTAAATGAAGTTTAATATTGCTAACTAAAACAGTGTAATATCGATATCCAACTACTATTGTATAGACTGTATAAAGAGTCATTAAAATGAGTATGCCGAGATAAATACGATTTCCTTGGATAACCTCATGAATTTCCCAAGCCAAAATGGGAGCAAGGGCTAGGAATACATAAGTGATGCACACTTTATAATCAGCTCCCAAGCTTTGAACGGCACCGGCAAAGGTTCCGCTGATAATAATCAGAATAAATGTCTGATGGATAATGTCATCAGGCATTAAAAGACTCCCAAGACAACCCCAGTGAAGTGCTGTCAGACTAGCCCCGATAAGGAATAAGTTATAGTAAATAGATAGAAAGTCTGGACGATTTTGGGTGTAATAAAAAAAACAATAAACAGCAATTCTAAAAACCAGTACCCCGCAAAAAGTAGCGTACCATATATTCAAATGCAGATCTAAGGTGTGTCCAGATAATTCCCAAAACAAAATGGTAGCTATTAGGAGCGTTGATAAGAAGTTGATGGGAAAATTTTTATAAAGTACTGATGTCAGTTCTCTTTTAATCGTTTGATTTGTCTTTACTTTATCTTGGATAAACATCTTAAAATAACCAGAGAGTTCTCTTCTTATTATAAAATACCCTTAATCAAGGAACATAAGAAGATAATACTCAAGCTTAGAAGAATTTTTTGAATGATTTTTCAAGAAAGTTAATGAAATGTAGAAAATAGGATAGTATTTATAAATTGTAAAATTTAAAGATTGAAAGGCGGACTTCTCCAAAATAGATAACATTCTTCCAGATCACCCAAAGCACCGAAAGGTCGATTAATAGAATTGGTGGAATGAATTTATATATAACAAGTTTGAAGTGAACGATGGAATGGAATAGATTAAAAACGTTTTATTTTGTTGGAAAATGCCAAAGTTTTAACAAAGCTTCTGAAACTCTTGGAATTGCCCAATCTGCTTTGAGTCGGAGCATTTCCCTTCTAGAGCATCAGCTAAAAACCACTCTCTTCGTTCGCCATACTACAGGAGTGACCTTAACGAAAACAGGGGAAGCGTTGTATGAAGTTGCCCAATCAATTTTTAAGGAAATTGAAAAAGTAGAAAATGAAATTTTGGAAGAACAAAGATTTCCAAAGGGGGAGTTGAGGATTTCTGCGACCCATGGCATTGTAAATTTTTACTTAGCGCCCTTTATCCCAGAATTTTTAAATCTTTACCCAGAAGTTAATTTACGTATATTAGCTATAGATGCGTTTCCGGATTTTGATCTTGGTCACGCTGACATTGCTTTGTGTCCTCCCGCTCCAAATCGAAAAGATTTAATTCAAAAGCCGTTGCTTACCAATCATGTGGTTTTATACGCAAGTCCAGAATACTTAAATAAACATGGGTTGCCCAAAGAACCGAAGGATTTGGATGAGCATCAACTTATTGGTATTGGAGATTTTCTACCAGAATTTGCGAACATGAATTGGCATTTGTCATTAGGTTTAGAGGAAGGTCATAGCCGAGATCCTTATCTGACAATCAGTCCTCCGCAAGTTCGCCTTTTAATGGCAGAGCAAGGATTAGGTATTACGGCTATTTCTAGAGAACATCCTGGATTGGATAAAATGAACTTGGTTCAGGTTCTCCCTCATATTCAAGGCCCGGTTGTCGAAACTTATATAATTTATCCCACACATCTTAAAACTTCTAAAAGAGTCCAAGCGTTTGAAGATTTTATAGTTAATCAATTTAATAAATTTTATGGTTCTAAAAAAATATAAAGATAAGGAACTTTAAAGATGAATGCGAATTCAGTAAGCACCCATGGGCCAAAGAAAATTGTGGCCGCTTCAATGATTGGTAACATCCTGGAATTTTATGATTTTACTTTATTTGGGTTTTTAAGTCCCATCCTGGCTCCTTTGTATTTTCCAGCCGCAGATCCCTTAACATCGCTCATTGCAGCTCTTGCAACTTATGGGGTTGGATATTTTATGAGACCTCTGGGAGCTATTTTTTTTGGATATTTAGGTGATCGATTCGGCCGCAGAAAAGCTCTAAGCTTGTCAATTATTTTGATGTCCATTCCCACAGTCATGATTGCGTTTTTGCCTACTTATGAACAGATTGGAATCATAGCGACTCTTATTCTTTTCATTCTCCGCCTTTTGCAAGGCTTTTGCACAGGAGGTGAATACAATGGAGCAGGTATTTATGTGGTCGAGAACGTGAATGTTAAGAAAACAGGGTTCTTTGGCTCCTTGATTACCATTTCTAGTGCTATAGGCGGGTTGTTGGGAAGTATGGTCTCTAGTATTGTAACCATGCCCATAATGCCGAGTTGGGGTTGGAGAATTGCTTTTTTGGTGGGTGGAATTATTGGAGCAATTGGTCTTTATATGAGGTTCAATCTTCCGGAGACTGATCTCCATGTTCTGCAAGATAAAGACCAAGATAAAAAATCTCCTCTAAGGCAAGCGCTAACCATGCATTTTAGAGCTGTTATTTGTACAGCAGGTATTGCAGCCTGCTCAGGGGCTATGTATAACATTTCTTTCACCTATACGAGCGTTTTTCTGTCAACCCATGCTCAATGGCACTTGTCTAATTCTTTGTTGGTCATGAGTGGCGGCATTATGGCCTATATCGTAACGGTACCTTTTGTCGGGTTTCTGGCTGATAAGCTAGGATATCGTAAAGTGATGCTGACGGGGGCAATTGCCACACTTTTGAGTATATATCCCCTCTTTTCTTTGCTTTTAGGAGCGACCTCTTTTTCGCAAGCCTTAGTAATTCAAATTTGTCTATCTTTACTTTCTGCCTGGTTTCAGGCTCCCATGAATGCCTATATGGCTAAATTGTTTCCTGCCTACGTTCGTTACAGTGGGCTTGCTTTTAGCTACAGTATTGGTATGGCCCTGTTCGGGGGGACAACACCAATGATTTGTTCTTTGCTGATTCGCTCAACAGGACAGGAAATTATGCCAGCCTTTTATGTTATGGTGTTGGCCCTTGTTGGTTTTTCAGCGGTGAAGTTATCTAAAGAGCGGCCGTTGTAAAAATAATTAGGCTTAAAGGACGGTTGTCTCTTTAAGCCTTTTCAAAACTATTGAAGAGGTGTTATCCCTCGCTTATAGACTGATTTTGGTTTTAAGCCTTTCCTGATAATAAATAAATCCATATCCTAAGACGGCTAAAAAAAGTCCTGCTGGTACACTCATGAGCGCATGGGTAAAGGCCTTGGATGTATAAATGGGGGCTCCATTAACCATAGTGCCATCCCAAAATGTATTTAAAAGCGTACCTATGGTGCTGTGGAAGAAGTAACCAAAAACCATAATGATCATGTTAGCACAGGCTGTTGTTAGACCAACCACTTCTTCTTTGACATAAGTGCTTGCTTTATAAATCATCAAAATCTGATATGAGCACATGATACCGATGATAAAAAATAGGACCATGATGATGGTTGAGGAAAAGAACCCTGTAAACAATAATAGAAACCCAGCGGCCATAACAAGTGCAGCAAGTATGGTGATTTCATAATAAGCTTTGGTTCTGTCAGCCCAGTAACTTAAGAATGGAGCGCCGAAGCACATACCAAAGAAAATAAAGGATGGCAGTGTAGAGGCTAATGTTGAATCAAATTGATAAACGGTCTTTAAATAAGCGGTACCCCAAACATCTGCAAAACCTTCTAATGGTCCAACCATTAGGCCTGCAAATACACAGATGGCCCATACTTTTCTGTGACCTAGAACACTGAAGATATCCTCAAAGATTGGGCGATGAGATGAAGAGGTTCTGGGCTCATTGGGTGTGGCCAAATAAATTCCTAAAGCCAAACCTAACCCGATTAAAACAAAAACGTTCAACACTGTTTCCCAACCAAAGACTGTCAGCAAGAAGTTGACAGGTTGACCTCCATAAATAGCTCCTATCAGCCCAATGGTTACTGATATGCCAAGCATACGAGTAAAGTTTTCCTCAGGAAAACCCATGCGGATGACTTTAAATACACCTAAAATTGCACCTGAGGATCCCATGCCTATCAAAGCACGCCCGATACAAGGGTAAATCCAAAGATCACTGTAAACTAAGGGTAAGACTCCGATAACGGTTAACATGATGCTGAGCGGCATGATGATTCTGGGGCCGATCCTGTCCAATAAAATTCCTATAGGAATGTGCATAGCGGCATACCCAAGATAATATAGACCTGAAAACTGACCGTAAAGGGCAGCGTTTATATGAAATTTAGCCATAATTTCTGGCATGATGATGTTGGGCAATACCCGTAAAACATATTGATAAGCATAAAATAAAGAAGCTAAGGACCACATGATCCAATTGTTGATATCGTTCATCGATTTTCTTTGAGACATGGATTCTACTCATCCTATTAATCTTTGAGGATTTAATGTTCTAATTGAACAGTCACTTTTCCTTCAAGAAGGTTAAAATTTTAAATATTCGTGTTGTATTTTGAGTAATATAGTAGGGTTCAGCAGCTGGCGCTGCCGAGGAGGAGGAGAAGAGCCAAAATAGTAATGATTTTATTCGTCATACTCTTGAGATAGAGAATTTGTGAGATAAAATCAATCTATTTTTATGCTTTTCACTCTTTGTTTAAGGATTTGCATTAAATTAATAGTAAGCTCCTATTGGTTTAAGGAAGAGTGATGAAGAGATTGTATTTGATTCGCCATGCCAAAGCTATTCCTGGAGATGAGGATAAGGAAAGACCATTGTCAAAGTCTGGGCAAAAACAAATGAAAGTGCTGCGCTCCACCCAATCTCGTCTCTTTAAATCACTTGATTTGATTCTGTGTTCAACAGCTCAGAGAACCTTAGAAACATTAGATGGGATGAGAACATGTTTATCAAAACATGTAGTTATTCAGTATTTGGATATCCTTTATAATTCAAGTCCTGAAATATTTCTCAATAAACTGTCCCTGGTTGATGATCGCTTTGACCGCGTCATGATTATAGGTCATAACCCAGAAATGACCGATTTTGCTCTTAAAGTTTGTGAGTTTGGGGATAAAAAATTGAAAGAATCTATGCCTAAAGGATCCATTGCGGAGTTTTCGATCAAAAATAAATCATGGGCGCAGTTAACCTATGGAGATCTGAAATTTATCCAGTTGATCATTTAGGATTGTCAGGGCTGAATAGTCCTGAAGATCAATATAGTTGTTTTTTAACAATTAGGGTAAATGTGATTTTTTATTGCTCTGGCGTTTAGATCATAAGATGATCTTATAGGGGGAAAGATGGATATTTATGGATATCTGAAAAAAGATCATCAGTTTATTTTATCTTTGTTTGAGAAGTTTATCGCCACCCATGATAAAGATGCTCGGGAATCTTTGTTTAGTTTACTAGCTTTAGAATTGCTAATTCATGATGAGACCGAGAAAGCAACTTTCTATGAGACATTAAAAAATTATGAGATTACCAAAACTCTGGTCAATCATAAGGATGATGAGCATGGAGAAATCAAAAAGTACTTAGCTAAGCTTGTTCAGTTTCCCATTAATGCTAACGAATGGATGAATGATTTTCATCGTCTTCATCAAATAATAAAACATCATATTCAAGAAGAAGAAGGGCATGTTTTTGAAACAGCCCAAATGGTCTTAACCAAGGGCCAAGCTCATATGTTGGCCAAAGATATGGATCAACTAAAAATGGAGGTGCGTAAACGATTCTTCAGTGATGATGAATAAGCGCGCGTCTTGAGTTAGGTTAAAGGGGTCGATCTGGGCTTTAACTTTAAATGTTTGGCGTTTCTGTATCGCTTTTCCCTTGAGCCAGTTCCTCTCGGGCAATTCTGGCCAACCTTTCGTATTTATCCTTGATTTCTTTTAGCTGCTCTTGAGTTAATTCTTCCAAATCTAAAAGAGCATTATGTGCTCCTTTTTGGGTGCGGATCAGTTCATCCAGCTTGATTTGTATAGCTTCTCCATCTCTATTTTGGGTATTTTGAATTAGGAAAACCATGAGAAAGGTGACAATGGTTGTTCCCGTATTAATGACCAATTGCCAGGTGTCAGAATAATTAAAGAAAGGTCCGCTTATCAGCCAAGACAGAATAACCATACAGGCAAGAACGAACGTGCCCGTTCGTCCAGAGACACTGGCGACTGTGCGAGCAAAATTTGAAAAATGGGAACCCAAGTTCATTTTGCGACATTCCAAACAGAAGGTTTTTAATCGTATTGTAACCTAATTTTGGGGAAAGAATACCTATTTTGTCGCCTTCCCCTTGAAATGATTTTTTCATCTCTCTCGAGAAACTTGGTTGTTTTTTCATGTTCATGATGTCCTTCAGCCCTTCTTAGAATCACTCAAGTTTAAAGTTTTAAGATAGGGAGAACCTTTAATGGCTAAGATTGGTAAAACTTTAATGGCGTGGGGACTTTTATCACTGACTTCATTGGCTATGGACGTTGGCGGTGAGGAAGGGGGAGATTGTTGGAATCAATTGCCAACAGAACTTCGTAGTACTGTGCTTCGGTTTTTACCAGATCATTCTCTTCTTTCCCTACGGCAGACGAGTATGGATTTTGGCCCCCTTGTTGATAGGGAGTTTGAGGATCGCAGTCTGATAAAAAATCCCATAGCTTGTCTTCAGGATCATTCATATCCTCAAACCCTATCTTATATTGCAAGACAAACCCTAGAACGGATTCCTTCTATATTGAGTGATGATAGAGATCGAGAAAGGACGCTGACTTGGCTAGAGTCACGTCAGCAGTTATTTAGGTGCTGGAACTTTCTTGGAGAGGAGGTGATTAGCATCGTAAAAGATGGGATGCAAGGAGGATTGTCAAGCTCAATAATTTGCCAAAACCTTGTTGGTTTTACCCGATATCTAGCGAACCGTTCGTCTTTAGATGCATCAGAATTGATTCTTTATAGTTTTTTAAATTTTGCTCCTCCTGCCTTAACCCAAAAGGAGGAATTTTCTCTTTTTTGTGAGGAAGCACAAGCTCTTATCGGTCAGAATAAGCAGGGCATTGCTTTCATCTATTTAAATGCTGCTGGTTCTCTTATGTTTCAACGTGGCAAACTAGAAATTGCTCAGCAATACTATGAAATTGCTGCCAGCAATAGTAATGGCTCAGCTCAAAGTAGCTTGGGAGTGATTTATACCCTTAAAGGAGATCATAAAAAAGCAGTAAGTTGTTTTCAATTGGCAGCAAGTCAGGGATCTCAAGAAGCTCAAAACAACCTAGGGATTTATTATAAGTCCATAGGGGACTTAGAATTGTCAAACATGTATTTTCAAATGGCTAGATTGCAAGGATCCAGAGTTACTCATCGTTTAGGACTTTTCTGTAATGCTGAGGGGGAGTTGTCTGAAGATCTATTTAAGAATGATGTTCGAGACGCAATCACAGTTGCTGAAGGATTTCTGGGAGATGAAGAAAAAAATAGTACTGGATTGAAAATGTATCTTCAAGGTTCAGCTAACCAAGGAAATGCTTCAGCTCAATATGATTTGACCAAAATATTCGCAAAAGAAAGCCTGCATAAGAAGACATTGGGTGATGTGTTGGATCTTTATCATAAGGCAGCAAATCAAGGGCATGCACCAGCTTTGTTTGAATTGGGAATGCTTTTTTTGCGATGTGATGGAAATATTGATTCAGCGAAAATTTTTATGCAAGAAGCAATTAAAAAGGATTATCCTCTGGCACTGCATTGTCTTGGTGTCATTCTTCACAATGAAGGGGATTTAAACACGAGTAAGGATTGTTTTGAAAAAGCGGCTGAAAAAGGCGTACAGCAAGCAAAAGAAATTCTAAAGCTTATAGGTTAATCTTTGAAGTCTCAGCTGTCACCGCGAAGAGGGGGACATCCATGGATATGATTTTTGGGCCTAAATCAAACACTGTTAAGCAAGTATAAACTCATGGTTATTTTTAATCCTTATGAGAGTTATAACTTTATTTTAACCTTCCATAAATAGGTATAGTTGGTACGATGGTCTTGAAATACGCAGAGTCTTGGCCGAGATGTATTACCCCAGGAGGTAGTCATGTTAGATTTTGTCAATCAGCCGTGGGTTTGTGATTCTGACCTAAGTCCAGAACCAGACCCAGACAAAGAACAGCCAAAGCCAAAGGAAATACCACCGAATCCTCCAGGTCCAGAGTGGCCAGAAAATCCCATTCCGAGCGAAATCCCTATTTCACCGCCTGTGCCTGAAATTCCTGGATCCCCATTGCCCAGTGAAATGCCTAGCCAGGGCTGTGGCTTATAAGTGTAGTTTATACCAGGGCTTGAATATCTAGAGAATACCATCTCAGGATTAGCTTTTTTTCGCAGAGCTAACTCATTTCACCTAAATATTTTTCATACAACTCTCTCGTATCCCTATCTTTTTCATTTTTTGCGTAAGGATTTCATGAAAATAAGGTTTACACTTATTTATTTCACAAATATCACTTGTTTTTCATAATATATAACACTTTTCACATGATTTTCATGGTGCGCACTTATTTTTCATGGTGAAATAAGGTGAACGTCCTTTATTGAGAGATGATCTTTTCGATATTAGAAGCCAGACATTTAGCCCTTAGTCAAACCATTTTCTATGGACGAGCTGTGCCTGAGCGAAACGGCTGGCTTGCCGACTATAGTGCCTTAATCCACACCTATGATTTAAAAGTGCCTCTGCCTGAAAAATTGTCCTTTATCAGTGCGCAACATCGACGGTATGGCAATGATGAGTGGGAGGTTTATACGTTAAGGTACAAACCTGAAGACAGTTTGGGGGCTCATTTAACCTTTGCCTTGAAATATGAAGGGGTGGATCTTGCTGTTCTTAACGCGCTTTTTAAAAAAATCCCGCCGCAAGTTTTAGAGAACTGGGGCAGAGCCATTGCGCAAGCAGGGCTATACCCGTTGACTATTGAGGAACTTTTGCGTTTACAAAAAATAGTCATTGAAGATAGCCGTTTTGTGCCTTTGGGATTACGCCAAGAGGGAGGTTTTATTGGCGTTCATGAACGTGCTACTCAAATGCCCTTACCGGATCATATCTCTGCTCGATGGCAAGATGTTCCTCCATTGATAGAGGGGATGATTGGGGCCTATAACCGGTTACGCCAGGGGAGCGAAACTGATCCGGTAATTTTAGCGGCAATGATTGCTTTTGGATTTGTCTTTATTCACCCTTTTACGGATGGTAATGGCCGGGTTCATCGGTATTTGATTCATCACATTTTAGCTGATTTGGATTTTACTCCCAAAGGCATTGTTTTCCCCGTGTCAGCTGTCATCCTAGAGCGGATCAACACGTATCGTCGTATCCTGGAGTCCTATTCACGTCCTCGCTTAGAGTTCATAGATTGGAGACCGACGGCGGAAGGAAACGTGGAGGTTGTTAATGATACCATTGATCTTTATCGTTATTTTGATGCAACCAAAATTGCCGAATTTCTCTATGAGTGTGTTTTAGAAACCATTGATATTGATAAAGTGCTTCCTGAAGAAATCCGCTATTTGGAATATTATGACCAGATGAAAAAGGCCATTAATGAGCTTTTCGATATGCCTGATCATTTAGCAGATCTGTTGATTCGCTTTTTAGAACAAAATGAAGGCAAATTATCAAAAATTGGTCGTGAAAAGGAGTTTCACTCCCTCACCGATAAGGAGGTGGCTCAGTTGGAAGAAATTTACAAAAGCATTTTCTTTGCCCATTAAACGTGAGGTCATTTGTTTCGAAGTCACGGTTCTTTAAATAATCTTTACTTTTTATTCTTATAATAGCTTTATGTACGATTGACCGTTGGCATAAAGTTCATGAAGATAAATGGCATAACAAAGAACGTAAGCATAACCCTTCTTGCAATAATTTATTGTTTGATATCGTTAACTACAGATGCTTTTGCTCGTGTGGTTCCCATAGCCTTTAAGGGCATAACCCAACACTTTAGGCCTGGCTGCGAGATGTATTCGCCTACCGTTGGTCGTATTACCTTAGAAACCGGTTTAATATACAACATGAGATTTTATGGACCTTTCAAATCAAGCTATAAACCTATATCTACCGGTTCACGGCGAGAATATATCAAAGACAATTCAAAAGATCCGCTCTGGTCGTTGCTTAAACATTTGTTTCCCTCTCCTTCAGGCACATTATCTGTTGAAACGGGGGCAGGAGATAATTTTGGTAGGCATGTTTTTGAACCAAATACGGTGGCTTTGTTGCTTGCTTATGCTTATCAGGTGCGAAAACAATACCACGGAGATGAAAAAAATAAGGTTGTGAGATCTGTGGAGGATACAGAAGGCCGAGAGGAAGGTGAGGGTGAAAAAGAGCCTGCTCTATTGTCCAAGCGCAAGCAAACAATTCCTTATAAAGACTTTGAAAGATACGTTAATGAAGGGGTGATGAAAGCGGAAGGGGGGCAGGAAAATATTGGCATTTCTAAAAATGCTCGGGGACGCCACATTACCTTATCTAAAGAACAATGGGATATCCACCTACGGGAAAGCTTTTTTGAAAGATTGATCAATGAATACAAAGACCTTATCTTCAAGACCCTGAAGTTATACAACGGTGAGGCGAGTCATAAAACCAATATTAGAAAACTTAAAAACACTATTCAAGGTATTTTGCAATTGATCAAAAAAGCTATTTCTGAAGAAAAGGAAAGCTTTTACCCATCCTATACAACAGAGCAAGTCATCTTGGCCTTCTTCTGTGAGAAGTTTAATACTCAAGGAGATATTTGGCAATTATTGCAAGAATTAAAAGCATTAGCTCCCGATATGATCAAAGACGGCGAAATCTCTGAAGAAGATAATCTTTTAAGTTCTAAGGATATTGTAGAGATTGCTCAAAAGGATAAATGGGACTTGGATGATTTTTATGCAATGGCTAATAGGGATTTATTTGCCAGAATCGTCCCCTATAAAAATGGTGAAAAACCTCTTAGCAATGCTAATGCGCATGTGTATGATCGGCGAAACAATGAAAAAATCGCGAGTGACTACCCAGACTGTGTGGAGATGATGATTCGTCATATGAGTAATTTGATCACATTCGATCCATCCATTAGTAATTTTAATTTATCCAAATTGGTAGAGTATGTAAAACGGACGGAGCCCACGAATCCATATTTTGGAAACTTTGTGAATTTTTATGCAACTCAAAGTCCGATCAATGCCAATTCAGGGGAACCTGAGCGGAGATTTCTTTGGGGAACAGTGGTAGGCGATTTAAATGTGGATCATCAATCTGATCGTCATGAAATTCCTATCCGTTATGTGCAGCAAATGCCTCATACCCCTCATTATGAGCTTCGATCCGGTTTTATTAATCTTGTAAATGTTCTGCGTAAACTCTTTTCTCTTCAGCTCGAAAATACGCCTGTTCAAGGACTTGAGGAACATCAGAAAGATAAAGGTTATGACCTATATGAGGCAAGTTTTGAACAACAAAAGATCTTGGTAAAAGAATATCTGACTAGTTACTTTAATGCTGTTAACCCGGACCGCTATTATGAAATAAAAGAAGAGACTTCTTTATTTAAAGGAAAATATGGTGAATCTCCAGATATTTATGGCGATTTGAGGGTGGTTGTCTATAGTCTTATTGAGGGCTGTTTTGATCCAGGTATTGATAAAGAAGAATGTAAGGACGAAGAATTATTTTCCTTCACGTTAAGTGTGGTGGAAGGTCACAGTGAAATCAATACGATTAGCTATAAGCAATTGGGAGCAGGTCAAAGTTATAAGGGTGAGTTGGAAAGACGGTTGTCTGCTGTTACTCCAGGAAATCCTATTTATAATATTCTTGAACTATTCAGCGTATCTCAATCCGGAGACGAAAACCCTCAGGTTCATCCTTTGTATTATTTATTTAGTACATTGATCCAAGATAACGTATCGAGAATTAAGGCATTGAATCGTATCTTAACTTGGAGGATCCAAAACGGAACAAGTCTGGTTTTTTACGAGAATGCGCTCGTTCATCTCCTAGAAAATATTTCTTGGAGGGATGATCAAACCTTAAGATTGGTTACACCGCTCCTGTTAAGAATGCAGCCCTATTATCCTAAAATCCTCCAGGAAGGGGTAAGAGGGATTCATATTCCAAACTCCATCAGTCAGAAAGATCTAGGCAATGTGTTAGAATATTTCCCATATCTGGAGCATTTGAAAATTCTCAATGCCAGGAAAATTAATTATTTAGCCTTTTCAAAAATGCCGTTGTTAAAAACTTTAGTGATCTCTGGAACCTCTCTAAAAAAGATAACGGGGTTAAATCATCTAGGACAGTTAACGATGATGAATTTACATCAAAACAAAAAGCTTGAAAGCATCGGTGACCTGGATGATGAATTATTCCCAGATATGCCAAATTTGACCTGGTTAAACTTGGCTGAGACAAACCTTAGTGAGATTAACGGAATAGAGAAATTTACCGGTTTAGAATTTCTGAATTTATCAGAAATTCCTCATCTTAAAAGCGTTTCATTTAAAAAACTAATGCCACGTCTGAAAGAACTTTTCATAAGCAATTCCGATATTGTTGAGTTAAACGGTTTGGAATATTTAGAGGCTGTGGAGGATTTATACCTTTACAATCTTAAAAACATGGATGTCCTCTCTTTGCCCATCCTGCCTCATTTAAAGACACTTAATGTCATGGATTCAGGAATAGAAAAAGAGGGGCAATGGACTCCAATTAAGATTAAAGGACTAGCCAACAACCCAGGTCTTAGGGTAGATGGTATTTTTAAAAATTTAGACAATTAATCAGCTTACTATTCTCGCTAAAATCGGAAGGATTCAACAGTTTTGACCAGCTGCGAATCCCGATGACCAAGCCCATTGAAAATTATACCCCCCAAGCCATCCAGTTACATCAACCACTTCTCCAATAAAGAATAAACCAGGGACTTTGATGGAGGACATGGTCTTAGAGGATAGGTCATGGGTATCTACGCCACCTGCAGTAACCTCGGCTTTCAAATATCCTTCATGGCCGGATATAGGAACTTTAAAGTGATGGAGATGATCGGCAATTTTCATCAAAGATTCCTTCTTCATATCGGTGATTCGGTGATGAAAGGCCAGGGTAGGAGATAAATGATCTACCAATCGATTGCTCAGGTGTGATTTTAGATAGTTGGCAACAGTCTGTTTACTTTGCTTATCTTGAGTAAATTTCTCCCTTAAATCTAAATGGGGGAGGAGATCAATGGTAATCTCTTGGCCATGGAACTGTTCCAAGTAAGAGGAGATCTGTAATATAGCTGGTCCACTGAGGCCTTTATGAGTAAATAAGATATTCTCCTTGAAACTTGCCTTTTTATAAGAGACTACAGATGGATTTGAAATACCGCTCAGTTGTCTAAACAGATCGCGCTGATGTTCAGCAACAATCAATGGTACAAGGGCAGGCCGAGTTGGTACAATTTTATGGCCGAATTTTTTAGCAATACGGTAACCAAAATCACTGGCACCAATCTTAGGAATCGAGAGGCCCCCAGTCGCAATAATCAAGGCGTCGCTGGTGATAACCCCGTCCGTCGTCGTCAAAGTAAAATGATCTGATTTAGAGATATCATTGACGGTGCAATTCAATTTAATAGTCACATGGTTTTGATAACACAAATCCAAGAGCATTTGGATGATTTGTTTAGATGAGTCATCACAAAACAATTGACCTAGGGTTTTTTCATGATAGGCAATTTTAAAGGATTCAACCAATTTGATAAAGTCATGTTGGGTATATCCTGCCAGGGCGGATTTCATAAAGTGAGGGTTTTGAGAAAGATAGTTCGTACTCGAGGTATGCAGATTGGTAAAATTACACCGTCCTCCGCCTGAAATTCTGATCTTTTCTCCCACCTTGTTAGTATGTTCTATAAGCAGAACCTTTTTGCCGCGTTTTCCAGCAGTAAGGGCAGCCATGAGGCCTGCAGCACCAGCTCCGATTATAGCGACATCATATTTTAAAGGGTTATTCATAAAACTTATGGTTATTTTGATCTTAGGATGTTTTGCACACCCTAATTCATTTTGTCAATGTCATACAAGCCAGAAAAACAAAGCTTCCAAGTCTCGCTTCCTATGACATTATATGGAGAATATAATTATCAGAAACAATAGAGCGCTGGAGTAAATTTTTTTAACCAAAGCCCCTAAGAGTGCGAAACATTCTTAAAAGTTAGCCTTTCCCAAATCTAACAAATCTCTTACTATCTGAACGAATGTTCTTCCGCAAAAAGGACCTTAAAAAAGATAAGAATGATAGTTTTTCCCTTGAGAGGAAAGATTTATGATTCATTCTCCATCTTCAGAAACTGAATGTATTGGAAAGAGAAAAAATGAAAAACACCAGAATTCTTTCTTTTTTTTGGCATCATATCAAGCCGTACAAATGGTATTATTTAGTGATGCTTTCAGCACCACTTGTTACCAGTTTTTATTCTTTTGTCTATAATTATGCCATAAAACTGTTCCTGGATATGATGAGTAGTGCTTCTCATTTGAGTTATCAGGATTTTATCCTGCCTATCTCCTTATTTATGGCAAACCAATTTGCTCTAGACCTCGTTTGGCGGGTAAGCAACATTGCGGAATGGAAATCTGAACCCTATGTTCGACGATCTATCTTACTCTCTTCCTATGATTATGTCCAACACCACTCCTATGGTTTTTTCCAAGATCATTTTACCGGAGCTATCAGTAGTAAAATTAAGGGAATTTTGGATGGGTATGATAAATTTTGGGCTGAGATGCACCATGGTCTTTTATCTAGGGTTTTAAGATGCATCGTAAATTTAGGAGCTCTTTCTATAGTCAGTATAAAACTTGGAATGTTTGTTTTCTTCTGGTCAGCTCTTTATGTTCCGATCATGTATAAACTATCGATCAAACTTAATAAACTTTCCTTTATTGAGACGGAAAGTCGCCACGCGCTCATTGGCCAAGTATCGGATAAGATTACCAATATGATTTCACTCTTCTCCTTTGCTGCGCGTAAGAGGGAGCTCGATAGCTTGGATAAGCAAATTTCTCATGATTTTATTCCCAAGCAAGTTCAAGTCTATCAATATGATTTTAAGGTTCAGATTGTAGGTGGTTTCCTCTATATTGTCTTATTTGCCTTTATTCTGTTTTATGTCATACATCTAAAGTTTAATGGTTCTATTTCCCTTGGCGATTTTGCTTTTGTCTTTGGGATGGCCCTAGTTCTGGCAGAGAATATCTGGCATGCGACAGTTTCTTTACAGGATTTTTCTCGAGCCATGGGTGATTTAAAAAGCGCTCTTTCTATCTTAGATATACCTCACCAAAGTAAGGACCTTAAGGAGGCACAATCCCTTCGCATTAACAAGCCAACCATTCATTTTAACAGCATAAGTTTTGGCTACAACCCTGATAATAAGGTATTTGATCAATTGAACTTATTAATCCAAGCCGGAGAAAAAGTTGGGTTGGTAGGTCATTCGGGATCGGGTAAATCAACCCTAATCAATCTTCTGCTGCGTTATTTTAAATGCCAAGCGGGAGAGATTACCATTGACGGCCATAAAATTGATGAAGTCACACAAGATTCTTTGAGAGAGCATATTGCTGTGATCCCTCAGGATACCATGCTATTCCACAGAACGTTGATGGAGAATATTCGCTATGGCAACCCCAAAGTCAGCGATGAAGAGGTGATTGAGGCATGCAAAAAGGCTCATATCCACGAGTTTGTTGTAACTCTCCCAGAGCAGTATGAGACTTATGTAGGAGAGCGAGGTGTTAAATTATCTGGGGGCCAGAGACAACGGGTTGCCATCGCCCGTGCTTTCTTGAAAGATGCGCCTATCCTTATTCTGGATGAGGCAACATCATCGTTGGATAGTCAAACGGAAAAACTTATTCAAGATAGCTTGAATCTTTTGATTAAGGATAAGAAGAAGACTGTTATAGCCATAGCCCATCGCTTGTCAACTTTAAAGCATATGGATAGGGTGATTGTTTTAGATAAAGGTCAGATTATCGAGGAAGGAACCCACAATCAACTTATTCGGCGGGAAAATAGCCTATATAAGCGATTGTGGGAGTTGCAAGAAATTTAGCTTTTTATCCAATTTTTTAGAAGAGTCTCTAGCTCATCACAATTATGTGCAATCGGAATGGGGTAAGTTAAAATCTGTTGTTGATACCAGTCAAAGTTGGCGTGGCTTCCCCCTAAAAATCCGATAACATCCATGGAGGCCGCGAGGGCGGCTTCAATTCCTGCTGGACTATCTTCAATCACAATACTCTCGTGGGGGGCATATCCCATTTCCTTGGCGGCATGTAAAAACAAATCAGGTGCAGGTTTACCGTGAGCGACGCTTTGAGCACTAAAAAGATGATTTTCTCCAAAATGTTCCCGCAAATTGGCCTTATTCAACGATTTTTGAATTTTTTCCAAAGTTCCAGAGGAAGCAACACAAATGGGATGATTTTCTTTCAGCTTCTTTAATAGGGAAGACATGCCGGGAATAGGCATAACTTCTTGGTGAAGGGCTGCATGAATTTCCGTTTGAATGGATTCAACCATAGAAGGACTAAAGTAAATGATTTGGTCATCATTAATCTCTTGGTAAATGGTTTTGGCTGATTTACCGGTAAATCGTTTAATAGAATCTTCAACTGTCAGGGGATAACCAGCTTCGGTTAGACGTTTGGTAAATTCGGTGGTTAAGATTATCTCGCTGTCGACCAATACACCATCACAATCAAAAATAATGAGTTTTTGGGGGATTTTAGTCATGGGATCTTATCCTTATTAATTTTTTAAATCCTATGACAAAATAAAAATTTTAGCTCCAGGAAAAAACGCGTTGATTTAATTTTTCTTCATAAAATGAGTCCTCCAGAAAATCAATGAATTTATTATTTTATTCAGTCTAGCAATCCAAATGCAACTCCATTACCCTTGTAAATTAGATGATATTTTTAAAGGTTTGAATCCCCATGAAAGGTATCCCTTCTACTCTTTCTAAGCTTCCACGTGAAATCTGGCCAGTAACGATTGCTAACATGTTGGTAGCTATTTCCACCACTATGACCTTTAGTATTTCACCGTTCTTTATGACAACCGTTTTAGGCATCAGTATCTTTTCCATGGGGGCTTTGGAAGGATTTACAGAAGGTCTTTCTCAGGTCAGCAAGCTATTTTCCGGAGTGTCCAGTGACTACAGCCAGAGAAAGAAGCCTACCTTATTGTTTGGATTTTTTTTGGCCGCCATTTCAAAGCCTTTTTTTATTTTAGCAAGCGGGGTTGGTGCTGTAACTCTTTCCAAGATTTTAGAGCGCATCAGCAATGGGATAATTGCAACCCCAAGAGATGCTTATGTGGCTGACATTGCAAGTCCAGAGAATCGTGGGGCGTCCTTTGGGGTCATGATGACGGGTAAAGCGGTGGGATGCATTATTGGACCGTTTCTTGTCTCTGTTCTAATGTTCTTCACCGAGGATTACCGCATGCTTTTGTGGCTTGGTTTTATTCCTTGTATTCTAGCCATTGTGATTTTGTGGGCTTATATGAAGGAGAGGGCGATAAAACAACCCGTTCTTAACGCCTTGCCCGTAAGCGTGAGGGAGGAAGAGAGAACAAAAATATCATTAAAGGATATCGCCTCTCTACCTGTTCATTATTGGAGTTTATTGATAACCTCAGCTCTGTTTATGTTAGCTCGATTTAGTGATGGACTCTTAGCTTTACAGTTAAAGGCTTTAGGGACTCCAACTTTTATTTGTGTGGCAACGATTGGTATTTTTAATGCGATTTCGGCCTTGTGTTGTTACCCTATCGGTTGGTTGTCCGATCGCATGAAACGATCGACGGTTCTTTATTTCTCCTATATCACCCTTCTTTTATCAAATCTGTGTTTTGTTTTTGCCTCAGATATGTGGCTAGGACTTTTAGGAATTGTGTTTTGGGGAGCGCAAAGAGGCAGCTCTCAAATTTTGTTCACTGCTATGATTGCTGATGAGGCTCCTAAGAAAATTATGGGGACAGCTATTGGTCTTTTTTACATCGTTATTGGTGCTATGTCCCTGATTGCTGGGGCCATTGCGGGATGGTTGGCTGATGTAAATCTTTTGTGGCCCTTCATTTTTGGCTCTATTGTGACAGCTGTTGCCACCCTTTCGTTAGCTTTAAGAAACAGATATGTGGCTAACAACGGACATACTCAAGATGATAATTTTAACTTGAGTGAAGAAATTGACTTGAAAGATGAGGGAAAGATTTATCGTCAGGCAGGATGATTTTTTTTTGTAAAGAAGGTAACCTTTATATTTCTCTTACACGAACATTAACAGGTATAATCAGCAGGAAAATAACAAGAATCCAAGGTAACTGAAACAAGAATGAGTTGGGTGAAGAAGGGGGCTTTAATAGCCCATATTATTATTTTTATTATTTTTTTGGGGGTCGAAGTAAAGGCAACTTCAAGAGATGAGCTATCCAACACTGGAAATCTGTCTCCTTACGATCTTGTGAAAAATAGTACTCATGATAAAGCGGTTCTCCTTCCTGAAGGATATAAACACGTTAAGGTCCAAGAACAGATCTTACGATATCGCAAGATCTACGATGCTGTGGATTATGAGCGCGAACACGATTGTTCTTGTGTTCATATAGAGGGTTTATATGACATTTTAAAGAATGGGTTTGCCCTCGTTCACGATTATATCCAACTACACGAGGAATTTAACCGCAATAAAGAACAAGCCATCAATAGAATCAAGAAACTATTTGCGGTTGCCTGCGCGATCAATGATGCACAAAAAATGACTCAGAATTGCTTTGTGACTTTAAATCTTTTTCTGGCCAGTATTGTTGATGGTTTTAAGGGAATAGAATCGAGCATTAAGGAAATCATGTGCCCATTCCCTTACGGGATGCAATTTGAGGATTTAACAACCCTTGATTTAAAGGGATATATTCTCTATCAAAACCAAAAAAGGTGGTACCAGCATCCTATTCATCAAGAAACAATGCATATTTTTTGTCCACCCTTAATCATTTATAGTCAGGGGATTTCTGTCATTTCACCTAAAACTTTTGTCGAGCAAACTTTAAATTTTCGTTACCGATCGGGATTGCTTTTGTTTGATGTTAATTCCCGTAAACCTTTACAATCAGGGCAGCGAATGAACAAATCAGATCCCCATGGCTCATTGTTTAATGGTACTTTTTTCTTATTGCGACATGATCTATTACACATTCAAGAACAGTTGACTATGGAAACCTTTAGTCTATTCGAGTTTAACCTCAATTGGTGTAAGTATCTGCGAAAAATCAATCACTATAGAATGACACAAGAGAAAAGTAATCCAGAAAATTTTGTACTTTTGACTAATGGTTTATTTATTCTGTGTCACGAACTTATTAATGTTGCAGAGGGAAGGTATAATACCTTTATCCAATTTCAACGGATTCTGCCTCAAAAGGCTGCCTTTACCGATGTCATCTCCTATATTCAAAAGTCGATGATGAATGCAGTGGTTAACAAATGTAATATCTCCAAAAATTATTATTATCTTTCCTCTAAGGACCATGAATTTGTTTTAAAACAAATGGGGCAAAAGTTTTTGCCTAGTAGCTATAAAGGGTCCTCCAAAGATGAGAAGAGAGAGTTTTTAAGGCAGGGGTATAAAGAATTTTGGAACTTATTTTTAAAATTGGTTTCCCTAGTGGTTACTTAAAGTATGGTATTTTATCTTAATTTTTATCCAGAATAAAACTTAAAAGTTATTTTACCTTAGGGAATTGAAGATGGATTGGATCTATTGGGAACAACAGTTTGCGGACAAAGTTTTAAAGGAGGTCAGCGATCAAGATCCTGCCCATGATCTTTCGCATTTTAAAAGGGTCGTTAAAATGGCTAAGGACCTCTGTCAGCAAGAAGCAGGTCGTTTGGAAGTGGTGATTCCTGCGGCATGGCTTCATGACTTGGTAATTATCCCTAAAGATAGTCCTCTTCGGCGAGAAGCCTCTAAGCTTTCAGCCCAAAAGGCTCAAGACTATTTGCATCATCTTTCTTATCCTTCACAGTTTTTGGAAGATATTGGCCATGCGATCGAAGCGCATAGTTTCAGTGCTGGGATTGAGGCGAAAACTCTGGAAGCTAAGATTGTTCAGGATGCTGACCGTTTGGATGCTCTTGGGGCTATTGGTATAGCACGCTGTTTTGCAATAGCTGGTCTCCTCAAGCGCCCTTTTTATCATGATGAAGATCCTTTTTGCGCTACGCGCGGCCCAGATGATTCCCAATACACTTTGGATCATTTTTATATTAAGCTTTTTAAGGTGCCTGAAACCCTCAAAACACAAGCTGGTCAACGGGAAGGAAGGAGACGCGTGGAAGAGATGAGAAAATTTCTGGACGCTCTTGTCCAAGAAATTGGTTCTTAAAACAAAAAGTTTGTCCCTATTAGGACTTTCCTAATCTATTACCCGTAAACTTAATAATAAGAAGTATCAAACCTTTTTCAGGGTGCTTTGTCCTTATCCTTAGGCAAATTAAAATAGGATTTTGAGTATGTTATCAGTTTACGTCAGTATGACTACTTTCGAAAAAAATATCTTAGAAATGTACGGGGAGCAAGCCCAAAAATGGTTGGGGCAATTGCCTGATATGGTTACGTTCCTTGCTCGAGAGTGGGGACTGAGCAATTTGTTGGTCGTAAACAACTTGTCCTACAATTTTGTCATGTCTGGTAAGCAAGGAGGTAAAGACATAATACTAAAATTTGGTCTGGAGAGGGATGAGATTCATCGGGAAGCGTTGGCTTTGCAGGCCTTTAGCGGGCATGGGTGTGCAAAACTACTTAATTTTAACAAACAATACAATGCTATTCTTATGGAGATGGTCCTTCCTGGACATTCTTTGAAATCTTTATTTCCCCATCAAGACGATGAAGCTATTGACATTGCATGTCAGATCATTAGTGACCTTCATGAGGCGCCTATCCCAGCATCCGAAACTTTCCCAACATTAGAAGATTGGTTGTCACTTTTTAAGGAAACAGGGCGCCTTTCATCGCCTCCTCTCAAAAAAGCATCTATCCAAATTAAGTACCTCCTTGAGTCTGCACCAAGATGGGTTTTACTTCATGGTGATCTGCATCATGATAATATTTTATCACAAGGAAACAAAGGCTGGGTGGCCATTGATCCTAAAGGTGTGGTAGGAGATCCTGGGTTTGAGGCTAGTGTGTTCATATATAATCCTATCACCGAACTTTATGATCATCCCGAAATTAAGGAGATTATAGCTAAGCGGATAAAACTGTTTGCGCAACACTTGGATTATTCAGAACAACGTCTTCGAGATTGGACTTACGTTCGGGCGGTTCTAGCTGCTTGTTGGGCTGTGGAAGACAACTTAAGTCCTAAAAAATTTCTCCATTTTATAGAAATTGTGGATCAGCTATAAAGTTTACCAATTATCTTGATAACCTTCTTGCTATGTCCACATAACTTTACTCTTGTGGATAAAACAAAAGGATCAAATTCTCTGAGCGATCTTTAAAAGCTTCCCTCATAGAATTGATGTGATCATAATCATTATCTACAAAAATAACCGTTTTAAATACTCTGTTGGAAGTAAAGATTGGACCATCCTCAGGTTCATTAGATTTGCTTCCTTCGAGATTAAGATCCAGTAGCTTGGCTAAAGCTGGACCCTTGTTGGATTTTGTTTTCACATGAGCTCCAGCAAATACTACATTATGGGTTAAAATCATGTGATCTGTTGAGGTCTCGAACACTTCTTCCCTTTTTTCTAGGCTAAGTTTTAAAACAGCATCAACCAAAGCTTCATCATCATTCTTCTCATAAATAGGCAAACTTAAGAGAACGGATCCTATTGCTGAATCCAGGGATTTCAAGCTTTGATATCCTTTAAGGATATTAAAATGAGCATCCATTTCCTCGAGGTACTGGTTTAATGCTTCGATGTTAAGTTTTAATGTTTTATTGGGTATCAATTCTTCAAGCGGAGTTCCACTATGTCGAGATGTCAAGTAGAGCAAATCATAGTTTTGCTCTTTAATAGCTTGAATATTTTTTTTCGTTTGAGGTTCTCTAAAAATCGTATCGTCACCATCTTTTAATGTGACCGTATTGTCCCAATCTAAAACAACCAAGGTCGTATCGCTGGAGTGGTTCTTCAAAAAGGAAGAAATTTCGCTAATGTTCGAGATTTCATACTCCTCTGTCATTGCGCTAGCATTCTCGAATAAAACTAGAACAACTAACCCTACAAGGGTTTTAAAGGTACAGTGAAAAGAAGGTAGGGTGATCTTAGATCTAAACATAGAGGGAGCCTTTTCTCTAAAAAAAAGATGATTAACTTTCTTTTAATTGTATTGGAAATATTAGTTAAAATTAATCATTAATACTAAAACATTAACAATAAACATAATTGTAATATGTAATAATATTTCATGCAACGGAAATAATGGATAACTTTAATCGAGATCTTATTAAAGGCTCTTGATAATTTCTAAATTTCTCTTTACATGTAGGGCATGGACAATCTTTTAAACATCATTATTATCTCCACCATTATTATTGGCGCTTAGCCGCCAATAGATACTATCCCTTACCCTAAAATTTATTTTTTGTTGTTTTTCCTCAATTACTAGGTTGGAGAAGATGTTTACATTTCGATTCAAAGCCCGACCATGGGCCATGTGGTTTTTACCACTCTCGTTTTTTGCCTACCAATTCGTTTTACGGTTATGGCCAAGCCTTTTAATGCCTGAAATCATGGCTCAATTTACAATAGATGCGACAGCTTTTGGGTTTCTTTCAGCTGTCTATTACTTTGGTTACGCTGGATTTCAAATTCCCATTGCTTTGGGGCTTGATTACTATGGCCCTAGACTTGTGGTTTCCTCATGTATATTTGTGTGCGCCTGTGCTGTCCTGCTGTTTGCATTTACGGAGTCATGGCCTTTAGCCCTTTTAGGGAGGTTCTTGATTGGGGTCGGGTCTGCCGCAGGATTCCTTGGAACCTCAAAGGTCGTTGCTTTATGGTTTCCACGCCATAAATATTCAACCATGATCGGTTTAACCTTTAGCTTTGGTCTGATAGGAGCGCTTTATGGCGGCAAGCCGCTTACCTACCTATTGGAAAGCGTCAGCTGGAAACAAGTGTCGGTTGGTTTAGCGTGTTCAGCTATGGGATTGAGCGCTATGGTGTTCCTTTTCTTTCAAAACCCAGAGCGCTCAGGCCAAAACAAGGAGCAAATGTTAAGTTGGCAAGGATTGAAGCAGGTTTTTAAATCTCCATCCCTCATTGGTTTAGCTGTGGCAAACCTGCTTATGGTTGGTTCTTTAGAAGGTTTTGCTGATGTTTGGGGGGTGAACTATCTTATGAAAGCTTATCACTTACCAAAAAGTGAGGCGGCGGGGCTGATCTCTTTTATCTTTGTGGGAATGCTCTTTGGAGGCCCATCCTTGGCATGTTTGAGTTATAGATGGGGGACTTACCCGGTAATTATAGCCTGTAGCTTAGGAATGTCGACTTTGTTTTGTTTCATGTTATGGGGTGAGTGGCTTTGGAATTGGTACGGTCTTGCTCTGCTCTTGTTTTGTTTAGGAATCTTATGTTGTTATCAAGTTCTCATTTTTGAGGCTGGATCTAACCTGGTTCCTGTTAATCTCTTGAGTGTGGCTGTCGCCTTTTTAAATTGTATTAATATGCTTGGAGGTTCTTTTTTTCACACAATCATCGGCTGGCTCATGGATGTCTTCTGGGCGGGCGATATAGTTAATGGAATGAGAATTTACACTTTACAATCTTATGTTAACGCTCTCTTTATTATTCCTTTCGCGTCTATGTTAGGGGGCGCAATAGTTTATACTCTTTATATTCGCAAAAAGGAACGATTGGCCAAGCAAGTTTCCATATATCCTTAAAGAAAGGGGGACTCCTCCTTTCACAGGAAATGCTTTTTTTAGGTTTAGAAAAAACTATATTTATATTGGTGAAGGTAACTAGGGGGATAGCAATGTCCTTTGAGATAAAGAGTAAGTGCTCCGTAGGGTCAAGATTAAAAAAAATCCTTAAGGAGCAAACCACCAAAATAATCGAAGAAATAGCCAAAAATAAGGATCTTCAAAGGAAATCTATTCATCAATTACGAAGACGCTCTAAGAAAGGTAGGGCTGTTTTTAAGCTGATTCGTCCCAGCATCACACCTGAATGCTATCGCAAAGGGTTCGGGGATTTTCGGAAGATTGCCCAAATTACAAGTGATCTTCGAGATGCTGATGTTTTGATTGCGACCTTTAACGCTTTGCAAAAAGAGTGCTCAATTGAAATCAATCATGCAATTTTTGACGATATTTCTCATGTTTTGATCCAGCATCATCAGGTAAGTCAGAAACATCCAAAAGGAGACAGTGAGTTTATTCTAAATCAATTACATCAAGTCTTGGAGGATCTGGAAGAATTGACCATCAAAGGCGAGGGAAGGGAGACTATAGAATCAGGGTTAAAAAAAACCTATGGCCTTGGCCGAGAGCGGTTTGAAGAAGCTTCTACCCTTTCCTCTGCTACGCGTCTTCACGAATGGCGCAAGCAAGTGCGATATTTAGGGTTCCAACTCAAGCTTTTGCGGCTAATTCATCCTAAAGTTGAAAAAATATCCCATCAGGTTAATGGTTTGGCAAGCGTTCTTGGGGCTCACCATGATCTGACTAACTTAAGGGATTTCCTTGTGAGATACTCTTTTGGCAATAGGGATAATGCAGCGTTTTATCTTCTATTGGACAGAATTGATCATCAAAGTTCAGTTCTTGAACATAAAGCTTTGCTAATTGGAAAAAGCCTCTATGAAGATCCACCCAAAAATTTTAGAGATAAATTCAAAAAACGCTGGGATGCCTGGCAACCCTCTTAACATTTAGAATTTGTTCAAAGATAGATGTATTCCTGCTAAGCCCTTTGAGCCAGGACAAATATAAGGTATAGTGTCTGCATATGCTTCAACGTGGCCGCTGGCTCTCGTTATAGATCATAGGTGCATTTTGTCCAAACTTGTTATCCCATTCATCAAAGCCCAAGCCCTCGGGAATGATTTTATTCTCATCAGTCGGAAAGATTATTCCAATTTTAATCGTAAACACGTGGTGCATTGGGCGGATCGTCGACGGGGTATTGGTTTTGATCAACTCATAATCTATGATCATCACCATCCACAGCAGTCCTATGTTTGGTTTTATAATTCTGATGGAAGTAGGGCAGAGGCTTGTGGCAATGGAAGTCGATGTTTAATCAGTTATTTGCTGCGCGATGCGGCCCCCGGAGCTCGTATGGAATTGCATACGCCTAATAAAATTTTGCATGGGGAAAAAATTGATGAGGCTTTCATCAAAATTCAAATGGGATACCCAGCTTTTGATTGGCATCATATTCCTCAAACCAGTCCGAATTTAACTGAATTAACTCATCCTCAAGGGCTCATTCTTCCTCCTGTTACCGTGAATGTGGGAAATCCTCACGTGGTTTTCTTTGTGGAAGATTTAAACGCTGTTCCTGTTGACCAATTAGGTCCCCTCGTTGAACATAGCCCACTCTTTCCTGAGCGTATCAATGTTTCGTTTGCTCAAGTCGTAGGACGCGGCCACATAAACTTGAAAGTTTGGGAGCGAGGTGCGGGCTTGACTCAATCGTGTGGAACAGGAGCTTGTGCCACAGCCGTCTTGGCCATCTCCCACCAGCTTTGTGATTCTGAAGTTGTAATTAATCAACCCGGAGGTGCTTTAAGAATTCAGTGGCAGCCAGGTAATGAAATATTAATGACCGGTGCTGCTGAGGTTGTTTTTGCAGGATCGATTGTCGTAAACTAATTCTATCTATAAATTAATAACATTTTCGTAAAGTAGAATATCCATGTCGTCAGATATTTATCAGCGCTCTTCTCAATATCATCGGGAACCCATTGCAGGAAAGTTAGCCATCGTTCCTACCAAACCCATGACTGATCAGCAAGATTTAGCTTTAGCTTATTCTCCAGGGGTGGCAGGACCTTGTTTAGAGATTGAAAAAGATCCCGAACAAGCGGCTTTCTTAACGTCTCGAGGCAATCTGATAGCGGTCATCTCGAATGGAACAGCCGTGTTGGGGTTAGGCAACATTGGACCTCTTGCTTCCAAACCCGTTATGGAAGGAAAGGCGGTTCTCTTTAAAAAGTTCGCCGGTATTAATGTTTTTGATATTGAAATTGCTGAAGAAGATCCTGACAAGTTTATTGATATTGTGGCGTCCCTAGAGCCTACTTTTGGTGGGATTAACCTTGAAGACATTAAAGCGCCCGAATGTTTTTACATTGAGCGCAAACTGACCGAGCGCATGCAAATTCCCGTTTTCCATGATGATCAGCATGGTACAGCCATTATTGTTTCCGCAGCTATCTTAAACGGGCTAAAATTGGTCAATAAAGACATTTCCAAGATTAAATTGGTTACTTCTGGTGCCGGTGCGGCTGCTATTGCCTGTGTAGATTTATTGGTTGCCCTTGGCTTGGATCCCAAAAATGTGATCATGTGCGACACCGCAGGGGTAATTTATCAAGGCAGAACAGAAAAGATGGATGAGAATAAGCAACGGTATGCCGTTGATACCCCTCATCGTGCTCTGGCAGATGTTATGGCTGGAGCTGATATATTTATTGGTCTTTCTATTGGTGGGGTGGTCACTAAGGAAATGGTTGCAAGTATGGCCAAGCAACCGATCATTCTTGCTCTTGCCAATCCAGAACCCGAGATTCGTCCTGAAATGATTAAAGAGGTGCGCGACGATGCGATTATTGCAACGGGACGAACGGATTATCCTAACCAAGTCAATAACGTTTTATGTTTTCCATTCATTTTTAGGGGAGCCCTGGACGTGGGGGCGACAAAGATCAACCAAGAAATGAAAATTGCTTGTATTAAAGCATTAGCAAAGTTAGCTCAAGCCGAAAGCTCCGATATCGTTTCTAATGCTTATGGGGGCGAAATTCATTGTTTTGGTCCCGACTATATTATTCCTAAGCCTTTCGATCCGCGCTTAGCCATTGAATTGCCAGCAGTGGTAGCTGAAGCTGCTATTAAAACAGGAGTGGCCAAGCGCCCCATTGCTGATTTGAATGATTATCGTCATAAATTACAGCAATTCGTTTTTCGCTCCACCATGGTTATGCGTCCCATTTTTGAACAAGCCCAAGCATTGACCATGCGGGTTACCTTCGCTGAAGGAGAAGATGAACGCGTTCTGCGCGCGGTTCAAACTTTGGTAGATGATCGTATTTGTCGCCCTATTTTGGTAGGCAGACCTTCAGTGGTTCAAATGCGGATAGATCGATTGGGCCTGCGCTTGGTGCCTGAACGTGATTTTGATTTGATCGATCCTAACAATGACACCCGATTTTCAACTTATTGGCATGCATATCATCTCTTAATGGAACGCAAAGGAATAACCCCTGACATTGCCAAAATGCATGTGCGCACCAATACTTCCATCATCGCAGCGCTGACCGTTTATCTAGGAGACTCTGATGCCATGATCGCCGGGACTTTTGGGCGGTATCAAAAGCATCTTAATAACGTATTGGATGTGATTCCCCTCAGACCAGAACATGGTTTGGCTGCAGCTCTCAATGTTTTGGTTATGGATCAAGGGGTGGTTTTTATTTGTGACCCTTATGTGAATCATGATCCTAATGCCGAAGAAATTGCTGAAATGACTTTGTTAGCAGCTGAACAAGTTTGTCGCTTTGGTATAGTACCTAAGGTGGCTCTGCTTTCTCATTCTAATTTTGGCTCCAGTGATCATCCTCAGGCCCGAAAAATGCGTAAAGCCTTAGAACTGATTAAAGATCAAGCCCCTGAGCTGGAGGTAGAAGGAGAAATGCACGCAGATGCGGCTTTATCGGAGGAAATTCGGCATCGAATTTTTCCTAACTCAGCCTTAGAAGGGCGGGCTAATTTACTTATCATGCCTTCTATTGATGCGGCAAATATTGCATTTAACATGGTAAAAATGCTAGGTAATGGGCTCAGTGTAGGTCCGATTCTCATGGGGACGACCAAACCTGCTCATATTGTAACCCCTTCCATTTCGGTGCGTGGATTGATTAACATGGCTGCCTTAGCTGCTGTGGATGCCCAAATTCTCAAACAGCAGGAAAATATTGAATGAAGAACGATACCGGTTCCGATTCTAACCCTTCTACATTTGGATTAACCAAGGACTTGGTAAAGCACGTTAAAGATGCTTTAGAAGAGGACAATCGTGAACTTTTGCTCAGTATCATTAAGACTATGCATGCCGCTGACATAGCGGATCTGATCGGCAGCTTGCCAGCGCATCAACGGCGCCAAATTATGATTCTCTTGCGGGAAGAGCTTTTAGAAGTAGAGGTCCTTCCTGAATTGGATGAGCATATCCGTGAGGAGTTCTTAGAGCAACTAACGCCCCAAGAATTGGCCGCGGCCATAACCGAGATGGAGACAGACGATGCGTTTACCGTCTTGGATGATCTAGATACGGATCAACAGCATGAAGTTTTGCAAGCTTTACCTGAGGAAGATCGGGCAGAGTTGGAGCAAACGCTCAAATACCCTGAGAATAGTGCAGGCCGTCTCATGCAGCGGGAAGTGGTCTTAGCTCCTGAAGAGTGGACCATAGGTCAAGTTATTGACTCCCTTGAGGATTATGAAGAGCTTCCTGAGAACTTTTACGATATTTTTATTGTGGATCGCTGGTTGCATCCTCAAGGCTCAGTTCCACTTTCAAAATTATTAAAGCACCCGCGCCGTACGCCGGTTAGAGATATTATGGACCGGGATATTAAGGTTCTTTCAGTGACGACAGATCAGGAAGAAGTGGCCTATATTTTCCAACAATATGGATTAGCCTCCGCTCCCGTTATCGATGAGAATCAAACCATTGTGGGTATGGTGACGGTGGACGATGTGATGTTTGTCATCCAGGAGGAAGCAGAGAAAGACGTGATTCATTTAGGCCGTGTGAGTGAAGATACCTTTCACGGTCCTATTTTCGCGACCACCTTATCCAGATTCCGTTGGCTTCTTGTCTCATTTATCAACACACTTATTGCCTCTCGGGTCATTTACCATTTTGAGCCGGTTTTGCAAGAAGTGGTAGCCGTGGCGGTTCTGATGCCTATCGTTGCTTCTATGGGAGGGAATTGTGGAATGCAGGTGGTCACTGTAATTGTCAGAGCAATTGCCAAAAGAGATTTACAAGCACACAACTTCTGGCAAGTATTGGGGCGAGAATTGACGGTTGGATCGTTCCATGCCTTCTTACTTGCAACTCTTATTGCAACCATTGCTGGCGTTTGGTATCAAAACATAACGCTAGGGTTAACATTAGGCGCAGCCATGATCTTTAATGTTTTATGGTCAGCATTGGCGGGGACGTTGATACCGGTTTTTCTCCATAGAATTGGTATGGATCCAGCCATCAGTGCTGGTCCTATTGTCACAACAACAACCGATGTCGTGGGTTTCTCTGTTTTCTTAGGTCTGGCGAGTATTTTCTTGTTATAGCAAGGTTAAAAGTTCATGTTTAATCGTTTTGAAAGAATGATTGCCTATCGATATTTACGCTCTCCTCGTCAGGAAGGGTTTATATCAATTATCGCTTGGTTTTCATTTATTGGTATTGCCTTAGGTGTGGCGACATTGATTATTGTCATGTCCGTGATGAATGGATTTCGAGAAGAATTATTATCCCAGATGATAGGACTTAATGGTCATATTTCTGTATCCGCCTATGGGGGCCATTTGGCCAATTATGACGAAGCGGTTAAACACATTAAGGAATTGCCTGGCATTGTTCAGGTTTACCCGAATATTGATCGCCAAGCTATGGTTCTCTATCGTTCCCAAGCTCGAGGGGTTGAAGTTAATGGAGTCAGACCAGATGATTTGCGGGATAGAAAAATCATTGCAGGTAACATAAAAAGTGGCACCCTCGATGCCTTTGGGGTTAAGGAAGGGAATTCTGAGATCAGCGATACCATTGCAATTGGTAAACGCTTAGCAGATAAGATGGCCATTCGGGTCGGAGATCGCATCAGCTTGGTCAGTCCCGAGGGAAATAATACAGCCTTTGGCACGTTGCCACGCCAAAAATCCTTCAAAGTGGTGGCGATTTTTGAGGTTGGGATGATTCAGTATGACCAGTCTTACATTTTTATGCCCTTAGAGACGACCCAAAATTTTTTCAAAATTGATTCTTCCATCACTAAGCTAGAGGTCTTTATCGATAACCCTGACCTTGTCTCAAAAAGAGGAGAGGCCATCCATGAATTATTGGGTGATCAGGCTCTGGTTTATGATTGGCAAAATGCTAATAATAGCTTTTTCCAAGCGGTTAAGGTGGAAAGAAATGTGATGTTTGTCATCCTAACTCTGATCATTCTTATTGCCGCATTTAATATTATTTCCAGTCTCATCATGTTGGTAAAAGATAAGACAAGAGACATTGCGATTATGCGTACTATGGGGGCGACCCAAGGAAACATTATGAGGGTCTTTTTTTTGACAGGGGCAACAATTGGTGTGGTTGGCACGGCCTTAGGCCTAGGCTTAGGGTTGCTTGTGGCCCTTAACATCGAGTCTATTCGCCGGTTTTTGGAAGGGTTTATAGGTACAGATTTGTTTAATGCAGAAATCTATTTCTTAACCCAACTCCCCTCTAAAGTTGAGCCTACAGAGGTCGTGTTGGTGGCTGCCTTGGCTTTGTTTTTGTCCTTCCTTGCAACCATTTATCCTGCCTGGCGTGCGGCACGCCTAGACCCTGTGGAGGCTTTAAGACAATGACCATGACTTTAAAACTTGATCAAGTAACCCGTCACTTTCCTCAAGGGGAAGAAGTGGTTCATGTCCTTAAAGGCGTTAATCTTTCGGTTGGCCAGGGCGAGATTGTGGCTCTTGTCGGCCCCAGTGGTGCCGGTAAAACAACTTTATTACAAATTGCTGGTCTTTTGGAGCTTCCTTCCTCTGGCGAGGTCAGCATGGCAGGCATTCCATGTTCTACCTTGTCAGATATTAAGCGGACTGAGCTACGCAGGACCTTTGCCGGCTTTGTTTACCAATTTCACCATCTTTTGCCTGAATTTACGGCTTTGGAAAATGTTCTTATTCCCCAATATATTAACGGCAAACTCCCAAGAGAAGCCAAAGGGAAGGCCGAAGAGTTATTGCACAAGTTGGGCTTGAGTCATCGCTTGAATCATCGACCTAAGAAATTATCTGGCGGTGAGCAACAACGCGTGGCGATCGCCCGTGCGTTGGCCAATAATCCCAAGTTACTCTTAGCGGATGAACCTACGGGCAACTTAGATATGCAGACGTCCGATGTGGTTTTTAATGAAATGATCCAGCTGGTCCGTGAAACAGGCCTTTCTGCGCTCATTGCCACCCACAATTTAGATTTAGCTGCACGGATGGATCGTATTGTGCAAATTAAAGATGGGTATCTGGAAGGGTGAATTATTTAAAAGGGGAATATAATTTTAAAAGGGGAATATAATTTAATTCCCCCCCTTTTTTCAGCCTTTGACGCGCGACTTTAGTATTTTCTTTTACTCGTAAGAAGTAATGCTTTTAGATGCTTGATACCATCTTGATCCTGCGAGAAACTCTGAATGATCAGATCGATGCTCTCTTGAGACCGGACATTGAAATTACCATAATATCTTTGACTCGAATCCTGGCGGTGACGAATTTTCAAGGTATGAGATTGTAAGATGTCAGCCATGGTTAAGGCTGCCTTTCCTAGAACAAGGGATAGGATGGTCCTATGACCTCTGTCTTTTATAAGTAGCAAGACTCCCTCAAGCCCTAAGGGTGCCTTGATACAGGCCTCAAGAAGGGTCTTGATGCCCTTGAGCTTAAGGATCTTGGAAGACCCAAAGACCGTCCCCTCTTCTTGAGAAGGTCGACCCAATCTTTTCTCCAAGATCTTACCTATAAGATCTTTGCCCTGGGCAAAGCCTCCTTGAGGGATTGCTTACCTTTATCCGTGATTTGAGCGCACCCTAATAAGTCCAGGTAGGTCAGGCTAGATAATCCCTGGAGATGAGCCAGCCCTGCATCCGTGATTTGATTGCACCCAGCTAAAAACAGATTGGTCAGGCTAGATAATCCCTGGAGATGGACCAGGCCGGCATCCGTGATTTGTTGAGACCAAGATAAGTCCAGGGTGGTCAGGTGGGGTAATCCCTGGAGATGAACGAGGCCGGCATCCGTGATTTGAGAGCGCCGAGATAAGTCCAGGGTGGTCAACTGACGTAATCTTTGGAGGTGGACTAACTCTGAATCCTTGATTCTCCATTGAGATAAGTTGAAAGAAATGGCATGAGGAAATAGATCAACTAACTGTTCAATGCTTATCTGTGATCTGTTATGGGTAGGGGTAACTCTCAAAGACAAAGGCGCTGATTGTAAAAGAGTATGAAAACTCTTATTGAGGAGCAGGATCTTTCCAAGATTCTGTACGGGGCCTTGGGATACCCATTGTAGGATCAGGTATTTCATCTCTTGAGGCAGAACATTGAAATCTCCGTACTCTCCTGGCCTTTGATACTGATCGATGCGCACAGACAAGTTGTAAGCCTTAAGACTTTGAGCCATAGCCAAGGCTTCGGGTTGATTTCCAAGATCAAGTTCCTTGGTGAGAACAAGCTGCGCAAGCTCTTGAAGGATCCGTGTTCTGATCTCAGGGAGTAAATATCGTGGATCAGGCTGTGTATAAAAGAGGGCTTTGGCCTTTTGCTGATACTGTTGGTAATCAGATTTCAGGCTCTGCCACCTTTCCTGAGGTGTAGAAGACTTGACGGGGGGAGAAACAGAGCGATCGACCGGGGTATCCATTCCTAAGGCGATGTTTGAGAAAAGAAGAAATAAGAGACATAAAGTTCGTTTCATGGATTCGTGTTTCCAGGTTAAGGCCATAGTCTATGGATCTACACATAATACTCAAAATGAGAAAACAAGTTAAACAGAATCATCAGATAAGGATCCTGTCAAGGATTTCAACCTTCATCACTGACTTCAGGGCATTTCGATGATCTCTAGAGGCAGGACATTGAAATGAAAAGAAGTACCTGGAAATGGCTAAGGATTGGACTCTTCCCCTTTCTGATCAGGATTTTGAAGGTCTCTTGCCTTACTTAAGAACCCATTCAGTGGATATAAATCCTCTTGAAGACAATGCAGGATATACAATTAGCCATGTGATTAATAGGGCTAAGGAAGAGGGGGCTATCGTCTTGAATTCATAGATGAATAAAAGTTTCATAAACTTTTGCGTGTATTATGTCGGGAAAACTCATTATTCATTCACCCGCATAGAACTTGAAAACCCCTATAGAATAAAAAAATGAATTCTTCTTCCTAAGGTGACGAACGTTATGGGGCTAAATATCGAGGTGCGTGGATTTATAGCGGCGTTGGTGTTGGTGGTTCTATCATCAGTGCTCAATGAGGATGAGGAGGAATGGAATGGGATTTAGGCTTATCTTTCATGTTGTGAGCCAATTTTTCACAAATGGCTTTATTTCAAACACCTGCATAGTGTTGTGAGTTTCTCTTTTGTAGTGTCATCGCAAGGAGCACAACGATGCGGCTATCCACACCCTATAGCCTGTCTTAGCTCTGATAAGCTTTTCAGTCACGGGTGTGGTTAACACAAGCCCCTACCTTGTATGGCTTCGAGACCGATAAATCGTCTCTAAGGGATATTAATACCGCGAAGGGGGATCGACAGCTTTACCAATCTCTGAGCCAATTAAAGCACCGCCCAGCGTTCCCACTGCGGTTCCGACAAGTCTTCCTTTACCTGATCCAAATTGGGATCCAATAAGGGCACCGGCAGCACCACCTGCAAGTGTTCCAACGGTTTGACCGGTGCTGCGGTCACTCGCACAGCCAGCAATAAAAGTAATTACTAAGAGAAGGGGGGCAATTTTCATAACGATCTCCATTTTCACCATCTCTAATACCCATTTTATCAACTAGAGCAGAAATGGTGAAAATCAATGGGGAGATGTTTTTCACTTAACCCATGCGTTCCAAAAAGATCTTTGCTCGTCTGGATTTAGGGGAGAAGAAGAAAACTTCGCTAGGGTCATTCTCTACCAGCACGCCTTGATCCATAAATAACACATGATCAGCAATCAACTTGGCAATTTTTAGTTCATGGGTTGCAATCACAATCAATCGATCTGGTCGTTTAAGGGAGGCGATGAGTCGAGCCACTTCGCTAACCATCTCTGGATCCAAAGCCGCGGTTGGCTCATCAAAGAGGAGAATGGCTGGATCAAGCATAAGGGCGCGGGCTATGGCGACTCTTTGCTTTTGGCCTCCAGAAAGTTGATTGGGAAATTGTTCTGATTTGTTGCTGAGGCCAAATTGGTGAAGGAGATCCTGCGCTTTAGTCTTGGCTTCTAAGGTTGGCATCAGACCTAACTTTTGTGGGGCATAGGTTAGATTATCAAGAACACACATATGGGGAAATAAGTGGTAAGATTGAAAAACCATACCAATCTCATGGGCTTTTAAGTCTCCAATGGGTTGTTTTTGAAACCCAATATGGCCAGTGTCAGGTTTCTCAAGACCAGCAATGCACCTTAAAAGGGTGGATTTTCCGCTCCCTGATGGGCCAAGAAGGGCTGTTATCGTGCCTAATTTTAAATCACAGCTGACATCTTTTAAAACATCATGACCATTAAATGATTTGTGAAGATTTTGAATATTAAGCATGATGCATTTTCTTTTCTAATTTTTTGGCGGCAAAGCTGATGATCATGACCATGACATAATAGCAGGCAGCGGCAATGATCAAAGGCTCAAAGTATAAGTATTTTTCGCTAGCAACGATTTGGGCTCTTCTTAAGAGATCTGTTTCTCCTATGGTTGAAACCAAGGCGGATTCTTTTAAGAGGTCTACCATTTCATTGACCAATGCTGGCAAAATATTTCTCACAGCCTGAGGCATAATGATACCAATTAGGGTCTGTCGATAAGTGAGTCCCAACATGGTTGCTGCTTCCCATTGGCCTTTATCCATGGACTGAATGCCCGCACGGATAATTTCTGAGCTATAGGCAGCCGAGTTTAAGGAAAAGGTGATAACGCCTGCTTCAAAAGCTGATATGGCATAACCAGTAAATTGGGGGGTAGCAAAATAAATTAACCCCAATTGAACCAATAAAGGTGTGCCACGAAAAAGGGAAGTGTAGGTTTGGGCCCCTGCACGTAACCAGGCCTTCGAGGATATTTTTCCCAACGCCAAAAGAATGCCTAAAGGCAGGCCGCATAAAAGGGATACAAAAGTAAATTTCAGGGTGATGAGAATCCCTTCCAAAATAAAAGGAAGGGATGGGATGATGGCAGAGAAGTTAAGGCTCATTGCACTTGCCACTTCTGTTTTAATTTTTCAATGGTTCCATCCTTAATCAAAGCCTCTAGAGCTTGGTTGATCTCGGGTAGCAACGGGGATCCTTTGGGAAGGCCAATGGCACTGCCAGTTTCTTTCGTTGGAAGTTCCACAAGACGCATGCCAGAATGATTGGCCATCAGGGTTTTTGCTTCCGAGGTGCCGAGTACAATGCAACTGATCCGACGAGATTTTAACTCTTGAACCAAATCTGGAACTTTTGATAAGGACTTAATTTCCAAATTATCGGTATTTTTCCTAAGTTCTTCGTTAACATAAGTTTCATGGGTCGAGCCTGCTTGAACGCCCACTACAGCCCCGCTCAAATCGGCTGTTGATCGTATGGAAGAAGTATCACTGCAAACGAGAGCCTTGCCGGTACTTAAGTATACGTTAGAAAAATCAATTGCTTTAAGTCTTTCTTCCGTCGGGGTCATTGAGGCAACAGCAGCATCTACGCGGTTGCTTTGTAAGGATCCCAAAATGGCATCAAAGGACATGTCCTTAATCACCACTTTGCGGCCCATTTTCTCACCAACTGCCGTAATCATATCAATGTCAAACCCAACAATTTTACCGTCTTTAAAGAATTCAAAGGGGGGATAATCTGCTGATGTGGCGACAGTGAGCGTTTTCTCATCGCTTTTTTGCCCTTTATCGTCAGAGCAACCGGTTAAAAGTACCAAGCCAGCCAGAAGGGCTGTATAAATAGATTTTGCAAACATGGAATAACTCCTGAGTAATCCAATATATAATTTTATGTAGCTGTTAAATAAAACTGTAGGGCGCAAACTAAGTCACATCAAGAGGATTGTACTCTTTGGACTCAGTTTGAGTGCTTCGTCGCTTGTCTTGGCGATCAGCTTCAATAAAATGCCATAATTGAGATAAGATGGGTTGGGTCCCCATGCTCGTAGCGCCACTTAGAGCAAAGACTTTGTCATGGTGACATAGGGATTTTAAGGTCGTTAATTTTTCTTCTATTTCTTCTGGTAATAAGGCATCGCATTTGTTGAGCCCGATAACTTCTGGTTTGTCAGAAAGGCCCCAGCCATACTCTTCTAATTCATTGCGAATGATCCGGTAAGACTCAGCGACATCTTCAGCTGTTCCATCAATGAGATGGAGAATGACACCACACCGCTCTACGTGACCTAAAAACCGTGTGCCAAGGCCAGCACCCTCATGTGCGTTTTCAATGAGACCGGGCAGGTCAGCCAGAACAAATTCATGATCATGGACATAAACAACACCAAGTTGTGGTGCTAGTGTCGTAAATGGGTAGTCAGCAATTTTTGGCTTTGCTCTGGACACAGCCGCTAAGAAAGTAGATTTTCCAGCATTGGGTAAGCCTACCAAACCGGCATCGGCAATCAGTTTAAGTTGCATCCAAACCCACCGTTCCTGACCAGGCCAGCCAGGTATAATTTTGCGAGGGGCTTGATTGGTAGATGTCTTAAAGTGGGCGTTGCCAAATCCACCATCGCCGCCTTTGGCCAGGACGATTTGTTGACCAACGGTGGTTAGGTCAGCAATCAACGTTTCTTTGTCTTCATCAAAGATTTGGGTGCCAACAGGAACTTTGAGAATAAGAGTTTTGCCATCAGCTCCCGTTCGATTACGCCCGGAACCATGATGTCCCGTTTCTGCTCTAAAGTGCTGTTGATAACGATAATCAATAAGGGTGTTTAAATTATCTACGGCCTCGACAATGATGTCACCCCCTCGACCGCCATTCCCTCCGTCAGGGCCACCATATTCAATAAATTTCTCGCGCCGGAAACTTAAGCAACCATTTCCGCCGTTACCAGATTGTACATAGATTTTGACTTGATCGAGAAATTTCATTTTACATCACCAGAATAAACGTAGGAACTATACGTTTTTTTTTCAAGAAAGGGAATTAAAAAGGTAAAATATATCAATTCTAATTTTAGGAATGATTGCCAGCACCATAAGATGAAGCACGGAGGTATGATCCAGAAAATCATAAAATGTAAACCCTACACTCGCCTTGGCATAAATATAGGGTTTTTAAAGCAGTTTATTTATCAAGAAATGCTTTAAATTTATTAAAAGAGGTAACTTTCTTTACAGGCAAATCTTTTACCTGTGGAACATAGACCCAATAATAGGGGGTGCGACCTTGAAGAGTATGAATATCATGGGCATAGTTAGACCATTCATTTGGTTCTGGAAAGGCCAGGCCATCAAAATAGTGAAAACATAAAGCTTTACGATGATTGAGTAAATCATCTAAAAGACCATCTGGTAAAGAATCATTCCCTTCTTGGATCAGTTCATCAATCATTTCATCGTTTTGTGCCAGGAGTTCGTCAGTAAAGGTAAACAGAGCGCTTGGATGACCGTCATGATCTATCATTAAGAAACTTCCTGTTCCTTCGATAAGATAATATTCACAAATATTGTTTTCTTTGATTATTTTTTGAAAGAGTTCTATGAATTTAGGGTCACCCAAAGCGGAGGTTTCTTGACTAATTTGGCGGATTAACCCTTGCGATAAACTTTTAAAGTAACGTTGTTGGCTATCAATAACATAGGTGTCTAAAAGATCAAGGGCATCTGGATCTTGTTTGCGAACAAAGTATTGAATCAAGCCACGGTTGAAAGCCTGAATGGCTGTTTCTTCATCTGCTGCCCCAGTTAATAGAATTTTTTGAATATGAGGAGAGGTAATTTGTTCACAAAGTTCTAATCCATTGAGAGCAGGCATATCATAGTCGACAATAATCGTGGAGACTTGTTTGTAACGCTCCGGATTATAAACCTCCCGATAAATTTCACTGATATCTGCATCCAAAATGTCTTCATCAAAGCCAATGCTCCATTGTTCAGATAACGGAGGTAAAGCATTAACAAAGCTTAATGCTTCCTTTGGTTTGCTAAACGGGAGATAAGTGGCATGGGAATCATCCATAACCCGCTCAAGTTTTTCCAAGGCTTGGCTGCTGTCATCTATAAGCAAGACTCTTGTGGGGAAATTACAAGGATTAATATGCTTCATGGTGTTCTCGTTTGTCATAAAATCTCTATATAAATTATGTTATCATACTATTGGTTAAAGAATCTATTGCCGGAAATAATAAAATAAATTCGGCGTATTCGCCTTCAACAGACTGGCAAATAATGTCTCCGCCAATGCCCTCCATAACCATTTTACAAAAGGCAAGACCAATACCGGTTCCATATTTGGTTTTGGTATAGAATCGCTCAAAAATGAAAGGGAGCATTTGCTTTGATATACCTTTGCCCGTATCCTTGAAGTGCAATTTGTTGTAAGGATGTCCTGCCTCTGACCAGATCATAATCTCTCCTTTTTGAGCATCTTTGATTTGGTACAGGGCATTCTTTAGTAAATTGAAAAGGACGTGCTTGATGAGAAGTGCGTTTCCTTTAAACTTGAAGTCAACTTCATTGTTGTATTGAACCATATTTCGTTCATCGTCATTTAAAGGGTAAGCTTTAAGAGCTAGTTCAATGCAATCATTCATGGAACAAATTGCCAAATCTTTATCCAGAGTGACTTCCTTCAGGTTCATTAGGAAGATATCGATAATAAGAAAGGCGTCCCTTGTTGTCGCTTCCAAATTATCCGGAATTTGCGAAATTAATTTGAGTTGAGAGGGGCTTAAAGGCGTTAGGTTTTTATCCTCTGTTCTTTCTGCAATATGGTAAGCATTAATAAGGGAAGGTAATACTTTTTTAAGCCACCTGGCTTCTGTGGTAATGCTAAATAAAGGAGTACGAACTTCATGGGCAATAGCGCCTGCCAAAGTTTTCAAGGAACGCAACGTTTCATTTTGAATGTGTGCTTTTTTAGTTGAAAATAGAATGAAGTAGAAAAACAAAGAAAAATAAGTCACAAAAACATTCCAAAATGTTCTTGGTAGTACTGGTGTGTAAGTTACTTGGGAAACAACAAACCAGGCGAGGAAAAATCCAATGATTCCCATTAAAACGGTTTCCTGCCAGGAAAGAAAAAGAAGGAGAACAAAAAGCCCTAAGAATACATTAACTTGAGATGCGCTAGAGAAATCATTTTCAAAGGCCATAAAGAAATAAAAGAAAGAAAAGGCAAAGAAAAGAAGAAAATATACAGCCAGGGGAATGATAAATCTGAGTTTTGATGGCCAGTAATTTCTTAATAATAAAAGTAATCCCCCTACGCCAATACATAATCTAAGGGTCATGTTCTCATATATTTGCCGGGTGGCAAGCATAATGTTGATATAATAAAAACTTGGAAAAATAACCAAAAGAAATACCCCAAGGGTATTAAGATGCTCTTCTAACTCAAGTGTTCTCTGTTTCATGTTTTCCCATAGCCGGGAAAAAACGTCTTTCATCATTAGTTATTCAACACGTCTATGTTTTATAAATATTATAATATATCAATTATTAAGAAACCTTTATTCTTTACTTTGGAGCAATTAAAGGTTTGTTTGTGGAGCTATGACCACAGAATAAGAATTTACAAAAGTCAATTATGTTTGGAACAAAGATCCAGAAGTTTAAAATGCAATCTTTCTAAAAAACTAAGTTAATTACTATTTAAACATGTTGTAAAAAAAATCAATTAATATTTTTTAATTGATAAAACAAAAAATAAGCTTCGGCTAATTTATAATGAAGGCAAAAAGAGGAGAGTCGTAAAAATTTCGATTAAATAATGTATGTAAAATAGCTTGTATAAATAATCCTATTAAAAAAACAAATTTAAACATTTTTAAAGTATCCAGTCCATGAGTTAATTTGTCGTATTGTTAAGCTATTTCAGCTTAATTAATGTTATAATGATAAAAATTAATTTACATTTTAAGGTTAAGGATAAAGAAATATTCAACTAGATTGCCAGAATTAGGGTTTCAGAGTCACCTTTTGAGTCTGAGATTTTATGGTATTGACCATAATTGGTTTGGGAATCATCAGGCCATGAGTGGTGTAAATGGGCGTGCTTGGCTTAAACTTAATACTGGTGCTTTTTGTGGAAATATGATTTTTCTTCATGTGAAGGCCCACCAGTAAAAAAGCTGCACTTAAGTAAATTTGTTTTAAGAAAAAACCACTCATCATTTCTTTAGATATTAAATGGATAGCTTCATCCAAGAATTCCATGAAATAAGAAAATATAAGAGACAAACAAGCGGCAAGCAGATACTTTTGTCCGTTCTTTCTGATCTCTTTTCGTTTGGGATATACAAGGATCATAGCTGCAGTGATTAAACTTGGTAGGTAATAAGTTAATAGGGGCCAGCGGAGATCTTCTATGCCATGTAATTGACTAATTCTGCTGTATAAGACTGTTATCATGCCAAGAAATACGAAGGGAACACAGCTGTGCAATCCCAGGCGAAGATTGATACGATCTGCGATTATGATAGCTATAAAACACATCATAGTCATATTGGCAGGTAAATATAACCAGAACGAACTGGCTTGATTGGGCGTTATATGAAAGTAAATTGACCCAAGGCCATACAGAATAGTCAGAGCAAAAAATAAACTGTAAATTCGAAGTTCATAACAATGGGCTCGATCATTAATGAAAGGGGAATGTTGTGTGTGAATCCACCTAAGCCAGTAACCCCCTATGCCCACAATAAGGAAGGCAGATAAAACGTTTAACCCATTAGGAATAAACCATATGTATTTTTGATGGATATAAGGGGAAATAGGCAGGGTAAGTAAATCTTTGGGAAGCAAGTAAATAATATGGAGTAATGCAAGGGTCAAGCATAGAATAATCATAATTTTACTGGTTAGAAATCCTTTAAATCCTGGGTGTATTTTTTGTTTCATTATCAACTTCCTAAAGGTATGCACGTAAGTGTTTACTTGTTTCCTTGATCAGCCATTAACCGAGGTAAATGATTTGTATTTAAAGAAATATAAAGAACGAAGTGTTAGGCCCTTTAAGATTCTGTAGGTCAAATTTCCAGCAATTTCTTTGGATCATCCTGGTCTGCAAATACCTCCCAATCTGTTGAAGTAGAAGAACTACTGTAGAAAAATCGGGGATCATTTTTGGCTCAAATCTTCTCAAATGCCTCTTTGAGCTAATTTCAGTTAACGCTTCAAGGTAACTATGGTTTATCATTTAATCCAACTATTTGCTCTCTAACTCTAACGGCTAACGGCAAGTTAGTTTCTTATTCTTAAGGTAAATTAAACAAAATTATTGGCGTCTTTTAAGGTGAAAAATAATAAAATTTTAACATAATAGTAATATTTGGTTGTTTTGATCATTGATGCTTTAAGTAAAAAATGAAGGCTGATCACCATAAGAGAAGCTTGTGGCAATAACTTTGTTGCGTCCTCGGAATTTTGCTTCATACAGAGCTTGATCTGCAACGTCGATAATAAAGGTGGGGTCTAGCTGCTTGTTAGGGATAATGGCAGCGCAGCCAACACTTACCGTGATGTGAGGTTGCTTTGTTGAATAAGTCTTTAATTTCAAATTTTCAATAGATCGACGGATCTTTTCCGCTATTTTTTTGCCCTCCTTTTCCCCTACATTGTAAAGTAATACGGCGAACTCTTCGCCGCCAATACGAGAGATAACATCAGTATGGCGTTTGAAAATTCTCTTCAATTCTTGAGCAACCAGAATTAAACAGTCATCTCCAGCCAAATGGCCAAAAGTATCATTGTAAATTTTAAAATGATCAATATCAATCATGATCAGACACAAGGGCTTGCGCTCACGTTGAGCAAGCTCCCAATAATTATCTAAGGTTGTGATAAACTTGCGTCGATTGTTTATTTTGGTCAGGAAATCCATGGTTGCAATTTCCTCCAGTTTTTTATTAGCTTCACTTAATTTCCTGGTCAAATAGGTTAAGTGATAGGTAAAAACGCCTAATATGATGCTAAAAGATAACACTTGGCTGACCCGGGCTGTGTACCAACCGAGGGAATAGCGGGTTTTGCCAACAACTCCATAAACAATTTCAAGAATATGAATAATAACAGCCAATAGCAGCCATAGGTTGTGTCTCGAAGACAGGTTCGTGTAACGGATTACACAAAAAGCGGAGCAACATCCTAAAAAGATAAGCGTAAAACCAATAATTGCACTTACAGTAAAATGATAACTATCTCCATCAATAATATTTGGTAAGTAATTTTGGCAATATATGGATGTTGAGATAAATACAAGGGCATAAACAAAGGAGGATCTGAAGACGAATTCTGGACTTAGGAAATCTAGTTTAATTCTTTGAGCGTAAAATAGTGTATAAAAAATGATGGCCAGTGAAAAGTTAGCATGTCCAAATATGGAAAGCCATGCAGCACTCTCATTGTAAAAATGTGATTCACCGGTAAAGCTAAAGAACAATCCTGGATAAAAGAGCACATATGCCAAGGCAAAAAGACCTGAGACAGAGTAACCGCTGGCAAGGATTGCCAACGATCCATCTCTAACAATTTTTGATTGACCATAAAGCAGTAAGGATGTTTGGAGAGCCGCAATAGTCAAAGCAATGTTGGTCAGGCAAGCAAACACATAAACTTTGGGAAGAGGAACAGCGCCATAAAGGCCAATAATCACACTTAAACAAAAGACAGCGCCAATGAGGCCGTAGACGATTTTTTCCTCGCGGTTCGTTATGGGTTGATCGCTGACTTTCTGTATCGGCAATTTGCTTTCCTTTCCCTCCATATCATAATGGGGGATGAGGCTTTAAAAATTAGTAAAGCTGAGGTAAAGAAAATTACCTAAGGGGTTAGCCTGTTTTCAGACTTAGACTGTAGGCAAAAGGGTGGTATTTCACAAATTATAAGGTTTCTTGGTGTATTGATTGTTCTTTACGATGTCACGCTTGCCATAGCAGCTACCTTTTTTAAATTATTATAAGCATCTGCATATCCGCCTTCCGCTGCTTTTTTTAGCAATTCCAAAGCTTTAGAGAGATCTTTTTCCACCCCGTCTCCTCCTTCCACGAGAATAATGGCGAGGTTATTTTGAGCAACAGGGTGGTTTTGATTGGCAGCCTTTGTATACCATTCGACAGCTTGGCTTAAGTTGCGTTCAACAGCAAGTCCTTTTTGGTGCATAATCCCTAGGTTGGTTTGGGAGCCTGGGTGGTCTAATGCTGCAGCTTTTCTAAATAGCTCTAGGGCTACCTCAGGGTTTTTATCTGTTCCGATCCCTTTAAGATACATTTCTCCAAGGTTGTGTAATGCTGGAGCAATATCATGACGGGCAGCATTAGCATACCAATATATAGCTTGATTGTAATCTTGTGTAACACCCCGGCCAGAATAATAGACTAATCCCAATTGATATTGGGCTTCAGGATGATCTTGCTCAGCCGCTTGTTCAAACCAGTGTGCTGCTTGCTCCAGGTTTTGATCCATGCCTGTTCCCTTAGATAACCACAAGCCCATCTTGTATTGGGCTGGTGGGTATCCTTGCTCAGCGGATTTTTGAACCCAGCTGATGGCTTCTTTAAGATCACTGGTTCCGGAAATTCCTTCTTCATAACCCAGGCCCAGAACATACTGAGCTTCAGCGTTGCCTTTTTCCGCTTCTTCTTTAAGGAGATCCATTTTAGCTTTGTAATTGGTTTTATCGTCATGAGAAATTGTTTTTTCTGGCTCTTTTTGGGATTGGTCGTCCTTAGAAGAATCAGAACACGCACCCAGTAAAGCCAAACAACATGTTAAGTAAAGGGCAGATTTACTCAAGTTTCTCATCCTTCAAACCTATAAATACGCTAAAATTTAAGTCATATTAAGAAAAACCTATCTGAATATGACCTAAACAACAAGAAAAAACCTTCTTATATAACCTTTTGATCCAGCAATTAGAAACAAAATTGCGGGATCAAAAGAGATGGTGGTGGGAGGAGGGCTGATTAAGACATCAAGTTTATATCATAAACGGTAGGATGCTGTGTCTGAAAACAGTTCAATCCACTAGGTCGTTGTGTGTGCAAATCGGTTAATAAAGGGTGTTGATCTGATAGAAATATGGTGGGAAACATAGCCAGGACTTTAAGATTTTGTATATTATATGCCCTTGCTAAAACATCCAGGGAAGTCTTGTTCCCGAGCTGAATCGCTCCAACTGTTAGCCAATGAACATTTTGTTGTTTCCAAAAGTGTTTTGATTGAAGAGGATTCTCATAGAAATCGTCGAGTTCGGGGTGCTGATTCATAAAGTGAGAAAGATTTACCATATTACTAATTGCATTAAGTATCGTTGTGCGGCCTACACTTAGAGGTTCACAATATAAATTGGAGTTAAACCCTGTAGAACTTAGGGCCAGAAGAAGTTTCTCGTATATCCTTGGGGCATGAATTTGATTCAATGGGGAGTCATGAAGCGCCTCATGAAAATCAGGTTGAGATTCTTTATTTGATTCTAGGGCATTTTGTCTTTTTAAATATTCATTAAGAATTGTTAAGTTGGGACGAATCTCTTGTAAGGTCAATTCGATCGCCGCATATCGACTGCCCCACAAGCGAGCTTTCTCCAAGAAAGCTATTTCCAACTTAGAAGAAAGGGCAGAAATCTGAGGAGTCTCGTTATTAATTTCCATTGATGACAAGAGCCTGTTGGTTTCTATTTTGAGAAAATGGCGGGTAGCGCATAGAAAATCACACACGATCAACGTATTAACATGGCTATCCAAAGAGTCTGAAGGGGGGCTTGTTTGAGAGGATTGATCCTCTAAATCTTGCAGTTGGTTGGGTATAATGTCATAAATTTTTGATAGAAGATCGCAAATTTTAGCAAATACCTTCTGATTTTCTGGTATTAGGGTTGTAGTAAAAGTCCTTTGTAAGTAAAGAAGGGTTAATATACCCTCATGCAAATCAGATTGGCATAGATCAAGGATTCGCCCTGAAATGGACTCAAGCTTTTCTCCGGGATCATAATCTTTTGGTTTTTTAAAGTCTTTTTGAGGTAGGGTGTTGGTTCCATTCCCATATTGAAATGAGGGATTAAGACACGTCTTCCATACCAGAATTTCCCTGAAAATACTCGTTTTTTCGAGTTGTTCAACACTACCTGTTTTACCACGACGGCTTCTACCAAAAAGAGAACTTAAGTAACGTTTACACTGTGCTTTTTGTGTTAGTTGAGAATATTCGTATTCAATTTTAAGGGCTTGTAAGGCTTGTTTGATGTATGTTGGAATGTCCCTTAAAAACTGAACACTGAAGGGATCCTCCTGATTATTAAAAAGATAATAGCGGTTATGTAAGTCAGTTAAGAAGTTTTCAATTTCAAAATTCTCGCAAAGGTAGCGAAACAACCACAATTTGATGGTCGAAGTTATAACTTTTGTCTCATCTGCCCTCCAACTGTATTTAAAATGTTTAGTGTTGTTGATTTTGTTCCACAAAATGCAGAGCTCCTCCAAGTATGCCCCATATCTATTAAGATTTATAAAATTCATTTTCAATTTATTGTAAGATGAATGAAAAGCGTGTCGTCTTAACTGAGTGTTCCACAAAGGAAAAGTAACGAAAAATTGGGTGTTAGAGCAATGGAGTTGGTAAATGCCTTTTTTTGTGTCAAACGTTCCGCGATGAAGAGGTTTTCGACCTGCGAATGTTGTTTGAAATAATGGATACTGTTCAATAAATAAAGCCCTCACTAAAGTTTCTCGTAGATAACTTGTAGAAAGGGTTGTTGGTGATATAATTCCTTCGCATCTCTTACCTATAATATTTTTATACATCTTCTCTGCTTCTAGCTTATTATTGGCGATTGCAAAGCATAAAGACTTAATGGATTGAGCTAAGGTATATTGGAAAGATGTCCCCTCAAGATAGGTGTTGGTCGTGAGAAGCCAATCGTGGGATGTTTGTCTTAAATCAAAAAGGTTCCATTCATTATGTGAGGTGTAGGTTGGCCCCCAAATAAAGCTTAAAATATGGTGCTTGATTTCTTCAGGAAGATCAGTAAGGGAAAATTGAGAGAAAGCTGTAAGCGGTATTGACCGGTCAGAGGTATGAGAGTATTCGCTGACATTGCGAGCTGGAAAATGTGCGGAAATGCTCGTTTGATCTTCTGGTTCACCTGGACTTGCTTCAAGTTGATGATTGGTCTGGGCCTTTTCCAATAGGGCTTGAATCTGTTCAAAATAGGTTTGGAGGGCCTTTTTGCCTTGTTTAAAATGAGCTTTAATTTTTCTTTGCTCTTGGGTTAATGCATCGGGATCAATTACTTGGAATAACCGTTTGCAGCTTGAATGGGTTGTCTTTAAAAGGCTCTTCAGAGCTACTTCATGAGATTGAATGTTTTCCTTGATAAACAAAAGTTCTTCCCCTTTCTCCAGACGTCTCTTTTTATGGGGATAAGATTCTGGGATGTCATGGAGTTGAGGCTCCATGGCTTGAATAAGGGCACTTGAAGTAAGCAAACTGGTAGCGAACAAGAAAATAAGTTTTTTCATCAGGAGATCTTTATTATTGTTATTTTTTATTGAAAAAATATTTTTTACTAAATATCACAATAAATATTTTTTTGCAACGGTTTGCAGATGAGTTAGAATTACTGTTCTGAGACAGACATTTAACCTTATTAATAGGAAAAAGGACAATTATTCTATGAAACGATGAAAATCGTATAATGAAAGATGTTTTTTTAAAGGCAAAATCAATCCCGTACGGTAACCAAAATAATGTGCTCTAAGGAGTTAATATCTTTTTCTGTGGTATACCAAGACGTTACCATGCGGTAACAAAAATCGCTGCCAGATCCCCAAGGATAGAAACCAACCCCTGCATTCATTAGTTTGTCTGCGATGTCGATGGGAAGTTTGACGAATACTTCATTGGATTGAATAGGGGCCACGATTTGGTATCCGTGTTTTTCAAGAGTATTAGCCAATTTATAAGCCATGGAATTGGCATGAGCCGCTAACTGAAGCCATAAATCGTTATAAAAATAGGCTTGGAATTGGGCTGCCCAATAGCGTTGTTTTGCCGGTAATTGTCCAGATTGCTTGATTTTATAGTCTAGTTCTTTACCTAGATTTGGATCAAAAATAACAATAGCTTCCGCTTGTAAAGCACCATTCTTGGTTGCTCCGAAACTTAAAATGTCGATACCTGATTGCCATGTTAATTCTGCTGGGCTTTTGTTTAAATGAGCCAGTGCATTAGCAAATCTGGCACCATCCATGTGGGTTTTTAATCCGTGTGCGTGCGCAGCATCGCAAAGATGGGTTATTTCATCTACTGTGTAAACTGTACCCCACTCTGTAGCTTGGGTAAGGGTGAGGGTTGAGGGTTTAGCCATGTGCGGACGTAAAAGAAGAGATGATTTAATGATATCCCCTAGAGCTTCCGGTTGTATTTTGCCTAAATTGCTAGGTAATGTTTTTAATTTGGCCCCTCCCGTCATGAGTTCCACACAATTTGCTTCATCCACTTGGACATGGGCATCCTCAGCCGATAATATCATTCCATAAGAAGGGGTAACGGTGGATAATGCCAGACCATTAGCAATACTTCCCGTAGAAACAAAGAACACGTGCACGTCTTTTTCAAAAATTTCCTTAAACATGTTTTTGGCCTCCAAAGTGTACGGATCTTGGCCATAGGATTGAGCATGTCCATGGTTTGCTTGTAAGAGAGCTTCTATGATTTGCGGATGAACAGGAGCGGTATTATCGCTTTTAAAATTCATGACTTAAACCTCTCAAATCAGGCTGGGTAAAAAAGTTTATCATAAAGTAGATGATTTTAAGAAAAAAATACAAATAAATTGTGCCCATAGGGAAAAATCCACTAAACTATTGATATGTATTGATAACACTGGGTGTCAATGACCAAACCTAAAAAGTACTCTGTTATGCTTTCAGGCCATGCAACGAGCGTGACTTTGGAGCCTGAATTTTGGGAGGTGTTGCAAAAGATAGCTTTACAGCGTGGTGTATCAGTTGCCTCCCTGATATCCTCAATTGATGAGGGTCGCATTCGAGAGGGAAACCCTGTCAATTTATCATCGGCTTTAAGAGTGTTTATTCTTCAAACCTTATCTAAATCTAGCCTTGAATAACCACTTAATTGCTTATTAATATAAATTTTTAAAATAAAATTATGTAAGATTTGTTAAAATTAAAAAAATATTAAACATTTTTGTGGCAATCTAGTACTATTTGTGTAAGAGAGAAAAAAATATTGGAGAGAAAAAATGCTCACGAAAACTTGTTTTTTTTTATTGTTAGTAGGGATTGTATCGGCAATACATGCAGCAGATGATCAATGCTCTGATGATCATATAGGTTCTATAGCTTCTTCATACGATAAAAGGACCTTGACAGAAGAGAAGCCTGTCCCACCTCAGAGGCTTTATTATCCTCAGCTGAGCGGCGAAGAAAAGATCAAACGTCGGAGAGCCTCAGGTCGATCTACTGAGGGTGGCGGGGTTTCCTCCTCTTTGGGGAGAGAAGGATCGATGGAAGTAGCATCAAGCAATTCAGGTTCCAGTAGTCATAGAAAAGCACTTGAAAAACAGCTCGAGCGTGGAGAACAGGAAGAACGTCGGAGTTCTGCAGTTCGCTCACTTAACTCCTCATCGGCTTCGTTATCCTCATTAGATAGAGATCTTTTGGGTGAGGATGAATCAACCAAAGGACGACAAGTTCTTACGACAACCAACTCTCTTGTTCAAGACGGTATATCTAAGGATGCGTTCGGATCTCTAACTGGAGCCAGTACCCATAGAGAGGTTTCTGAGAGGATCAGTCTAGAGGGTATTCTAAAAAAGATTGATGTTCTGGAAAAGGATAACGCGGATTTACGTCAAATGGTGAAAGGACTTGAGCGGAATGTGAGCTCTCTTGCCGGTAATGATCCCGTCTATTATCGTATTTTACGTGCCGATATGATTCTTCAATTAACGGTTATTTGCACCTTCGTTCACGTGGTTTATCGTTTAGGCTCAGGTCAAGGTATTGAATCCGCAATAATTGCTTTTCTTGGAGCCTACAGCTTCTACTACTTTTTTAAGTTTATGCGTGATGCTGGAACAGCCGTTGGTAACGTCGTTGCAAAACGCAGAGGTAATTAAATACTTGTTTCCAGGAAGGAGGGAAGAAAATGGAAGGAAAATTTTTTCCGTTGTTGATGCAACTGATTTCTGCTTTTTCGCAGGATCCGACAACGTTGCGGCAAGAAATGCCAATTCTTCCCCCAGCTCCACCCGAGCAGGTCGTCGATTATCTTGATACCAAGGATCATTCTCATACTGTATTATGGCAGGAAGCAAAAAAGTATTGGGCCATAAATCCACCTAAAGGTTTAGATATACACCCTGAGAATGAACCCGTTATCAATCCAGATTCGATCCTGGGATATTTGGTTTCCCTAACAAAAGCGCCTTTAGAAAATTTAGAGCGTAATTTGCATGAGAAAGTTAATACCACCCTGGATGAAGCTGTTGATGAGGTTGATCGGGCAACTCTGATTCAAATAGCCAATGGGCTGCAATGTGTTTGGAGCCTTACTGGGCCGTGGATTAAAGCTAGGTTGATTGATGGAGCGCTATTTTCCTACATAGACCAGCAGCAATATTTGAAAGCTGCTGAATTTTCCTATTTGAATATGGCTTATCATGGTCAAGCTTTGCGCATACATCGTGATTTATTGAGTCTTGCACCAAGGGCTTACACGGATCGAACTAAGGATCGTATTATTCGAGAAAAAGAAATTCAAGATCACCAAAAATTCTGGTTATGGCATGAGCGATTTATTACAACCGCACGAGTAAATCATGTGCTACATCACTTGACAAACATGTTTCATTTTTACGATGAACAATTTCGAAAAGCTCATAAGCTGGACTTATTAGATCTCTCCTATAAATTTTTATCGATAAGGAGCAGCATCGATGATGCTATATGTGAGTTAAAGGCTTCTCATCATAATCATTTAGCCAAGCAGCGATCTAAAAATTGGTTTGGCGCCACTTTAGAAAAAGGGATGAATTTCGTAGCTGAATGGTTTTGGAAGCATGGTTACTATCGAACTCCACGCCCTTTTCATGACGTTCTCTCTTACTGTGAACAATTAGCCACCCAAGAATATAACAATCTAAAAGTTTACCGCATACCCACGCAAATAAGATTAGATCGTGAGGAAGAAGTCTTTCTGAGGGAAGAGGAGAAAATACCAACAGAAACCATTTTAGCTCAATATATTGAGGCTATTGAAGCAGATAATTTTATTGTAGCGAAAAAGAATTGCACTTGGTATCCCACCCAAAAACCTGTGGAACCACGAGAAGGAGTCGCCAGAGAACTGGTATTTGATTGGTTGAGAGAATATCAGGATATGGAAAATTATTATCGTGAGATTCAAAAAATATTCTATTACCAGGATATACTTAGAGAAATTTTAAGTCATCTCTATGAGCTTTCAGATCATGCTTTTTCCGATAATAAAAGGCAGCTCTATGAAGGACTCATTCAAGCCCAGTTGGAGGCGAGGCGAGAGATCTATCTCCTTCACCGTGAGCGCCATGAACTCAAAAAAAGTTATATTAATGAAATCAAAACAAAATTTAATTATGCCAATAAAGGTTTATGGGAAAGATTTTCAGATAGCCTAAATCGAAAAGCGTTTCGCTACTTTAAAGATGGGGCAATCTACCATTCCATTAAGCCTTATGAAGAGCAAATCCAATCGCTACATAAACAACTCAGATTTTCTTGTTCGCGTATTGATTTCATTAAATCTCTTGTTTTAGGGGGCTACCCGAAAGATCCCTTTTTTAAAGGACTTATAAGCGATTATCGGTATGTGCATCATCGTTTTAGTCCATTTTTCATCACTGAAGATCGGATTCTGTCCCTTTATCACGAAAGTGATGTAAAAGATTCGACAAGAATACAAGTTCTTTGTGAATTTGCAGATCGTAATCGTCGGTGGTTTCCAGATCAGAAGATATGGGAACCATTGTTTAATGTGATCAATATTTACCTAAGTCTATATACACAAATGCTTATTCAACACGATGAATCTCAAGAGGTTGAACGCGATCTTATTCGTTTTGAGCACCTAATGAGGAAACAATTATCGAAGGATAACGGAGAAGATCGTGAAACCTTATTGTTATTAAATCGATTTGAAGAGGATCTAGGTAAACTGAAGTCATCAATACAAAGTTCTGTTGAGGAATTATCGCAAATATTTAAAGATACGATGGGAACTTTGATTAATCTCCACACCCCCCTTGATACAGGGCGCATTGTTAGCAGTTTAGGCCGTAAAAGTATTCGTTTGATAACCACAGGCGAAATTTTAAGTTCTAAAAAAAGTTTAATCGATGAAGAACCAACATTTTCAAAACTTATTATAACTTGGGCTAAAAAAATTAAGCAAAACAGAATTAAGTTAGAAAAACTTATATCCTTATTGTCCAAAGGTAACAGCGAAGGGACGGCGCATCTTCCTTCTTTAGACGGGGCAAGGGGAGTAGGGTTGAACCCCGAGGGGACAATTCTTGCTTCTTCAATTATTGAGGATTATATTCCTACTCACTCTTAGGTCGTTTTGGTCGTGCGAAGCAAAATGATTGAAATTCGGCGATTTTGGGGTGATCTTGGGTGATTTTTATCATAAAGATCCCGATCTGCTTTGCCCACAACTGTCTCAAACCGAGTTTCGTCAATTCCTTCATCCCGCAAGACCCGCCGGCTCGCGTTAGCACGCTCTGTGGAAAGTTCCCAATTGCCAAAGATGGTATCCCGAGGATAAGGAGTGGCATCAGTATGTCCAGATATAGCCAGTTTGTTGGGCATATCCTTAATCGCATTGGCTACTTGTTTTAAAAGTTTATGGGTATGCTCGTACATTCGACTGCTGCCTGATGGGAACATGACCGTTTTGGCTTGATCTATAAGCTGAATGCGTAACCCTTCAGCCGTTTCGTCAATCACGAGGTTCTCCAGCATGGCCTTCAGCTCAGGAGTTTTCTCAATTTCTTGCTTAAGACGTTCTTTGATTTCACGAAAAGCTTTTTCTTCTTCCATTTGATTTTTGAATTGTTGGGTAGGGACTAATTTAGAATTAATTTCGGCCTGAGCAATAATCTCTTCTTGTGTTGGATTTTTCTCACGACCGTCATTCCCCTTTATTTTGTTTTGTTCATTGCTCTTATCTTCACCACTTTCATGACCACCAGCGCCTTGCTCAGTGGGGGGGGTGGGTTTGACTTGAATAAAAGAGTTGGTGACATCCATACTGCCTTCATTGGTTTGGATGGCAAGACCGCCCATCACGCCTTGATTACCACCATTTCGTTTTCCAATAGCCATAGGATCAAAATAATTAGCAATACCTCGCTTTTGTTCGTCCGAGGTCGAATTTAACAACCACATAAGGAGAAAAAAAGCCATCATGGCTGTGACAAAGTCTGCGTATGCAATTTTCCAACTACCTCCATGATGACCGTGGCCATGGACCTTTTTAATTTTTTTGATAATGGGTTGGTTTGGGTCAAACGCAGCCATAGTTATTACCCGGAAGTAGTGTTGGAAATGTTTTCTTCAAGTTCATAGAAAGTTGGTCTAAAGTCTGGTTCGATGGATTTGCGAGCAAATTCCACAGCGATAGCAGGGGCGTATCCATTCATATAGGCCAAGATCCCCGCCTTCATGCAGTGATAATATTTCGTCTCTGCTTCAAAGGCAGAGCGTACTTTGTTGGCTATAGGACCCACAAAACCATAAGAGATAAGAATGCCTGCAAAGGTCCCAACTAAGGCAGCTCCAATCAATTTGCCAAGAATTTCAGGAGGTTGGTTAATCGATCCCATGGTATGAATGACTCCCAAGACCGCAGCTACGATACCCAGAGCTGGCATGGAATCAGCCATGTTTTGCAGAGCAGTTGCAACTTGTCCTCGTTCATGATGGTGAACATCAATTTCTTGGTTCATCAAATCTTCCATTTGATGGGGATTTTCACTGCCCATGGTTAACATGCGCAAATAATCACAGAAGAATACCAATGCATGGTGGTTGTGGAGAAAACTGGGGTAATTTTGAAATATAACGCTATCCTCGGGATTCTCAATATGACCTTCAATTTCGAGCATTCCCTTTGATTTCATAAGTTTAAATATGGAAAATTGCATAGCTAAGAGTTCTAAGTAATCTTCTTTAGAATAAACATGAGGTTTCAAAGCAAGTTTAACCGCTTCACCGATCTGCCCGAGGACTGTTTTGGTATTGCCAATAATAAAAGCACCTACAGCTGCTCCAACAATAATAACATATTCGGCAGGTTGCCATAGAACGCCTATATTTCCCCCGTGGGCAGCATAAGCCCCCAGAACGCATAAGATAACAATAATTGTTCCAAGACCAACAAACATGAAAAGACTTTCAGCTTATCAGCTATCTTTAAATTAATACCTATTTTAACCCTGCCATATTGGCGGTTAATAAATTGATAAAATTAGATTAAATTCTAATAAACGCGAGATGTTTATCTTTGTGTTCTGTAGGTTTTATAATGTGTACTTTCTTTGTTGCTTTGAGATGCCTCGAGAAGGTAAAAAATCAAGTTATTTTTAGCAAAGTCTCACGATCTGTTTTTTCGCGAATCTTTCGACTGGATAATCCGGGAATGAGGGGATTAACAATTTTGAGCTCAGCACCTATAGATCGAGCTTGACGTTCTTTATTTGATATTTCTGCATCACCTTCAGTTACGGCAATAATCAAAGGATTAACCCATTGGACAAGGGCAAGATAGTCTTCAAATGTGGCCATTATGGGAAGCAAGATAATGTGATCAACGCACTTCAGTTCAGCTAAAATTTCAGCCCGTTGAGATTGGGTGTGGATCGGTAGGATATGCTTGCGCTGGATAATGCTTTCATCGCTTTCTAGGGCTACAATAAGGTGAGAGCCATGAAGTCTAGCTGATTTAAGAAAGGTTAGGTGCCCATAGTGAAGGATATCAAAACATCCGCCAACCAATACACCTTGGGGTGTGGGAAAATCATGAATGTTGGGGTAAGTTAAAAGTAATGTCATCCAAAATACCAAATTATTTTTCATCAAAAGGTTTTAGGACGAATTTCCCATCCCTTTATATTATGTAAAAAATTCATCCCCCCAGGTCAATTATGAAAAAAATGTAATTAGTCCTTGAAATGAATGATTATTTCGTTGTAAGAAATGTACATCCTTGTTGGTCGCATAGCTCAGCGGTAGAGCACTACCTTGACATGGTAGGGGTCACAGGTTCAATCCCTGTTGCGACCACCATCTTTCGACCTGTTTTTCTCAATTTTCTTCATTTGTTGATCCGTAAATCCAAAGTGATGTCCAATCTCATGGATTAGGACATGGTATACAACATCAGAAATAGATTCCTGATTTTCTTTGGCATAACGAATGATCGGGCATCGGTATAGGTAAATAAGATCGGGTAATGTTAAGGGAGCTGCTCCTTGTTTTAAAGGAATCGGAACTCCTCGATAAAGGCCTAAAAGATCATATTTATCACGAATTTTTAAATTTTCTAAAGAGTCTTCATCCGCAAAATTTTCAACTCTTATGATTAAATCATCCAGTTGTCGTTGAAAGTTATCAGGTAAATCATTCAGAACTTTATATGCTATTGTGTAAATGTCTGCGAGATCTGGGATTTCAGCTGCCATGTCTCGACCTGAAACCAATCTTAAATGATCTTTCTTCTTAACCATGAATTTATCCTTACCCTCTCTTGAAATGATCGAAGAAGCCAGGCATTGTACTATAAGGGCTATATTAAACCAGAGAAAGTTAACAAATGGTCGAAAAGCTAAAAAAAGATGAAATCCAGGTGTATTTGTCAGATCTTCCCGGTTGGAGCCTCAGTGATGATCTCTTGAGTATCCATAAATCTTTTAAATTTCACAATTTTCAGGAAGCTTTTGGATTTATGACCCAAGTGGCACTTATAGCCGAGAAAATGGATCATCATCCCGAGTGGTTCAATGTTTATAACCGTGTGGATGTTAGGTTAACTACCCACGATTGTTCAGGATTGAGCTGGAAAGATATAGATTTAGCAAAAAAAATTGAAGCTTGTTGGAAATAGGGGAGAAGAATGAGGAGAGTTGTACTACCATTAGTTGCAGCACTAGCTTTATCAGGATGTGTTCCCGATGCTGTTGTCCAAGCAGGTAAAGCATTATTCTCTATGAGTGGCTCAAAGGTATGGTTGCAAAAAGTTAAATTCGACCAGACGGATGATGTGAATAATAATGCCCCTGTAACCGTGGATGTGGTTCTTTTTTATGACAAGGCCTTATTTGGCAAGGTTATGAAACTCACGGCAGATGATTACTTTAAAAAGAAGGAGCAGTTGCTAAAGGATTATCATTCAGAAGAAATAGAAGTTTTCTCTTTTGATGTTGTTCCAGGCCAACGCATGCCTGACCAAAACATTGAGATGTCTCATATGTCTGGAGTAGGGTGTATTGTTTTTGCTCATTACACAACACCAGGAGCTCATCGTGTTGTGGTAGGCCCTGACGATGCAATCTTAATTGAATTAGGAAAGTTAGATTTTAAGGTTCAAGTGGTCAAATCTGAGGATAATTAAAAAAGATCCCCTCTTATAAGGGGATCTTTTTCTAAGGGGGGATGTTTATTTAAGGCCGCATTCGCTGCGAATTTTCTTTAAAGCCTTGTCCAGTTCTTTTAAGGAGTAAATATCTGTAGTTTCTGTTCCTTTTTGAGATTTGCCCTCAATCTTCATTGTTGTTTCTTTAAGCATTTTTTCCAAAAGTTGGGTGTCATCGCTATCGCTAAAAGCCCAGGCGGTGTCTTGACTGGTGAAAAGAGTGAAATTTTTGTTACCGATGGTTACTTTGGCTTTCTCATCATTTCCAAAAGTGTATCCGGCCACATGGCTAAACTCACCCATCTTTTTCATATCACCGCGGACTGAGATCATCAGATAGACTTTGTCGCGTGCCTTGTATTTTCCCTCTGACTTTTCTGGCGCATTAGTCAAATAACAGACATCTGATTTTTTATCTTTATATTTATATGCGATCCAAGGGCCGAACTTACCAATTTCTTTAGGTTCCTCAGCTTGTGCGGCTACGCACAGCAGATTAAGGATCAAAACAGTGTATCTGAGCATTATTTATCACTCCTATATCAAATTCTTGAGATCAGATTAACAAATTGTTTATCCCGTTTCATGTAAAAATCAGATATAAGGTAATTAACCATTAATTGCATGGTATGACGGATATGACAAAACAAGCTCTTTTATTGACTGTTGGTATGATGGCTGTCACACCAGCTCTCGCTGAGAAGACAGGTATAATAAATTCGTTATTGGGTACTAATGCTTCCAAAGAAGTGCCGGTAACAAGAGATCAAGTTAACTATTCCTACGCACCGCTCGTCAAGAAAGTCTCTCCAGCTGTTGTAAGTATTGCAGCGATTCAAGTCACCCAAGTTCGACGTAATCCTTTTTTTGATGATCCGTTTTTCCATTTCTTCATGGATGGAGGAGCTCCGCGTGCTCAAGTAGAGCGTTCCTTAGGTTCTGGGGTAATTGTGGACCCTAAAGGTGTCATTGTAACGTGTGCTCACGTCATCCAGAATTCGGAGGCTATCCAAGTTCGCCTGCAAGATAACAGGGAATTTACCGCAAATGTTGTTTACATTGATCCCCGTAATGACCTTGCCATTATTAAGATTAATGGCTTTGATAAAGAAGCTAACCTGCCTTTTGTTGATTTGGGAAATTCAAAAAATATTGAGGTGGGGGATATTGTGTTTGCCATCGGCAATCCTTTTGGCGTAGGACAAACAGTTACCAACGGCATTATTTCTGGCCTTGCACGCAATATAGGCGGTAAAGTTTTGATTCAAACCAATGCGGCTATTAATCCAGGAAATTCAGGAGGAGGTCTTTTTGATATCCAAGGAAGCCTAATTGCCATTCCTAATGCTATTTTATCTAAAACTGGGGCCAATCATGGAATTGGTTTTGCGATACCTGTATCGGTTGTACGACCATTGGTTGAGGCCGTTCAATCTCAAGGGAAAGTGGTTCGTCCATGGTTTGGTTTGGTGACTGATCCAATCACAATGGGAGTGGCTTCGTCCCTTGGGTTAACCAAGCCTCAAGGGGTGTTGGTTAAAGAAATTCATATGGCCAGCCCCGCTCAGTCTGCTGGTTTAAAGCGAAGTGACGTAATCTTAGCCATGAATGGCAAAGAAATTAATACGGTGGAAGAATTTCAAATGATGATGCAAGAACAGTCGGTTGGTGATGAAGTCACTTTTGAAGTCTTGCGTCAGGGGGCGAAGAGTGTTGTTAAATTTAATCTCATAGCACCGCCAGAAATTCCAGCCCCCGAAGAAACCATCATCAGTGGGAATTCACCCTTTGTAGGGATGAAAGTGGCAAACATCTCTCCAGCCCTGGTGGTAAAGCATAATTTTAGCCAAGAGCTTCAAACCGGTGTCGTAATCCTTGAACCTAGTAAAAACTTATTAGCCTTTCACTTGTTGCCGGGAGATCTGATAGAGTCAGTTAACGGCAAACCTATCGAAAATGTTAAAATGCTGAAGGAATTGCTTGAGGGCAAAAAGCGAGGGATAAATATGGTGGTTCGTCGCGGGGCTCAAAAATTAGCTATCAATATTCAATGACAGATTTATTCGCCTCTCAAAAAAGTGTGAACTTGCCGCTTGCTGAAAGATTGCGCCCCCAAAAGATTGATGATGTGATTGGCCAGAAGCACCTTTTAGGAGAAGGGAAAATACTCTCGTCAATTCAAAAAGGGTCCCATCTTCCCTCCTTGATTTTGGTGGGGCCTCCGGGGTGTGGAAAAACCACACTAGCCAAATTGTTAGCAACACATTTTCATCGTCCATTTGCCCAGATCTCAGCTGTGTTTGCTGGCGTAAGTGATTTAAGAAAAGTTTATGATGAGGCCGATCGTATAGGCAGTATGGTCTTATTTGTAGATGAAATCCATCGCTTTAATAAAGCCCAACAAGATGCTTTATTGGGGCCGATCGAATCGGGGTTGATTACACTGATTGGGGCAACAACGGAGAATCCTTCTTTTGCTCTAAATTCAGCCCTCTTGTCCCGCTGTCAAGTGATCACCTTAGAGTCCTTAAATGAAGATGATCTGGAGCAGTTGTTGGCACGTGCTGAAAGTCATTTGGATCATCCCCTGCCTTTGACTAGCGAAGCGCGACATGCTCTCATCCGCCAAGCGGATGGGGATGGGCGGATGCTCATGAATTATGTAGAAATCTTATCTTCCTTACCTAAAACTCTATCTCTTACTCCTGATCAATTGGCCGCTCATCTCCAGAAAAGAGCTGCTCAATATGACAGACAAGGGGATTATCACTATAATTTAATTAGTGCCATGATTAAGTCTTTGCGGGGTTCTGATCCAGATGCAGCACTTTATTGGATGGCACGTATGCTCCATGCAGGAGAAGAACCTCTATATATTACAAGACGTTTAATTCGATTCGCCGTTGAAGATATAGGTCTTGCGGATCCTCAAGCCCTTAATCATGCTATTGCTGCTGAGCAAGCATACGAAAGATTAGGCTCTCCTGAAGGAGAACTAGCAATTGTGAATTCTCTTCTTTACTTAGCAACGGCACCTAAGTCTAATGGGGCTTACATGGCATACAAACGGGTAAAGATGGTTGTAGAAGAGTCAATGTCTGAGATGCCCCCAAGGCATATTCTCAATCCTGTGACCAAATATATGAAGGGAGAAGGGTATGGTCAGGGGTACATTTATGATCATGATACACCTGAGGGATTTTCTGGACAAAATTATTTTCCAGAGTCCATGAAGAAACGTCCTACTTTTTATGAGCCCGTAGAAAGAGGATTCGAAAGAGAAATTCGAAAACGACTAGATTATTGGCATAAACTAAGGCAACAAAAATCCGATGACAATTACCGCAATCCATAACCTCAAAACTGAAAAAACAGGAAAAAATCGACTTTTAGGCATCGATTTAGGAGATAAAACACTAGGCCTTTGCTTATCAGACGTGACCTGGTCCATTGCCACACCCCTGGAAACCTTGAGGCGCAGCAGCCTTGAGACGGACTTAGAGCAGTTAAAAGGAGTGATTGTTAAACATAATGTGGCTGGTATTGTCATAGGCCTGCCTATTAATATGAATGGAACAGAAGGTCCTCAAGCTGAAAAAGTCCGTAAATTTGTTGAAAAAATATTAGAGACTATGGATCTTCCTATTCTCTTGTGGGATGAACGTCTTTCCACTACAGCCGTAACCCGGACTTTGTTAGAGGCGGATGTCTCTCGAAAACGACGTACCCAAGTTGTTGACAAAATGGCGGCAAGCTTTATTTTACAAGGTGTTTTAGATGCTTTAAGATTCTAAAGTTTACTTGCTTAGTGGCCCCCCAAGATTCCGACAAAATAAATAAATTATACAATTGATTTTGTTAAAATTAAAACTACTTTAACCTGTATCAACCCTGGATATTGGTGAGGATGTTGTCATGAAGTCTAACGAAATCAAGGGAAATCATATCCTAAATTCTGTCTTTGGTGCTCTAAATTTTAATCTTGGAAAATCTAATAATCATAGCAATAAAGGTAGGGACGACCATTCTTTCGATAAGATGAAGTGTCATACCCAGGTTAATGACTATAAGTGCGGACACAAAGGCAAATCAGATCCCTGGAAGAATGATGATTATCATGGATACAACAAAGCTTGCAAGACCATCGACAAAGGGGATTACACCAAGGGGTGCGACTCCAAAATTAATGATTATAAATGCACTAAGCCGGTATCTTGTGAACCTGTCTCTTGTAAAGTTCTGCCTGTTGCTGGTTACGCTTCCCATGGCCATGATGGTGGACATAAAGGTATGCAACTCGTTGGAGGTAAAGGCAACGACCATTTAGTTGGTGGAAAAGGCAATGATCACCTCATTGGTGGCCCAGGAAATGATAAGCTTGTAGGCGGAAAAGGCAATGATCACCTCATTGGTGGTTCTGGTAATGATCATTTGAATGGCGGTAAAGGCAACGACCTTTTGGTGGGAAGCGCTGGTGATGATACCCTTAAAGGAGGAGATGGCCATGATAAGCTGATTGGATCTTCCGGGGATGATTGTATTCTGCCGGGCGCTGGAAGCGATACCGTTAAAGCGGGCGGTGGCAATGATATGGTCATCCATTTAATTGAAAGCGTGGCCTGTACTCGTGATACCTATCATGGAGGTGGAGGCATAGACACTCTTGTCCTCGTCGTAACGCCCGCTCAAGCCCAGGAGCTTCAACAAGCAGGGGTGATGGAAGCCTTTGAGAAAGTCGCTGGAACAGGTAAGCCCTTTGATTTTAGCAAATTTGACTTAAGCTTCAACTTAAACATTAATGCTCAGCAATTTGAAAAACTTATTATTACAACCAATTATGATCCAGGTTCTTGTGGGTGCGGTGATCCAACGCCCCAGAATCAACCTCCAGTTGCTAATAATGATACTTATTCGGTGGCAGAAGATGCCATTTTAACCATTACAGCTCTTGGTGTACTTGGTAATGATTCGGATGCTAATGGAGATCCCCTTTCCTCAATTTTGGTAAGTGGTCCTTCCCATGGAACGTTAACCCTGGAATCTGATGGTAGTTTTGTCTACACGCCCAATCCCAACTACAATGGTCCCGATAGCTTTACCTATAAAGTCAATGATGGGACGGCTGATTCTAATGTGGCGACCGTAAACATTACGGTAACTCCTGTGGATGATTTGCCCGTAGCAGTTGGTGATATATTTTCAGTCAATGAGGATTCGCTGCTCAATGGCAATGTCTCTACCAATGATACCCTCTCCGGGGATGGTGGCAATATCTGGGCTTTGAAAGATCAAGCGGCTCATGGTTTAGTGGAAATGAATGCGGATGGTACCTTCAAATACACACCTAATGCCAACTTTAATGGGGCAGATAGCTTTACCTATACTCTGACTGATGGGGATGGGGATTCCTCTACGGCTACCGTTACCATTACGGTTGATTCAGTGGATGAGTTTCCCGTAGCAGCTGATGACGCCTTTTCGGTGGATGAAGATACGCCGCTTAATGGCAGTGTATTCGGGAATGATACCCCATCAGGTGATGGCGGCAATGTCTGGGCTGTGGCCACTCAAGCTGCTCATGGTGTAGCGGTGATGAACACGGATGGTACCTTTACCTATACGCCTTTGGCTAACTTTAACGGATCGGATAGCTTTACCTATACCCTGACTGATGGGGATGGGGATGTGTCTACGGCTACGGTCACAATCACAGTGAATTCAGTGGATGATTTGCCCGTAGCAGTTGGTGATATATTTTCAGTCAATGAGGATTCGC
>CAZITL010000005.1:75686-143434 GCA_964542195.1 uncultured Verrucomicrobiales bacterium
ATGGGGATGTGTCTACGGCTACGGTCACAATCACAGTGAATTCAGTGGATGATTTTCCCTTGGCGGTTGGTGAGCAATACTCTGGGGATGAAGACACCCCAATCTTTGGTAATGTCTCTACCAATGATACCCTCTCCGGGGATGGTGGCAATGTCTGGGCTGTGAGCACCCAAGCCGCCCATGGCGTAGCTGTGATGAATATGAACGGTACCTTTACTTACACGCCAAATACAGACTTTTATGGTGAGGATAGCTTTACCTATACCTTGACCGATGGGGACGGAGATGTGTCTACAGCTACCGTGAATATTACCGTGGTACCTGTAAACGACGATCCTGTTGCCGTCCCCGATCAATATTCAACCGATGAAGATACACCTTTAGTAATCAGTATTCCGGGGATCTTAGGTAATGATATTGACGTGGATGGGGATGGCCTCAATGTAACTTTTATTGCCCCGCCTGGTACACAACATGGTGAATTGATCGTTAATCAAGATGGTAGCTTTACATATATACCTGGTGAGAATTTTAATGGCACCGATAGCTTTATTTATGTTATGAATGACGGTTTCGGCAATTCCAATCCCGCCAAAGTTACGATTACAGTTAACCCCGTGAATGATCCACCGGTAGTTACAGGCGAAGCCGTAGCGGCTATTACTCTTACACAGATTGATAACAGTTTTAATTTAGCTCAGGATGCTGAAGAGTTAATCAATACCCTAAATGAAGGGCAAGTATTAAATTCTCAGCTAGTTGTCAATGACTTAGGTCTTATTAGGATTCCCAATGATCAAACCATCACCTTGTATTTCCAAAATGAAGGAGCGGGATATTTGAATAGCATCGGATGGTACAAAGTGTCAGCGGATGGAACCATTACGGATGTCCGTATGATTTGGGAAAACGCCTCTATCCCGCCGTTAACGCCAGATAATGATGGATCCAACGGTTATTTAGACGGATCTCAAGCAACTATACAAGTCCAAGAAGGCGACATGATTGGGTTCTTCTTGGCACCTAATGCCTTCTCAAAAAATAATTTTAGTAATTTCGATCTCGCCAATGGACATTTTGCTTTCCTCTCTTCCGACGGTACAGAGTTGGCCAATGTTCAAGATGGAGCGCCAAAACTATATTTTGTGTCAGATAGTAATCCATCATCGCCAATTGTGGTCAATACGGAAGCTGGAGCTGGAGTTGCCTGGCACTCAGCTGCTGTAGAAAATGACCCTGATTTTGGTGATATCAGTGGCCTTAATGCTGATGATGCTACTTTGCCTTCAGGACACGTCTTCTCTGCCTCTACGGATGAAGGTTTAGCTTTAATTGGTTTCGAAGATCTAAAAGGAGGAGGGGATAAGGACTACAATGATGTAACCTTCTTTGTCGACCTTGGACCCAATTATATCAATTCAATTACTCAATTGGTGGATGTCCATATCCAAGATCCAGATAATGATCCTTTGGGGGTTGATCCTATTGCCAAAGCAACCATTACTCTGGAGAGCAATGGAAGTGACAAGCTATCGATCGATCCTGTACTTCTTGCCTTGTTGAATGCTCATAACTTGAACGTAATAGGAAATGATTCCAAGTTCATGATCATTGAAGGTGAAGAAAATGGCGCGGTGTCCTACTTGGATTTCCTCGATACCTATCTTGCGCCTAATCAAGGTGGTTTGTTTGTGGATTTGGCTAAAGACTCGAACAGCCTACCTGTATCAGATGCCATTACGTTGAAATATCAGGTCACTGATTCTCAGGGTAATCTCAGTAACGAATTTATCAAAACAATTCCAATAGCTTTAGAAGCCATTTAAAACGATTAATTGTAATTGAAGAGGAGGGTATAGCCCCTCCCTTAACTTGCCTGGCGCAACTTTTCAATCGTCTTAGTCGTGCTCAAACCAGGGACAAGGCTAATAAGTTCAACCTTTCCACCATTCTTTTTAACTACATCTGCACCTACCACAGTTTCCACTGTATAATCTGCTCCTTTAAATAAGACATCGGGTAAAAGGGTTTCAATCAGATTAAGGGGGGTGTCATCTTCAAAAAGAATAACTGCGTCAACACATTGCATGGCTGAGAGGACGAGTGCTCGGACATCTTCGCTTTGAACAGGCCTTGTTTCACCTTTCAACCGTTTAACGGAAGCATCACTGTTCATGCCAACAATGAGGCGATCACACTTAGAACGAGCCAATTGAAGGAGGTGAACATGGCCACCGTGCAGGAGGTCAAAACAACCATTAGTAAAGCCAATTTTTAACCCTTGGTGGCGCCAAGTTTGTACGAGGTCTAAAGCTCTGGAAAGAGTGCAAATCTTCTGCTCCGCGCTTTGCAAATTTTTATAGATGAGGGCATGCTCTAATTCCTCTAAGTGAACCGTAGCTGTACCAGCTTTGCCCACCACAATACCTGCAGCGGTATTGGCAATCTGACAGGCTTCTAACAGGTTTAATCCTTTAGCTATCGCAAGAGCTAAAGTGGCAATCACTGTATCCCCAGCACCAGAAACATCAAAAACCTCTCGTGCATTGGCTGGTAAATGATGGGTGCTGCCTGATTTGCTCACCAGCGTCATGCCTTCAGAGCTGCGCGTAATGAGAGCATATTCAATATTCAGATGATGGATCAAGCCCATCGCAGCTTCAACAATTTCAGTGTCCGAGGTGAGTTTTTTGCCTGTTACATCCGACAGTTCTTTAAGATTAGGCGTGATGATGGTGCACCCGCGGTATTTTTCATAGCTCTTTCCTTTCGGGTCAACCAGAACAGGAATATGATGAGTTTTGGCGAGAGCAATAACTTTTTCGCACAGTTCTTTGGTGAGAAATCCTTTGGCATAATCAGAAAGGATTATAAGATGATAATCCTTAATGCTTTTGGCAATTTGATCGATAACATCATTGACTACGTCAAGGGGTAAATCTTGCACATTTTCTTCATCCACGCGCATGAGCTGCTGGCCAGAACTGACGTAGCGGGTTTTGCAAATGGTAGAGCCATGGTGAATGAGGTTGGGATGAATCTGGGACTGCTCTTCTACCAGTAATTTAAGCTCTCTGCTTTTGCTATCGTTGCCACACATAGCTATCAAGGTGCTTCGAGCCTTTAAGTCGGATAAATTACGAATCACATTACCCACTCCGCCAAGAGAATAATGAGTTTTTTGGCTGTGGAAAACTGGGACGGGTGCCTCTGGAGATATACGATCCACATGACCATAGATATACCGGTCGAGCATGATGTCGCCCAAAGCTAGGATGTGAACAGGGTCTGCTTTAAAAAAAAGGGTGTTGTTCATTCTCTTAATACAGATTTAGAAGTTTGTTTTTAATATATAATCAATTCTTTCAAAAATCCCACTGACTTTTTTCTAAAGAAGAATTATGGCCCTAGTATCCTTTAGGTTTATCTGAGCTAAAGGGGCTAAAACTATCAATACTGCTGGTAAATGGTGATGAAGGAGTCTCTTTTCTTGGTTTTGGCGGATATTGGGGGAGGGTTGTTTCTTCTTTGCGTTCTTGTAATTCGGCGTTTTTTCGGTCAACGCTATAGTTATCTTTACGGGTTAAGTTTGAAAAGAAACTGCCCTGATAAAAATTATCCAATAAAAAAACAAACAAGAAGATAATAATCCCTAAACCTAAGACAATCCAATCAATCTTTATTCTTTCAGCAAAGGATTGTTTTTTAATAGGTTCCTCTTCAAGGCGTGGCGGAAAGGGTGTAAATCTTGAAAAGCTGTCGTCTTCTTCTGGGATGGAATCATCCCTTAATTGTTTTAAAAATTCATTGGGCGCATGGGGTGACTCTTCGCGATATTTCTCACCTTGATCAGGTGCAAGCTCAGTCTCCATTTGGCTTTGTCTTTCTGTAGGAGGGGGAGAGACACGCCAAGTCAAAGAACAGCTTGAACAACGCACTTTAAAGGGCTCTTGAGGTAATGCTTTTTCCTTAAGATGAAACTTTTTAGCGCATTGTGGACAAGTTATAATCATGAATGCACATTTGATATAACGAAATATACTACTATAATTAAGAGATTAGTTTCCAAAAAATTCAAGTTAATTTATAGTTCGTTTTAAAACCTTAAATTTCTGCACTAGACCGGTGATCCGTGATATGATAGTTAATTTAAGGTGTTGGTAATATTTATTTAAGATGGAGATTCTCTTATAGTCCGATTTAATAATGAGGGTCCTGCAAATAAGGATGGCCCAAGAGTTAACCAAGAAATAACGTCCTTTAAGGTTCGTTTGGTTGACGAAAACGGTGAGATGGTTGGTGTTTTAACAAAGTCAGAAGCTCTGCAGCGTGCGCAGAATGCTGGGCTTGATTTGGTTGAAGTTTCCCCAAATGCTGATCCACCTGTGTGTAAAATTCTTGATTACGGCAAGTACAAATATGAACAGCAAAAGAAGAAAGCCGAAGCAAAGAAAAAGCAAAAAGTAATTGAAATTAAAGAAATTCAAATGCGTCCTGGCATTGATGAAAACGATTTTCAGGTCAAATTGAGAGCGATTAGACGTTTTATTGATGATGGGAACAAGGTGAAAATTTCTATGAGGTTTCGGGGACGTGAAATTGCGCACCATGATTTAGGTATGCAGGTTTTGGAGCGCATTCGTGATGAGTTGACGGATGGTATTAAGATAGAGATGCAGCCTAGGTTGGAAGGTAAGCAAATGATTATGGTTGTGGCACCAGCTAAATAGAACACCTACATAAATAAGTGAATATGAAAGCCTAAAGGTTTCCTTTAGGCTTTAAGGCTATATATACTGTGAGTTTTGCATCCATGATGAAAAAAAATCTCAAATACATTTTGCTATCAATACTCATCCTTGGACTTAGTCTGGGGGGAGTCTGGGCTTGGGTTATGTGGGATGGTGTTTCTCTGTCTTATTTCAGAACCTGTAAGGACAGCGTTTCCCAATCACTTAAAGGGGTTAATTTGCAAGGATTATCAGACTTACCTGTCTCTGGTAGTAACCGCATTATATTTGATGATTTAAAAAGCAAGCTTAAAGATGTAAAAGGACGCATTTATATTGTGGACTTAACAGGGGGCGGACAAACCTATTATAAAGGTATTTACCCCATCGATTTCTTCGGATTGGATTCTAAGCATCCTGAATTGTTAAAGTACCAGCTTCGCCGCTGGTGGGTTATGGGAAGCCAAGGCAGCAAACCTGAAGATTTTATTGAGGAAGAACACGTCGTTAAATCCCAAGGCTTCGAATATATCAATCTTTATCAGCGGCGCAGAGATACACCTGCGGGTGACATGGTGGACCGACTAATTTCCTTGGTTCAGAATTTGCCAGAGGGAAGTTGGTTGCATCTCCATTGTCGTGGTGGTAAAGGCCGAACGACCTCCCTCATGGTTATGATTGATATTCTCAAGAATGGTCGCCAAGTTCCCCTCGAAGATATTGTCAAACGTCACCATTTGCTAGGCGGGATTAATTTGTTTGATACGAAGGTATGGAAAAATGGGACTTATACGAAAGACCAATTGATTCGTCGAAAACAATTTATTGAGGATTTTTATAAATACGTGAATGATCCTCAGGGCTATGGCAGACAAAGCTGGGTGCAGTGGTGTGAAACGAACAATGTTAAAAGTTATGTCAAGTTAAATTAGGGGCTATGTATGCGAAAGATATTAATTTCATTATCGGTAATAGTCGTAGCATGCGCTGTTGGCTTTTACGCCCTTTTTCACAATGGTATGGTGAGTAATGCTTTTCGTAGCTGTGAAAAAAATATCACTTCTTCTTATCCTCAGGTAAACACAAAAGGATTGGATGAATTGAACGTTTCTGGCAGTAGCCGCGTGGCGCTTTACCATTTAAAATGGTCTTTGCGTCATGTTCAAGGCCCTATATATCTTATTGACTTGACTGATGGTAAAATAAAATATTACCGCACATTGGAATCAAGCCTTTTTAAAGAGAGACGGTTAAATCCTGAGTTTGTCTACACCTTGCGCCGTATATTGATTGGCGGTTCTTCTGACATTCTGCCTCAATATTTGGAAAAAGAAAGTGATGTGGCTCCCAGGTTTGGTTTGATTTATCAAGCATTTTACATCCCTCGGCGCCATATTCCCAGTCAAGAGATGGTCGATAAGATTGTGGCGTTTGCTCAAATATTACCAAAAGATGCTTGGTTGCATGCTCATTGCGATGCGGGCAGAGGACGAACGACCATGTTTATGATTATGATGGACATTATCAAAAATGGACATCAAGTTTCTGTGGAAGAGATCGTCGAGCGTCAGTACCGCTTGGGAGGTGTCGATATGTTTGACACAAAAGTATGGGTGAATGGTCATTATACACAAGAGCAATTGCAAGCCCGTAAGGATTTTATCATAAGCTTTCACAAATACGTGACCGATCCTAAAGGTTATGGCCAACAAACATGGTCAGCTTGGTGTGATAAAAACGACGTGCATCATTTTTCTCGTTTTCAAATTGGGTAAGTGAGTAACATGCGGCGATATCTAATAATATTAAGTCTAATTTTAGTGGCTTTGGCTGGAAGTTACTATTTGGTTATGAAAGATGGAATTTGGGTCAAGCATTTTAGAACCACTGAAACAGTCAATATTGATAAAATGAAAAATGTTGATTTGACCGGTATTGACAGGTTGAGAATCTCTGGAAGCAACCTAATTATTTTTTCAGATCTTAAGAAGAAGCTCAGTCACATAAAAGGGCCCATCTATATATTAGATCTTACTGGTAACGGCCATATGTACTATAAAGGATATCCAACCAATTTCTTTGGTCTTAAGAAGCAAAGACCTGGGATTACTTATCGCTTAAGGCAGTTCCTGGTTAACGGGTTTAAGCCTTTTGATGAATCTTTAATGCGTAATGAGCAGGAAGAAGCTATCCAAAACGGATTTTTGCATAAGTTCTTGTTTTTGGAGAGACGTGGAGTGCCAACTCCGGAAATGGTTGATCAATTTATCAGTTTTGTTAAAGAATTACCTAAAGATGCTTGGGTGCATTTACACTGTTTAGCCGGTAAAGGTCGCACCACGTCTGTCATGGTTATGATGGATATCTTGAAAAATGGGCGCCAAGTTAAATTAGAGGATATTGTCAAGCGTCATCATATCATGGGTGGGGTTGATTTATTTGATACAACCGTCTGGGATAATGGGACTTATAATGAGGGTCAATTATTAAGGCGTAAAGAATTTATTGTGAATTTTTACACTTATGTAAACGATCCCCACGGCTATGGTATCCACTCATGGACCGAGTGGTGTGAGAAGAAGAACGTTAACCCTTCAGCCCCTCTTTACTAAATGTAAAAAGTCCTTATCATTAATCATGTGACTTTATGAATAGGAAGACGATGATGATAAGGCAATATGCTCTCGTTCTAGCGTTAGGAATCATAACTCTTGGCTGTCAAAGGCCGTGTGCTAATAATGTTCCAACAGAACGAGTTGTGCTGAAAGCCACTTCTTACGATCATCCTTTGCTTATACAGCAGCGCCAGCTCATTGAACATAATCGCCCAGCCTTAGATTCTAAAGGCATACAGGTTTATGTGGAAATTTATAATCCTCATATGCTTGCACTAAGGGAAATGCCGGAAAATTCTTTCCAAGTTCATTTGCTGGGTAAAAATGGAGAGAAAAAAGCATGCTATAAAGGGCAGGTGGTCTCCATTGCAACGTTAACCCAGTCAGGTCCAGCGCCTGTTTCGGCTGCTCCTATGCCATCTACAGCGAAAAATTAGGGGTCTACATCCTTTACAAGCGACATCCTGTCATCTTTGCAGATCTTGAAGGATCCTATATACGATAGGTTGTACTGAGGTTCAAAGATGCCTAAACGCTTACAAAGAAATTTAGTGATTTTACTGACGACTAAAGTGATCTTACTCGCGATCATTTATGGGTGCTGTTTTAGTCCACGTCATAAGGTTCGAGTTACCTCGAATTTAATTCAAAGTGCCGTTTTTGGCCCTAAGGAATAGAATATGGATGAATTTGTTGTTAATTTGTCGCGCCTTCAATTTGCTCTCACAGCCCTTTATCACTTCCTTTTTGTGCCCCTAACTCTAGGTCTATCACTATTACTTGCCATCATGGAAAGTGTTTATGTCATGACCGGCAAGGCGATTTGGAAAAAAATGGTGCAGTTTTGGGGGATCTTATTTGGCATCAATTTTGCCATGGGAGTTGCCACAGGTATTACCATGGAATTTCAGTTTGGCACCAATTGGGCTTACTATTCTCATTATGTGGGAGATATTTTTGGTACCCCCTTGGCGATTGAAGGACTTATGGCTTTTTTCCTGGAGTCAACTTTTGTGGGTCTTTTCTTCTTTGGCTGGGACCGATTATCTAAAATCCAACACATGGTCGTTACTTGGCTTGTGGCTATCGGGAGTAATTTCTCCGCACTTTGGATACTCATTGCCAATGGGTGGATGCAAAATCCTGTGGGATCTTATTTTAACCCTCAAACCATGCGCATGGAAATGACCTCTTTTTACGAGCTTTTCTTCAATCCTGTTGCACAAGCAAAGTTTGTTCACACCGTTAGTTCTGGGTATGTGACAGGCTCCGTTTTTGTCATGGCCATCAGTGCCTATTATATTTTGAAAAATAAACACATAGAAATAGCTAAGCGATCAATGACGGTGGCAGCAAGTTTTGGTTTAGCTTCTGCATTGTCTGTGGTGGTCCTTGGAGATGAAAGCGGCTACACAGCATCTGAAAACCAAAAAATGAAGATTGCCGCTATTGAAGCCATGTGGGAAACAGAACCTGCACCTGCAGGTTTCTCTGTGTTTGGTCTACCAGATATGGCGACAAAAACTACAGCCTATGAAATTAAAGTACCATGGTTGCTAGGGCTCATTGCTACCAGATCTTTCAACAAAGAAGTGCCAGGTATTAAAGACCTGGTTATAAAAGCGGAAGATCGTATTCGGGATGGACTCAAAGCTTATCACGCCCTTCAGGAACTAAAATCAGGTCGTAACTCTATGGAAAATTTGGCTGCTTTAGAAAAGCATGGTCATAATATGGGGTATGCATTGCTCTTGAAACGATTCATATCTGACCCTAGGCAAGCTAATGAGAGTCAAATTAAAGCCGCAGCTGAAGCAACCATTCCCAATGTTCCGGTATTGTTTTGGTCTTTCAGATTCATGGTCGGTATTGGTTTATTCCTTATTGGGTTTTTTGCTTATGGATTTTATCTGACAGCTAAGAGAAGAATCGTCGAGCATAGATGGTTCTTGAAATTGTCTGTCTTAAGCTTGCCCCTGCCCTGGATTGCAGCTGAATTAGGGTGGATTGTCGCTGAATATGGACGACAACCTTGGGCGATTGAGGGTATTTTACCCACTTTCCTCGGTGTATCCTCTGTTTCTGCGTCTCAAGTTATTACAAGCATTAGCATGTTTGTTTTCTTTTACACGACCCTTCTGGTGGTCGATATAGTGTTGATGCTTAAATACATTAAATTAGGTCCTGATGCTCTTAAAGGAAAACATCCATGATTCCCATCCCTTTTGACTATGAACTTTTGAGAATGATTTGGTGGGCTTTGTTAGGTATTCTCCTCATGGGTTTTGCTATCATGGATGGATTTGATTTAGGGGTCGCAAGTATTCTGCCATTTGTTGCACGTAATGACATGGAACGACGCATTACTTTGAATACCATTGGTCCTGTTTGGGAAGGTAATCAAGTTTGGCTTATTTTAGGGGGAGGCGCGATTTTCGCTGCTTGGCCTATGATCTATGCTGTAGCGTTCTCAGGGTTTTATATGGCGATGATGGTGATCTTGAGCGCACTCATTTTGCGTCCTGTCGGATTTAAATTTAGAAGTAAGATTCGACATCCTCAGTGGCGCCAGACTTGGGACTATATCCTTTTTATCGGTGGGGTTGTGCCTGCTATTGTCTTTGGTGTTGCTGTAGGAAATGTCTTGCAGGGCGTTCCTTTCCAACTAGATGGGGATTTAAGGATTACTTATCATGGAAGCTTTTGGGATATGCTCAATCCCTTTGCACTTTTATGTGGCCTGATCAGCTTACTGATGCTCGTCCTTCATGGTGCTAACTATTTAAGCCTTAAAACAGAAGGGCAGATTGCTCAAAGAGCTCGACAGTTAGTTATGCCATCCTCTTTGTTATTTATGGCAACTCTTATATTAACTGGAATTTGGGTTTCCCATGATCTAGAGGGGTATCAAATTACATCTGTTATCCAAGCCAATGGTGATTCGAATCCTCTCCTTAAACAAGTCGTAAGAGTGAAAGGGAGCTGGCAAGATAACTTTCGTGAGCACACCTGGATGCTGAGTGCTCCTTTGTTAGCTTTCTGTGGGGTTTGGTTTGCTTGGATTTTTGGATATCTTGGTCGTCCTTTAATTGCTTTTATCAGCAGTAGTCTGATGATGATTGGTGTCATCGGAACAGCAGGACTGGCCATGTTTCCTTTTCTGCTTCCTTCGTCTCTTCATCCGCAAAGTAGTTTGACTGTATGGGATGCATCGTCGAGTAAACTGACGTTGTTTTTAATGCTGGTTGCTGTTGTTATCTTTATACCTATTGTTTTAGCCTATACAGCATGGGTGTTTCGTGTGTTTCGGGGAAGGGTAACAGAAGAACAAATCAAACACGAATTAAACAGTTATTGAGGCAAGTAATGTGGTATTTTAGTTGGATTTTAGGATTGGGTTTAGCATGCACATTTGCCATCTTAAATGCCATGTGGTTAGAGATGGATCATTATAAAGATCAGCAATGAGACTTTTGTGAAAGTTTCATTAATGAGCTGTCCACCCACCATCCATAGAAAGAAGGGTGCCGGTTATAGAGTCGGCCGCTTGGGTGCACAAAAATCCAGCCAGTTCTGCAATTTCTTCAATTTTGACAAATTTTTTATTGGGTTGGCCTGCAAGAAGGACATCACTTACGACTTTTTCTTCTGGGATACCACGAGCTTTGGCCGTATCGGCAATTTGATTTTCCACCAATGGTGTAAGCACATAACCAGGACAAATGGCATTGCATGTAACGCCATGTTCTGCTGCTTCTAAGGCAACCGTCTTAGTCAAACCAGCAAGCCCGTGTTTAGCAGCAACATAAGCTGATTTAAAAGGGGAGGCCACAAGAGCATGCGCTGAGGCAATGTTGATGATGCGCCCCCAACGAGCTTTTTTCATATGAGGAAGACACAAGCGAATCAAATGAAATGAAGCTGTCAAATTAAGGGCAAGGATCATTTCCCATTTGTTGACAGGAAACTCTTCAATGGGAGCGACATGCTGAATGCCGGCATTGTTGACCAGGATATCAATACTTCCCAAGTTATTTTGGATCATATTGATCATTTGTTCAATTTCTTCCACATTGGTTAGATCGGCATTGGCATAGAGGACTTCTACTTGATGCATTTCAGCAAGAGAGGCCGCTGTCCACTGGATTTTTTCTGGATCACCAAAACCATTGAGAATGATATGGTGCCCCGATTGGGCCAAATGCATGGCGATTCCTAGACCAATACCACTGGTTGAGCCAGTCACAAGGGCAACTTTTTTGTGAGAATGCATCGGCAGGCCTCATAGATTTGTTGGTGTATCCTCATCATAGAAGCAAAAGATTACCAGAGGATTAACCAAGTAAAGATACTTGATTAATACTGAGGTATTAAGGGTTAATCCTTGGCATAAGGGTTCTTCGTTGCTCTTACTTGGATACGTATCGGGACCCCATCAAATTTAAAATCTTTGCGTAGTTGATTAACAAGGTATCGTGTATAACTTTCAGGCAATTGGTCTGATTTTGTAGAAAATAGAGCAAATGTAGGAGGGCGAGTTTTAACTTGGGTCATGTACTTTAAACGAATTCGACGACCAGCCACCATGGGAGCGGGGTGAGCCTCTGTCACATATTCAAGCCAACGATTGAGTTGAGAGGTTGTTAAGCGCCTATTCCAGGTTTGATAGATGGACATGACCGCATCCATCATCTTAGCTAAATTTTTCCCCTCTTTTGCTGAGATCGGTAAACAGGGAATACCACGCACTTGGGTGAGCTGTGTTTCTAAGACATCAGAAATATGATTTTGTAAAGCTTGTTTATCTTTGACTAAATCCCATTTATTGAGGGCTACAATCAAAGCTCTACCTTCATTGACGATATCATAGGCAATAGAAAGGTCCTGCTTTTCAAAAGGAGCCGTTGCATCAATAATCAATATAACGACTTCAGCAAATTGGATCGCTTTTTGGGTATCTACATTAGCTAATTTCTCTGCAGCTGCGGTGATTTTGCCACGACGGCGCATCCCAGCGGTGTCGATGAGCTCAAAAGCTTGTCCTTGATAAATCCAGTCCAGGCTAATTGCATCTCGAGTAACACCAGGCATGTCAGCCGTAAGCAAACGCTCTTCACCGATAAGTTTGTTGATAAGGGTAGATTTACCCACGTTAGGGCGGCCGACAATGGCTAGCTTTATGGGAGCCTTATTCTTAACACGTATTTCATCCAAACCTTCATCTTCATCAGAAGTCGATCCGTCTTCTGCCATCTCATCCGCGAAGTAGGGTATTAACGCTTGATAAAGATCACTCATCCCCAACCCATGTTCTGCAGAAATGGGAATAACTTCACCAAGCCCCAAAGCGGCTGCTTCAGCTAAGCCAATTTCACCATGCCGTCCTTCACACTTGTTGGCCAGGACTACGATAGGTTTATTTTCTTTACGTAAAAGATTGGCTAAATCTCGGTCGTAAGGCGTGCATCCTTGCCGACCGTCAACCACAAACAAAACTACATCTGCTTGCCTGATGGCCACTAATGTTTGTTGACGCATTGCTTCTGTTAAAGTGGATGAATCAGGGTCAGCTAGACCCGCTGTATCCACGATCTTAAACTTCAGGTCATAAAGCTCAGCATTTGCCTCCCGTCGATCTCGAGTCATGCCCGGTTGATCATGGACGAGAGCTATACGTCTACCAACAAAACGGTTGAATAAGGTTGATTTGCCCACATTTGGGCGACCAATAATTGCTATTTTTTTCATAACTATCGCCAGGCTATCACATCACCGTCTTCAGACAGAGCTAATAAGGTTTGCTGTGCTACGACAGGAGAAAGCATAAACCGTTCTCGGGTCGGGATTTGATGGAGTTTTTGACCATTTTCTGGATTAAAATGCAAAACTTCGCCATTGGATCCTGTCATAATCAAAGCACCTCCAGCGATTACAGGCCCAGCCCAGAAGACTTTTTGTTTGCTATCTGTGGTGGGTAATGTTTGTGACCAGTAGGCTTCACCTGTGTGGCGATTCAAACAAATAAGCTCATTAAGGTTGGTGATTAAGAAAATATAATCATTATTTACAGCCGGTGTTCTTATGCCGCTGAGATCACGGCTCCATAGACGAATTCCTGAATTTAAATCAATAGCTGCAATTTTCCCACCGTGGCTTACCACATAAACAACACCTTGGTAGATCACGGGGCGGGCCCGGATGTGGGTAATGCTGGATATGGAATCTAAGCTTAGGGATGAGCTTAAAGCATCATTCCATAATTGATAGCCATTTTCTACGCGTAAGGCATATATTTCCCCAGATGAATAGGTAACCACAATAATGTTGCCCTCAACAGCTGGTGTGCCGCCACCTAAAAGTCCTGTGGTTTCAGGTAGACCAGCATGATTCCACAGAATTTCCCCATCCTTTGTACTTAGAGCAAATAATTCGTTAGAAATGGTAACAGCAAAGACCCTTCCGTCCTTAACCGTAGGGGCAATGCGCATAGGGGTTGTTACATGACGACTCCAAAGTTTTTTTCCATCCTTGGCACTTAAGGCGAGAACGTCGCCAAAGGATGTGCTGATGTAAATCACACCTTGATCATAAGCAATACCTCCCCCAAGCGTTTCTCCGGATTCTCCGGGAGGAGACGTTTCTACAGTCCAAAGTTTCTGGCCATTCTTTAAATCTAAAGCCGTCACATTTCCATGGGTATCCATTCCAAAAACTTTTTGCTCAGCCACAAGCAGGTTGGACGTAAGCTTTCGTTCATCGTTGGTTCCATATCCAATATTTGTTTTCCACGTTTGAGTTAATTTTGAGCTAAGAGACAAGGGACTAATGGCATGAGAATGGGTGCCTCCCTGGACAGGCCATTCGGTATTGGTTTCAGGAGAGGACAGTAAGATCTTTGAACCTTTTAGCTCAACGCTTGGTTTTATCGTTGGTTCTAAGGTAAATATGGCTTCCCGCTTGCCACTTAGGGGGGATTTTGAGTCACATCCCATAAGGATGAGGGGAAAAGATAGAGATAACATTAAGTGTTTTAGGTAATGATTACGCATGTTTGGTTTCACCATTTTTTACTCTGTGGTTTGAAATAAGCGTTCCATTTCGCGCCGTTGGCGATTATCATATTCTCCATCATTATTTTTTGATGGAACGGACTGAGGTTTTAAATTGGCTAAAGATTCAGCGGTCTTCTCAGTGTCTTCTTCATGTTTTGGATGAGCCGAGAAGGTCGATTGTCCACTTGTTTGAGGCAAATTTGGAGTGGTTATTGCGGGAGGAACCATACCCTCAGCTAGTTTAGCAGCATCTAAGCTTTTAGCAATTTGAGCTAAAATATATTGCTGCCAATCAGAGGGAAGTACTCTAAATAATACATCTCCGCCACTCCGTACCAGAGGGGCAAAGCGGGCCGTTTGGATGACTTGAGGTTGGTGACTTCTAGGGATAAAGGAGGAGATGACCACTTCAGCAATAACCAGTAGAACAATCCCACGAATTAAACCAAAGCTAAACCCCAAAGATCGATCAATACCTCCTAAAGCACTGTTGTGAACTGATGCAGCAATGAAGCTGCTGACAATGCTAAAGGCGACTAAGTAAAGAATAAATAGGGCAACACCAGTGAGGATATCAGCCAGCATAGGATTGGTCACATACTGCTTGGCCATTCCATTAAACATTGGAATGGTTAGATAGGCAAGAATGATGGCGCCAAGCCATGTAAACATGCCTAATACTTCACGGGTAAACCCTCGCATCAGTCCAATAAGCGCAGAAAGCGCAAGAGTGACCAATATACCTATGTCAACGGAATTCATGACCAGCCTGTCTTAGGGGTTATGCTAATTTTCTATTATTCTTAATATGCGATGAATTACCAAAAAAGTCCAACATCTCCAGTAAGTAACGCACGTTTATTTGTGGAATTGTTCCATTTTGCTCCCCTTGGCTTAAGGGAAGGGCACAATATGCCTGCTCAAATCCTAATTTTGTTGCCTCCTTAAGACGCAAATCGGGATGGTTAACCCCTCTGACTTCACCTGCAAGCCCAATTTCACCATAAAAGATACTTCCTTTAGGCACCGGCACATTTTTATTCGCTGAGATAAGCGCTGCAGCAACGGCCAGATCAGCCGCAGGCTCAGTTATTTTTAGTCCACCGGCAACATTTAAATAAACATCTTTGTTGGCAAAAGACAAGCCGCATCGTGTCTCAAGTACGGCTAAGATCATGGAGAGGCGACTAGAATCCCAACCAACAGATGTTCGTTTGGGGGCTGCGAAATAAGAGGGGGCAACAAGAGCTTGAACTTCGGTTAAGATTGGGCGTGTCCCTTCTAAGCCAGCAAAAATAGCCGATCCGCTAAGCTCTGATTGGTGATTGGCGATAAATAAGGCTGAAGGGTTGGGGACTTCCACAAGTCCTTGGGATTGCATTTCAAAAACGCCGATTTCATCAGTTGCCCCAAAGCGGTTTTTAACAGATCGCAAAATTCGATAGTGATAGTGACGGTCCCCTTCAAAATAAAGCACAGTATCAACCATGTGTTCGAGAATACGCGGGCCGGCAATCACGCCTTCTTTGGTTACATGCCCCACCAAAATCACAACCATATTACTTTGCTTAGCCGCCGTAATCAGTTCATGGGTGCATGCTCGTACCTGGGTGACGGTGCCGGGTGCTGAATCAATGCCTTCATGATTCATGGTTTGAATCGAATCAATAATCGCGAGACGAACGGGGGTGCCTAAATTATTTAATCCTTTCAAAATTTCTTGAACATTGGTGGCGGCTGCCAGGTGCAATTGATGACCGCTGGTAATGTCCAATCGTTTTGCTCTCAAGCGCACTTGGGCAACGGCTTCCTCCCCAGAGACGTAGGCGCAAGCATGGGTCTGGGATAAATGGGCGACCACTTGGAGCAGTAAGGTGGATTTACCAATACCAGGATCACCGCCTACCAAAATGACTGATCCGGGGACAAGACCACCTCCACACACCCGGTCAAATTCAATAATGCCGGTCTGGATGCGTGGTGCATCAATAGCTTCTCCCTGAATGGGAACGAATTCTGTAGCCAAGGCATGACTAGCAGCTTTTTTTTGAGTTTGAACCACCTCTTCGACCAGAGTGTTCCAGTCGTGGCATCCTTCACACTTGCCACTCCATTTAGGATGGATGGTACCGCAATTTTGACAAACGAATTTTAAAGTTGCTTTAGCCATGTTCGTGGATTAATTCTCGTATTTTTATAATTATACGAGAATTCAGCAGCAAAATCATCCTAAGAAACGATGCATGCCCCCCCAGTGGATGCTATGGCAAACAGGATACTATCTATTTTTTGAATTTCTTCATCTTCTTCCTCATCATCCACCTGGATGAAATTTTTGATTTGCAAATACCAGGGTTGGGGAGCTGCTGAAGATGGGGGGGTAACGAGATCGGATGGTATCAGGTCAGAGAGTTGACTTTGTGTGGATTGCTTGTTGGTAGTTGGGATTAGCGGTTCCTCTTGAAGATTATCCGTGGCGTGGGCATTGGTGATCAGAGAAAAGCAAACTGCTAAGAAAGATTGATATAACATAAGAAACCCTTTGTGAAAAAATCTATGCCCCTTTTTAGGAAGAACCGACTTCCTGGTCAAGGGGCTAATTAATAATGAATTGATTAATCATCTGCATCAGGGATGGAGGGATCGTCTTCAGACTCATTATTAGAGTCTTCATCCTCTTCTGAAGTCTGATTTTCTTCTTCTCCACTCCCTTCATCTTCAACGTCTTCGATCATCCTTGCCACTTTGTTTATATCTGGTGCAGACTTGCCTGAGACCATATCTTCAACATCGTGGACATTTTTTTCTAAGGTTTCAGCCTCCAGTTCGAGCTTATCGATCATGGCATCAAATTTACCAACTAAATGATCAATTTTGGCACAAAAAGTTCCGACACTTTGACCGACATAAGGAAGCATGGAAGCGGTAATTAACAAGGGCTTGTTGCAGGTATCAGCAAATTCATTAATGTCCTGATAGCATTCCGAATCCTTAATGGTCTCAACTGCTTTTGTTGGCATGGGGTGGTCCGCAAGTTTTTTTAGTTGTTCTAAAAAGGGGATAAAACACATGGCTGTTTTCTTCATCAATTTTGGTGAAAATCCAGCTTTTTCTAACCCTTCAACAGCCAAGTGGCTCAAACTTTTCACACCCTCTTCAATTTTATGAGGAATCTTTTCCATTTCGTCCTTAATTTTGTTGAATTCCCCTTGGACGATTTTGACCTCCTTTTCCATGGTGTGAGGTATTTTTTCTAGTTTCTTTTCCAGTTTTTTAAATAAATCCTCAATTTTTTTAATGTCTTTGGTAAGTTTTTCCATTTTATGTTCAATGGATTTAAATTTTTTGCCAATTTGATCGACGCCATGAGTCGCTGTATGTTTGACTTTATCACCAACATCATGTTCAACGAAATGCTTGATATTGAAGGCTTGGGCCTCATGGGAATTAATCATACCGGCAATGCAAAGGCTGGGTATAAGGAGTTTTTTAAATATGGGTGATTCTCTCATGGTATCCTCCGAGAATGAACGATTCAAAGAGGATACATGATAACCCTTTAATAAAGCGTAAAAGCTAAGGGTGGAACCCTTAAAGAGTGATGGAGCTCAAGAGTTAAACGTTAAACCTAAAATGAAAGATGTCGCCATCTTGAGCAACATAATCCCGACCTTCCAAGCGGAGTTTGCCAGCTGCTTTAGCGCCAGATTCCCCTTGAAAGGTAAGATAATCATCGTAAGAAATGGTTTCTGCACAAATGAATCCTCTTTCAAAATCCGTATGGATCACACCGGCTGCCTGGGGTGCTTTTGCGCCCTTAAACGTAGTCCATGCTCGGGCTTCTTTTGGTCCGCAGGTAAAGAAGGTAAGAAGATCTAAAAGGCGATATCCTTCACGAATGACTTGATTGAGACCGGTCTCCTTCAACCCCATGCTCTGGAGAAACTCCAATTTGTCAGCCTCTGATTCAAGGGTTGAGACTTCAGCTTCAATAGCAGCTGAGATAACGACAGCTCGGGCCTGATGATTTTGAGCGTAGGCTACAACTTTCTCTGTCCAAGCATTTCCTTGAGCCGCATCTTCTTCATTGACATTGCAAGCGTATAAAATTGGCTTTGCTGTCAACAGTTGCAATTGCTTGAAGATGCCAAGCTCATCTGGGGAAACTTGAAGTGTATTTGCTGGCTTGCCTAATTGGAGGTGGGCCAGAGCTTTTTCGGAGATCGCCAAGAGGGCTTTGCTTTCTACATCCCCACCTTTTGCTTTTTTGGCTAAGTTGGCAACTCGTCGCTCTAAGCTTTCCATGTCGGAGAGCATTAGTTCTGTTTCAATGGTGGTCAGGTCACGAATGGGATCAACACTTCCATCCACATGGGTAATGTCATCATTTTCAAAACAACGCAACACGTGAATAATGGCATCAACACTGCGAATGTGTCCCAAGAATTGGTTGCCCAATCCTTCCCCTTTGCTGGCACCGCGCACGAGTCCTGCAATGTCCACCACTTCCAATTGGGTGGGGATGATTTTTTGAGAATTGGCAATTTTTGCAATCGTCTCTAGCCTTTGATCGGGAACACCCACTCGCCCGATATTAGGCTCAATGGTACAAAAAGGATAGTTGGCTGCTTCTGCTGCCGCCGTTGCTGTTAATGCATTAAATAGAGTTGATTTGCCAACATTTGGCAGACCAACAATACCACAATTAAAACCCATAACAATCCACATTGATTAAATAATTTGGCTTGACTATGGATCTATCTCTTTGAAGTTTCAAGGTAATTTTTAATCCAAGTTAAGCATTCATGCCTAGTGGGACGAAAATCTTGACTTGCCCACCATTTCTGACATTCCGTTAGAATTTTGCCCAATGAGGGACCAGGAGGAAGCGGCAAATCAGTTCCTTTGATCGGAAACGGAGGGATTTTTTTTGATTCCACAGTTTGAGCTTGGTAGGGATCATTGCGTAAATACAAAGCGTCACGGACCACCTCACGGCCCAATAAATAGATCAGATAGTTTAAGGATTCTTGGTCAAATGAGTGATCAAATTGATAAAGAGCCATTAAATGGTGACGCTGTTTGTTAGAAAGACGCAGCTCTTGGGTAAGGCGATCAATATCTTCTTTGTGGCGAATGAAAAGACCATAAAGCAGAGCTTCGCCAGACAGTTCAGACTCTTCTATAGGGATATCGATATGGATAGGCAGAGATGAGATGTATTTGATGGTCTTGCTGGCAATCATATATGTAAGACTTGAGCGTGCTTTTGGTCCCCTAATCAGTTTTAAAAATTCGCTACGCACACGTTCTCGAGCGATTTTTTCTAGCCCTCTTAAATGAGACTGTATGATCTTAAGGATGTCATCTCTCAGTGGCGTTTTCCCATACCAGGCATAAAAGCGAAAGTAACGCAAGATGCGCAAATAATCCTCTTGGATACGCTCGTGAGGGTTGCCAATAAAACGAATGGTTCCAGATATTAAGTCGTCAAGTCCATGGTGGTAGTCCTCAATCGTACCTGTATCAATATGAGCGTATAAACCATTAATGGTAAAGTCTCGGCGCATGGCATCTTCTTGCCATGAGGTGCTAAAGGCCACATCGGCATGGCGACCGTAGGTTTCTACGTCCCGTCTAAGGGTGGTGATCTCATAAGGACGGTGATTGACTACAGCCGTAATGGTTCCATGTTGCAAACCGGTGGCAATAACCTGAATACCGTGAGCTTTAAGCAGTGCTATTCCTTCATCAGGGGGTAAGGGGGTGGCTAAATCAATGTCTAGAACAGGACGACCAAGGATTGTATCACGAACGCAGCCTCCCACAAGACGAATATCTGAATTTAGAGATTGATAAAGTTGGTGAAGGTGACGGAGTTGTGCAATGGGAAGATGGTTAAGAGATATTTTCACCTTTAATAATTGCCCATCCTAACCCGTTGATTTAGCTAAGTATACCTTACTTATGAAAGAGGGGAAAGTGCTGGCTTATGGATCATAAGCCAGGACATTTTTTATTCATATTCCCAAGGGAAAACAATCCACTGATCTTGGGGGACTTCCTCACCAACATAATCGGCAGATCCTTTGCCCTGGGGTTTAGCATACAGGGTTACAAATTTAGCTTTGGGATATAATTTCTTTAAAGTGTTGAAGGTATTACCTGTGTCAGAAATTTCATCAATGAATAGATATCCTTCGCCTTGATTGGGCAGTTTGGGATCGTAAAGAAGCTCAACCTTTTTCTGCTTTTTATCTTCATCGTAGCTTTTAAGGCAAATGGTGCGAATGTCACGATTGGGGAGAAGTTGGGAGATGAGCGCTGCAGGTGTTAATCCTCCACGGGTAACGACGATGATCCCAGTCCACTTTTGTTGATCTAGTTTTGCAGATAGAGTACGGCATAGCTCCTTGACTTCATTGAACTCTAAAAATCGTTTTTTAGGTTGCTCTAGGGCAACAGAAGGCTTTTCACTGGTGTTTAATGTCGTTTCCGCTAATACATTATTGTACATGACCAGCACCATAGTAAAAGATAATAATAATCCTAATTTTTTCATCATCATTCCCAGATCTCCGTTAAAAATTTATGAATTAAGCTTCTTTTTCTCACCAATACAAAAGATAACCAGGAGAAAAGTTACTTAATCGTTCATTTTTTATCGCCTTCAAGGAGGGCAAATTTAAAATGTGACAGGATTATGCCTACGATTATACCAAAGTTCAATACAGGTTTAAGGATATCCTTGAGCGGTGTTTTACTGGGTTAATTTATGGACCATCTTCATAATCGATTTGATTTGAGGAGCGTCTTTGCTGTAGTAGTCATGACTGCTATATCCCCACCAATCCCAACATCCCATGGGGTTGACTGGGTTAACTATGGATTTTTTTGTTTGTGGGTAAAGGATAATAATATTATTGCTATCAGCCCATTCGTTATAACCAGCATGTTCGACTAACTCCCTTCCAATTGTCTCGCTGTTTTGTAAGCATCCATGGAAAAAGATATGGATATGACAGGATGTAGAACGACAAGACTCAGGGATGTAGGCATATCCTGTTTTTGCCAAACTGTAGTCGGAGGGAGGGAAAGGGGTTGTGAATTCGGATTGATCAAATTCAACTATTTTACCTTTTAGACTTTGGGAAGGTTGGTTAAGAGGCCCATAAATGTGTTGAAGAACTTGGCCAGCACCATCTAAACCACAGTTGTTTATAAAGGGGCTTTTATTAACTGCACAAGCCCCACCATAGTTTTGGGTAATCATGGCGTGGCCGGCCTCTAAGTTGTTGAGGTACTTTATGTCTGACGTTGGCACAAAGGCTTTATAGAAAGTTTCCAAGTGATTCATGACTTGAGGATGGACAATTGTATCTTTTTTACCAGAGAATAACCATACCTTTGTCGTCTTTAAATTTTCAATGGCATCTATTTTATTTTGCTTGGCTAAATTTTTAGTCTCTTCTACAAGGGGACCAATTTCAGGCTTGCTGGCAGAGGGTGGATTCATACAGTCGCTCAAAGCGGTTGTATATGAGCCTTTTGAGCATTTATAGGGACCTCCCGCGAAAACACCGACACCTTTCATAGATTGGGAATGGGAGACGTGAAGTTGAACGGCCATAAATCCACCTGAGGATAAACCGGATACAGAGATTTCCTTGTGATTGGCTTTAAGGCTGGGAAGAGAAGGGGGCTGAGGGGCATTGCAAGAAGAAATCAAAATCACTAGCGCTAAAGGTGCACCAAGAAAGGCGGCATAATACACGGAGGGCTTTTTGATCATCTTAAGGTCCACTTTAGTTCTTCATAGAGTTTAACCTAAGAGTAATACTACCTTTTTATGATTAATTTTTTCTAAAAGCTCGTGCGAAATGTTCAAACCCCGTTTTTGTTTTTAGCCTTTTAAGCAGCGCTCTCCGTGTACCACTTGTGGGTTTCGCTGCGAGATAAGGCTTCAACACCATGGGCTTCCACAAAAGCAACCACAGCCCAACGAGCAAAAGGACGGCCAATCATGGTTTCATCCAATTGAATAACGTCATGCCAACCAGGACATAATTGGTCGGTATCTAAAACTTTTCGATAGTTACTGCTGAGCATAAAAACAGCATTTCCTTCAACGTGCTTAACAGGTTTTAAATTGTCCGGGTGACTGCCAATACGTAATCCCTCACAACTTTCAGCTATAGCCAAGGTAAAGGAACCGGCATCAAAGTGGGGTTTTGCCAAGTATTTAGCCGAATTTTGCCAATTATACCTTAAGAACCGAATCAAAATGTGAACGTTCTTGGTATCGAAAATTTTTGCGCAAACTCCTGGAAACGTTGGTTCAAAAGTTTTCAAAATATTAAAAATGGTTTTATAGGCGAGATCCCAGATGGGGTTGGCTTTAAGGGCAAAATCTTTCACTGTAGGGTGATGATCAAGAAAATCTTGGTATTTCTCCAGTAAAGCTGGGTGATAATGGAAAAAATCCTTGCTGTCACTGTAAATGTCATCACCAGGATCTCGGTGTTTGTAACCAATATCACCACGCCGATGTTCGGGAGCAATGGTAAAGTTAATATGATTTTTTACAAGATCAGGTTCATCCAAAAATTTAAAGAATGCCTTTACAGCGTCCTCGATCACAGTGCATTCTAAGGGGAATGGAACATTGACATAAAAATTCTTTTGTAAAGACTCCTTGATTTCCTCAAAGGATAATTGAAGGTTATTTTGCACCATTGCTTCCCCCAGGTAACTGATTAAAGAGAAATATTATCTCTTAAAACAATTTTAAAATAACCTATCACTATCCTTCTAGACAACTGTACCTATTAATTCCTTAAAAGATAGTGTTGCAGTACCCATCTGCTGAGATTTTCTCTAATCTATCCTTATTTTTTAAAAAAAAGGGTGAATGAATATTAGGTTTATGTTCACACATCGTTATTTCTTCTACAAAGAGCTCCATGGGCTCTTCCCTGAGTTCTGCGTATCCTGCTCGTAGAGGATTAAGAGCATTAAATTGCTCTTCACTGTAATAATAACGTTGTTTGTTGTAAAATCTTTTCTCTTTAAAAAGTTTTCCTTTTAAGTTGAAGGTCTTTTTAAAAGACTTATGCAAACTCCTCAAGGTCATTGCAGGGGTGTGCTCTTGAACCACTTGGGTTGCAAGAGTTGTGAGCCAATCAAAGCGCTTGATAAAGTCTTGATACCCTTCATTAGCTAGGATGCTGGTGGGGTGTTTAAGCATAAACTCTTTGATGGGGACTTTTTTCAAATTGTAGAGGTGCCTAAAAAAAACCATAGGAATGACAAGATCCGCTTGAGGAAAATCCAGATAGAATGGTTTAAATTGGACGCTAGTGGCACTTTGAATATACTTTTGTCGGTCAGAATTATCGGTTTGGTTAAATGTGAAAGGGAGCATCGCATATTCAAAGTCAATGATTACGAAGCCGATGCCATTTGCATCGATCCTGAGCATGACATTATCAGATTTCATATCTCTATGATAAAGAAGCATGTCCATAAAAGCAGCCGTAAGCAAAGAATTGTAGTTAATATGATTTAAATAAAATTGATAATGCTCGTAGAGGAAATCCTCGGATCCTTTAAGCGCTGATGTAAACAGCGTTCCATTAATTTCCTTTATTTCGTAGATCTTACCAGGACCATCAATCAGGTCATTAAATTCAGCAAGCGATATACAGTGTGTGTTAGTAACTTCTGATTTAGCACTAAGTTTAAGAATATAGTCTGCAAATTCCTTTAAATGCATTTTATCAACTGGTAATGTTTTGGGGGATAAAGTAATCGGTAATTCCAGCAAACCTTCCATGGGTTTTTCGTAATATTCAAAATAAACTTCATGGAAAGGAATAGGAACGCTTTTGGGTAATACGTCAGATAACCCAAATATAATACCCAATCTTACAGCATTTATTTCTGTATCCAGATTCCTGAAAGCCCTGTATTGTTTCAAGGGATGATCCCCCATCCGTTCTTCTTGATCAACTGGCTTAAAAATTGCAAAGAGTTTCATTTCAGGTGTATACAACCAATAGTTATTTCCTACCAACTTAACCTGTTTAGGAAGATCTTGCTCAAATGTGGTTTTGGCATTTTTTACCCAGTTTTTAAGGGCAATTGAAAATTGAGAATAACTCTTTAAAGAAAGAGTTTGATCAGATTTATCATCACAGGCTTTTAATGAATTTAAAGTGGATAAAATAGAAAAGATAATAATTTGAATAAAATATTTCATCGTTCGATCTTTTGTTAAAAAATTACTATTTTCATAATACAAACATTCATTCTATTTCAATAAGGATATGTAAAAGTTATTTTTGTTTTCTCAAACTAAATGATTAACGCCTTGGTTTTTATGAAGATACTCCAAGAACATAAGGGAGTAAGAAAAGAGTCGTTTTCAAAAATTGTTAAATAATAATCTCAGTTGTCGATGATGCTTTTAGTTTTTTATTAAAATCTAACTAGATTATAGGACATTTCTGACAATTGGCATATGATTAAAGGGTGTCTTTAGAGAAACAAAGTTGATTCTTCTAGAAGAGGGCCTTAAGCACATGTCTCAAACACCGCCTGGTAATGAAAGCCAACTATCATGGGGGGGATTTAGTGTCCAAAGAGATGCCCAACCAAGCTTGCCAGAGGTGAATTCAACCATTGAGGTTCCTAAAAGAGGGGGATGGTATCGTCGTTTTTTGGCCTTTGCTGGGCCTGGGTATATGGTATCAGTTGGCTACATGGATCCCGGAAACTGGGCAACGGATATTGCTGGTGGTTCAAAATTTGGTTATACCTTGCTTTCCATTATTTTGTTATCTAACCTTATGGCCATTCTTTTGCAAGCCTTGTCTGCGCGCCTGGGTATTGTAACTGGTCGGGATCTTGCTCAATCCTGCCGAGATTCCTTTTCAAAACCGGTGAATTTAGCTCTTTGGTTTATCTGTGAGATTGCCATCATTAGCTGTGATTTGGCAGAAGTGATTGGCACCGCGATTGCCCTTAAATTACTCTTTGGTCTTCCGCTGCTACTTGGGGTGATCTTAGCAGCCTTGGATGCTTTACTGATTCTTCTGTTGATGAATCGAGGATTCCGCTCTCTTGAAGCTTTCATTATCGCTCTTTTGATAATCATTATGGTATGTTTTGCTATTCAAATTTTCGCAGCTCAACCCCCAATTAAATCCATCCTCAATGGTTTGATGCCCTCCAGTGAAATAGTGTTGAATCCAGAAATGCTTTACATTGCTATGGGCATTATTGGAGCAACGGTGATGCCTCATAATCTGTATCTTCATTCTTCAATTGTACAAACTAGAGCTTTTGATAGGAATGAATCTGGTATTCGCCAAGCCATTCACTGGGCAACGATTGATAGTACCTTGGCACTCTCCTTAGCTTTTTTTGTCAATGCAGCTATTCTGGTTCTAGCGGCTGTGGCTTTTCATGATCATGGCTATACCGAGGTAAACGATATTGAGCAAGCACATCATCTTCTCTCTCCGCTGTTAGGCTTGGGGGTTGCTTCAACCTTGTTTGCGGTAGCCCTCTTGGCCTCAGGGGTTAATTCAACGGTCACAGCAACCCTTGCAGGTCAGATTGTCATGGAAGGATTCTTGCGATTAAGGCTTCCTCTCTGGGCGCGACGTCTTCTTACCAGAGGTCTTGCAATCATTCCTGTTATCCTCGTTATCTTGATTTATGGAGATCAAGGAACGGCAGACCTTCTAGTCTTTAGCCAAGTCATTTTGTCTATGCAACTTCCTTTCGCTATTGTCCCTCTCTTGTTCTTTGTTTGCTCGAAGCAAAAGATGGGCCGTTTTGTTATACCTTCCTCTATAAAAATCTTAGCATGGATTGTAGCAACGATTATTATTCTCCTTAATATCAAATTGCTTTTGGATACCTTAGGTTGAAAATGCTTTTTGACTTGCCTTAAAACTTACCCTGTTTGTTTATGAGGAGATATTGAATACCTATATTTTAAAACGTTTTTCAAAATATCGGGATAATCAGTGGTAATGGCATCTACGCCCAGGGAAATAAGGTGTTGCATCTCTTTTTCGCTATTGGGGGTCCATGCGTTTACCTTAAGCCCCAAGGCATGGGCTTCATTAATGTTTTCCTCGGTAAGGCATGAATAATCAACCGACCAAAAGGCTCCGCCTTTCTGAGCGATCATTTTGGGAACAGAGTTATCAAGACCCTTTAGTTCTTCAGCAGGATATAATTGTAAGAGCTCCGGGTTTTCGCTAATTTTGGTTGAACCTTGATAGAGAAAAACCATGGGCACAGAGTTATCCTGTTCCTTTAAGATTTTATGGACACGCCAATCAAAAGCCAATATCCAGCATCGATTTTTGACTTTTGATTTTTTCAATTCATCTAAGACGGTGATGGTAAGTTTATAAGGATCTGATGATAGATCCTGTTTTAAGGCATCTGTCTTAAGCTCAATATGGAGTTGCAACTTTGGGTAAGATTGGGCTAAGTCGAGTACATCCTTGAGGGTAGGCAGAGACTCTTCTTCTGGGACGTTAAGACTTGGGTGCTGGATTGCGTAATCACTATCAGGGTTTATCAGGCCAAGTTTATATGCCTTCAACGATTGATATGAGTGGTCAATAATTTTAACGGAATTGGCTTTTACCCAAGATCCTGAAACGTCTCGGATGAAGTCATGTTGAAGATAGTAATCGTGGTGAACCACTACGATCCCGTCTTTAGTGAGATGAACATCAAACTCAATGCCATCAACCCCGAGCTCACAAGCATGGCGAAAACCAGCCATGGTGTTTTCCAAGCGCAATCCTGCGCATCCTCGGTGACCTATGGTTAAAATCTTTAAGGGTTCTTCCATGGCTATTGAAGATGAAGATGTGAGGGGGACAAAGAGACCCATGATATGTACCCAGCGCACAATCTTTCCCCCCAATCCGTATATTTAAAATTTAATTTTACTATTCCCAGTAATCATAGATATAACAAATCAAATTTTTAGATAAAATAATAATTTATTTACTTAAAAAAGTAAAATTTCGCTATATTGGCTCTATAAGCAAAATGGAGTGAAAGTTGGAGAAAACTGATGTTTATTAAGCTTATCTGTGGACTTGTTTCGGCCAGTGCAATTTTTTCAATTGTGCCCCATGAAGTATTGGGAGCTGAACCCCCAAGGGAGAACCAAAATTCATGGGAGGTTACATCCGTTTCTCTTGCCACCACTCAAGAAGAGATCAAAAGAGATGAACCTAAGGGGGAAGAAAATCAAGCTATAAATCATCATCCCAATCCTTTTGCTCAGGTCATAACCCGTCAAATTGTTATTGATGTTAAAGATATTGTTGGAAAGGGAGATGATCCAAGTCACAAGCGGATTCGATACTTTTTAATCAAAGGTGGATTTGCCCACCCACGTTTAATGGAAGATTCAAAGACCAAAATTTTAAATTTGACCTGTTACGATGAATTTAAAGGAAGTTATACAGCTTTTCTTTATAAAGTGGGGTTGTCACCAACAGTGGCCTGTAACCCTGGCATTAGAAAGTTAATTATTAAAGGTGTGACAAATCACTTAGATAATGGTGTTGAAGCTATAAAGCTTAATTTTTTACGTCAACAAGAGGATCTTAAAGAGTTAACCCATTCGCAAGATCCTTATGTTCCTCTCTTAGGATTGGAAGTCCAAAGTTTTTGGTACCAGCATCCGGAAACCTTAACAATTCAGCACTTCCAAATTATAAAACGTCTTCCTGGTAATTACTTTTTCTTATTTAGGGACGAGTGGATGCCTGAGATTTACTACAAAATAGGCCGAGGTTTGGGGGAACTCAATTATCGTCTTGCTAGTCTTGAAGTAAAAGATGAGATCGGAAAGTTAAATTTTGAGGCTTACCTAACTAAAACCCATCATGACTTTCATGGTAAAAATATCCTTTTTCATGAAAAAACGAGGCGTGTTGCTTTTATTGATTTAGAAACTATGGCTGATACCTTTCATAAAAGGGTCCCCTTTTGGCATGATATATTCACGTTTTACATGAGAGAAAAATATTTAGATGGAAATTATCGTAAGTATTCCGAGTATAATAAATGGATGAATTGTTTTATAAGGGGGTATACCGATGCTCATCCTTTATCCATTCGACAAGCTTTAAAACAAGAAATTAATCACCATATCCAAAGTTGGTCCTCTATCTATAAAAAAACCGTCTACAATAAACAATTTTCCAGCAAAAGCAACCTTTCTACATTCAACCCTGAAGAGATATCAAGCTATATTGGAGCTTACCATGCAATGTCTATGGATTTAACCCAAGATTATATCGATAAGACCCTTCAGGATAATTTTGCAGCGGATAACTGAATAAAAATGATCAGCTATCCTTATAACTTAAAAATTATTTGTTAAGAGTTTTTTTCTCAAAAATAGCTCTTTTCTGGGCCACCACGTTGTGTTTCTTGTCCGATAGGAGAGAGATCGGTTGCTTATCATGGGATTTTGGGTGTTGTTCTTCAATTTTAGTTTCAAAGAATCGCATCTTTTGATCAATCGCATGACTTTTTTTGCTCAATTGATTGGGGATTTTTTCAGGCGTTGGTGCCTTTAATTTGGCTATTTCTTGTTCAAAGAAACGTTTTTTATCCTCAAAGGTAGTGGGTTCAGGGACACAGCTTAATGTTTCGTTTTTCACTGGTTTTTGCTGGACCACTGGCTCATTTTGTGGGGATATCCTTGGTGTAGGAGCGGTTCTTCTGGCGCTTCTTAATGCTTTTTGTCTTGTTTTGACTTTCTCTTCTCTTTTAACCTTATCAATTAATTTGGCATATTTTGGTTTTTTTAACTCCTCATCAATCAAACGTTCTATCTCCCAAGCCTTCATATTTTGAAATAAAGTTTGCATCTCATCCGCTTTGAATTGATTTATTTCTTGAATCGTCATCTTCTTTTTGCATCTTAAGGGGTGCCTTACAAAACGGTGAAATTGCTCCTGACGTTGGATAGGAAGCTTTAAATTATTATTACGATTTTCTGGGGTTTCATGGATGACAATCCCACAACTATCGAATGAAGATGGATCATGTTCAATTTCTAAAATTTCTCTAGAAGGCTCGTTATCCGCTAAATATTGTCCCTCAACAGCATGACCGGAGGTGAATGCTAGAAGGTTAAGGGCGAAAAATAAAGAAAAGTTCATTATTAAACCTCATTTTATAATTTTTTTGCCTAACATAAGCTGATATGGAGGGTGTTAACAAGCAGGATTTGAACAAGCTCAGCGATATTTAGTTAATTTCCCCTGTGTGAGTTAGGGGATAAGCTTGAGCAATACCATCATTTCAAGGAGTGAATGTCTGGGGCGAGTGATGACTTCATTACCATTGAACAACAGCTAATCGAGAAAGAAGCCTAATATCAAAAGCCTTTAATTTGATTGAATTGTGGGTTTGTAGGCCCAATTTCTCTAACTTATGGGAATCAGCAACTCTTTAAATCATTAGTTGCTTTAGTTGCCTACTTTGAAAAAAGCTTGGTAAACATCCGAAATAGCAGTTGCTAGTTCTGAGAGTACCAAAATTACACCACCTAGTCGCTCCCAAGATGATAGACTAATTCTTTGTTGCGTTTTTACAAGTTTTCTCTTCCAGTATAAGTTCCCTTGCTCAATTAATACTGAGTTTATCAAGGTCTTTGAGTGAAATAGGTTTTAAAGCGGGGGGTCATTTTAAAAATGCTCTCTTATTGGTAACAATTTGGAGATAATTTATTTTGTTGTTTTTATCGGATGTTTTTAAAAAATCTATGGTTTTGAGTGGTGCCGGTTGTCGGACTCGAACCAACGACCTACTGATTACAAATCAGTTGCTCTACCAGCTGAGCTAAACCGGCACTAACTAGAAAATAACTAACAGACCTCATGGTAATAAGCAATCCTTTTAATGGACGATTTCCAAAAAAATTTCAAAACAATCTGATCTCATAAAAGGATTATTCAACAACCAGGCGAAAATGGATATTTCTCACTCGAGATAAACAGGGTTTTGTGATATACTTAAACCTAAAATTCGGAGGTATCATGGTCAAAAGAACAAAAGTTTTAATTATCGGTTCAGGTCCTGCTGGATATACGGCAGCCATTTATGCAGCGCGGGCCAATTTAAAGCCCATCCAAGCTTTAGGCATTCAGCCAGGTGGACAGTTGATGATTACCACAGACGTGGAAAACTATCCCGGGTTTGCTGATGTCATTCAAGGGCCATGGTTGATGATGCAAATGCGTCAACAAGCTGAGCATGTGGGGACAGAGATGATCGATGACATGATTGAAAAGGTGGACTTTTCTGCTCGTCCTTTCAAATGTTGGACGGATGGTGGAGAGTTGATTGAAGCTGATTCGGTGATCATTAGCACAGGTGCTCAAGCTCGCTGGTTGGGGTTGCCTAGTGAGGAAAAGTTCAGAGGATTTGGCGTTTCAGCTTGTGCAACATGTGATGGTTTTTTCTATAAGGGCAAGAAAGTTGCGGTCGTTGGTGGTGGGAATTCAGCCGTGGAAGAGGCGATGTATTTAACGAATTTTGCTGATCATGTAACGTTAATCCATCGGCGTGATAGCTTAAGAGCCGAAAAGATTGCCCAAGATCGCTTGTTTAAAAACCCTAAAATTTCCGTGATTTGGGATTCTGCAGTTGATGAAATCGTTGGGACTGATCAGCCCCTGTCGGTAAACGGATTAAGATTAAAGAATCTGAAAACAAGTGAATTGACGGATCTAGCAGTGGATGGTGTGTTTGTAGCCATTGGCCATACACCTATGAGTGAAGTCTTTAAAGGGCAGGTGACCACCGATGAAGAAGGTTATATTGTAACCCATCCCAATAGCACTGCCACCAATATTCCAGGTATTTTTGCTGCTGGTGATGTCCAGGACAAGGTTTTCCGTCAAGCTGTGACTGCTGCAGGTCAAGGGTGCATGGCTGCTCTTGAAGCAGAAAGATTTTTAAGCCACGGAGCATAATAAAATCTTGATCAATGCCTTAAAAATAGATTAGATAGTAAGGCGTGCGCCCATAGCTCAGCTGGATAGAGCGACGGCCTTCTAAGCCGCAGGTCGGGGGTTCGAATCCTCCTGGGCGCGCCATTTTCCATGAGGGTATACCGGAAACATAGGTTACAAATTATACCGCAGACATAGGTAACACTTTTCCACCTCAAAGGATTTATTGAGGTTCAATTCTAAGCAACGTCCATTACACAGACATAGGTAAAAAAATAGACGTTGTGTCAGGGAAAAATTATAAGAAAATCATGCGGTGAATATTTAAATTTTAAGATTAAGTATACGAGATGTTTATATATTATCATCAACTTCACTTAATCAAATGAACAATAAAAATTACGAGAAAGAACCAATGTATTTTAAAATCCATAAAAGAATTGCGGTTGTTATGCTGTCAACCGTTACCTTATGTAAGGCCGATTCCCCATGGCAGGCTTTAGTTTCTGATATGACCGCGTCAATGATGACGAACCCTGTTGGCGATTTTTCGGCCCGCAAAATTGCTGTGGTTGATAATGGCTTTGTGGTAGAGCATGGAGGCCTTAAGGGAAGATTAACTACGGGTTTTAATGGCCGTGATGGAGACACAAATGTTGAGGCTTCAATCGTTATGGACGCCAATCACCATGAAAAAGGTAAGTATGCCTCCCATGGTACCCATGTCGCAGGCATTATTGCCCAAATAAGTAATCACACACCTATTGTGCCTTGCAAAAGAGGATCGAGTGGCAAACGAAATGCAGATTCAGACGCTAAGTGTTTAAAAGCTCTTATTGGACGTAAAGATATTGAGGTTGTGAATCTTTCTTTTGGTCTTAATTGGGACAAGCTCATCGAACCGATTATTCAACTTGCGCAAGAGGGTAAGACTATTGTCGTCGCAGCTGGCAATTCCAACAGTTTTGTCAATGATCAGTACTTGCCTTCTCAAAAGAAGACCTTATCAACAATTCTTCATGAATTAAATGGACGTGTCGTGCTCGTCGGGGCTACAGATAAAGCTGCTGATGGAGTTGAAAAACGAGCTCATTTTAGCAATAAACCTTTTCATACCCTGGCTCCCTTTTTCATATCTGCTCGAGGAACGGCGATCAAATCTTATGTACCGTTGGATGGGGATCCATCCGGTGCTAAGGAAGCATCAGGCACATCCATGGCTGCCCCGGTTTTTGCGGGAGCTTTAATGCGCCTTGCCACTCAATTTGACATCTCCATTGACGAAGCTCGCCAAGCTCTGTTTGAGACAGCCATCAAAAAAGATACTGCCAAGGCGAACGTAAAAGATACCGGGCATGGAATTATCGATTTCAAGGCCGCTTGGAACTTTCTAAAACACAAGGGAAAAAAAGTTAACGTTAGCCTGCCTGTTGATAATAATGTGCAATTAAAGGTTGAGAATGAGTGTCCTGTTGCTGACAACCAACAGCAATTGGCTAATGAAAATAAAATAGAGGTTCATGTTGAAGATTTGACCAAGGCTCGCATATTTACTCATGATAATATTGAGGAAATCGCAGAGCAAGATCCAATCAGTCCAGAAAAATTGGAACCAGTGAATCAAATCAAAGAAGATTTGGAAAAAGCTCAAATCTTTTCAAACCCTGCTGAAGATCTGACGAGGGCACGCATATTTACGCCGGAGGAGATCCAATTAAGCAATGATCCAGCTGTTATTGATGCTGAAAAGATTGAGAAAAAAGAGGCTGATCATAGCAATCCTCAGACTGATGCCGTTGAAGAACCAATAAAGCCTGCCCAAGAAGTGTCCGCAAGCTATTTTTCTCGTGCTGTAGAAGCTCTAAAAGGTGGGCTCGCAAAAGGATACGATATGGTTAAATCAGTGACTGATTTGGTTGTTTTTAGCCCCATAAAGAGTGCTTACCACTATTTGCGATCCTGGTTTTAGGGTAACAAAAAGATCCCGTTCGGGATAATGTATTTGAGAAAGAATCCTGACCTCATCGTCATGCTGAGCGTGAGTATGAGGCAGGTTTTTTTGTGAAACGTGACAAAGAACGCTTATTGAAGGTGCATACTAAGGGAGAAGATGAATTTATCTATCTATTAAATGAAACCATAAAACTTCAGTTCTTATAATCTTCTTTACGCCAGCGCCGATGAACCCAAAACCATTGTTCTGGGGCTTCTTTAATCCAATTTTCCAAATGTTGGTTGACCTGTGTCATGATGTTGACTACTGGGTCTTGGTCTTCGGCTATTTCGAGGGGAGGGTAGACCGTTAATTCAAAATCAGTTTTGCCGAGCCTTTTAACCCGCGTAGGTAAAATGGGGACATCGGCTGCAATCGCTAACTTTGCAACACCAATTGGAGTTAAGGTGGGGCGACCGAAAAAAGGTACCTCAATGCCTTCATTCATTTTTTGATCAGCTAATAAGACGAGGCTTTGTCCCTTTTTAAGAGCGCGAAAGCACTCTTGACCTGATCTTGGGCCTTTTAGGATAACATGAGGGGAAACAGATAAGCGCAATTGGCGCATGTAGTAATCTAGGTAAGGATTGTTTAAGTGACGATAAATGGGGGTGAGGGGTAGCCCACATTGAGCATAAATCCAAGGGCCAATTTCCCAATTGCCATAATGGCCGGAGAAAAAAATGGCTGCTTTGCCTGATTGATGCACATAATCAATCCATTCCCGGCCTTTAATGGTAATCGTAATGCCCATGGCATCGGGGTTAATTTGGTCTAATTTAATAAATTCAATGAAGGTTCGGCCAAAATTATCATACATTTTAGATATAATCTGATTTATTTCTTCATTAGAAATCTTAGGAAAGGCCCAAGTTAGATTAAGACGTGCCACATGGCGACGACAAAAGAGACCAACTAAGCGTCCTAAAGTCCCCCCAAAAGCAGAAATCCATTTAAAGGGTAGTAAACGCAATACCTTCATCAATGGCCAGGCCAAAGCAAATTCCAATAGGTGTAAAGGAACTTTAAGGAGCTTTTTATGCTTTTTAGATAATTTCATGATCAATTAAATATAAATTTACCAACTTAGGGTTACGATTGAATTGGCGGTATTGAATTTTGGTGCACATACGTAGGGAGATTCTATGCTCATTAAATATTTCTTAATTTTAACTATGATGTTTATCAATTCCAGTTGGGCTGTTTGCTTTCTGAGCTGTAACACGGCCAAGTGTGCTCATTTAGAATACTACCTAAAAAATTGTAAGAAGTGTACAAAAATTGGCAGTAATTGCAGCCGATCCTTTTGTCAAAATCATCCAGTATTGTGCTTTGAAGGTAAACCTATGAGTGGTTTATCCATAGGTGATGCGCGTGTTGTTACATTTTACAAGGGTGAAAAAGAGTATAATAAGTTGGTTGATGTATGCTTGGCAAATTTATTTCCTACCCAAACATTTAAAGGAAACGACAATGCTGGGTTGAGCATCAATAACCTTAATATGCTTAATATCAGCTTTTTTGAGCAAACAGGCGGAGACGCGCATAAACGTAATATAGGCTCAATGGAAAGTGTTATCGTTAATTATCTTCGATATATTAACCCAGAATTCACACATTTATCAGACATTCATTTAGACAGAGCCCTGAAACAATGGGTTAAAGATACATTTCATATGTCATTAGAAAAGGCCAATAATTTCCATTTTCACATGATGGTTGAGTACATTCGCCGTGATTTATATAAACGCAAGGGAATTCCGACACAAATCGTCAATGAGCGGTATAAGGGATTTAAATATCCTGTAACCATAAGTAAAATAGGGTGCCCCACGGAATCAGCTTTTCCAAAATCTTAGCTATCCATTGACCAAAAGTTCATCCGTACTATTTTACTAGGTGTAAAAGTATGTAAGCTCGACAAGGAGGTAAGGAATGACCATTAAATTATTACTTTCATCGGCAGCAGTCATTTTAACTTCCCCTATTGCTTGGGGCTTCATGTTCGATCACCCCACAGGATTAGAGATGCAAGCAGATAGGCGTGCCAACGCTATTATGGGTATTCCTCAGCTCCAAGATGAAGCGGAGAAGGATGTAGATGAATTTATCTCAAAACCTCATAACCACATGGTCATTCAACAGTTAACCAGATCTCATGAAAAGATGGGAACTCAAGAATTAGCGAGTCACTTAACCGTTGCTGAATTGTTGAAACAGAAGATGGAAAACCCTATAACCGAGGCTAATTTTGATGAGAAAGTTTTGCTCATGAAGGGAGTTTCTGGCAAATATATGGTGAACAAGGTCTTGTTTGAACAAGGGGATGTAAACACCTTCTTTACCAATAAAGAGATCAAGGAAATTGAAAAAAGATTACAAGAAAAGTCTATTGAAGAATATATAAACTCTCTTCGCTATAACTCTATATTTTTTGGTTACTCGTATTAAATCAAGGTGTTGCGTTAAACAGAAAGCCCCCCTTGGGGGCTTTTTATTAACTGACTTCGAGTAATTCAACTTCAAAGATAAGTGTGGCATTAGGTGGAATTACGCTACCAGCGCCACGGCTTCCATAACCCATGTCGGAAGGAATAACCAGCTTGCGCTTGCCGCCGACTTTCATGCCCTTAACGCCTTCGTCCCAACCTTTAATAACTTGTCCAACACCAAGAGTGAATTGGAAGGGCTGGTTGCGGTCTAAAGAACTATCAAATTTTGTTCCGTTTTCGAGAGTTCCTGTATAATGGACTTTGATTTTTTGACCAGCTTTTGCTTCAGCTCCAGATCCTACAACAACGTCTTCAATTTGTAATTTACTCATTAGATTTTCTACTTTCGCTTCAGGTTTTGTGCCTTTAGATGTGTTATCAGCCAAGGCATTATGACTTCCACTTACGACTAATAATGCAAGGGCAATTCTTTCTAACATATTCTCTCCTGTTTTAAAAGTTGTGCTGCTTCTATAGCGCCATAGGTTAAAATAGCTGACGCGCCTGCTCGTTTAAGCGAGATCAATGATTCCATCATTACCCTTTGACCGTCAATCCAACCCATTTGGCCTGCTGCTTTTACCATGGCATATTCGCCGCTCACTTGATAAGCGAAAATGGTGGTGTTCAGCTGAGTTTTAATGCGCTGAATGATGTCAAGATAAGGAAGTCCTGGTTTGACAATAACCACATCCGCTCCCTCTTGAATATCAAGAACGGTTTCCCGCAAGGCTTCATCACTATTAGCAGGGTTGAGTTGATACGTCTTTTTATCTTTGGGGCCTGATAATTTTTCAACGCCTACAGCCTGGCGAAAAGGACCATAAAAGCTAGAAGCATATTTTGCTGCATAGGCAATGATTAAGGTATGGGAAAAACCATGACGGTCTAAATGAGCACGGATGGTCTGAATTCTGCCATCCATCATGTCTGACGGGGCAACGGCATCAGCGCCAGCTTGAGCTTGGTTGAGAGCTTGCTCGGCTAAAATTTCCAAGGTTGAGTCATTGTCAACGGTTCCGTTATGAACTAGCCCATCATGACCATGATCTGTGTAGGGGTCAAGAGCCACATCAGTAATGAGACCGATCTCAGGATTGAGTTGTTTTATTTTGCGCAAAGCTTGGCACACCAGATTGTCTGGATTAAGGGCCTCTTGGGCTATGGATGTTCTTCTATCATGGGGGGTGTAGGGAAATAGGGCAATGCTGGGAATGCCTAAATGGCTTACTTGATCGATGAGTGGCGCCAATTCATCTAAGGTATATCTTACCACGCCAGGCATAGCCTCAATGTGGGCTGGAGCGCTTGGATTTCGAACAAAAATGGGTAAGATAAGGTCTTGAACGGAAAGATGGGTTTCAGCGACCAATTGCCGGATCCACGGGGCTTGGCGCAGCCGTCTTAAGCGTGTCGAGGGATAATTTCCGATAATCACATTCATTCTGTCTTTTGATTTATTCTAATTATCTTGATAATCTTAAACCTAAATAAATGTAAAGCAGGTTTCCATACCATGGATTTTTTCCTTAATGAAGATCAACTCTCTATTCAAAACTTGGCGGCCCAATTTGCCCAAGATCATTTAAAACCTTTTGCACGTAAGTGGGACGAAGAGGAAATATTTCCTGTAGAAACCATGCGCCAAGCGGCTCAGCTGGGGTTCGCGGGCCTGTTTGTTGAGGAAAAGTATGGTGGCTGTCAGGTGTCTCGTCTGGAAGCAGCGATGATTTTTGAAGAACTGGCCAAGGGGTGTGTGGCAACCTCAGCTTATCTTTCGATCCATAATATGGTAGCTGGACTCATACAACGTTTTGCTGATGAAGACCAGAAATCTCAGTGGTTGCCAAAATTAACATCTATGGAGTGGTTGTCCAGTTATTGTTTGACTGAGCCAAGTTCTGGTTCGGATGCTGCCTCCTTAAAAACAAAAGCCGTCTTAGATGGTGATCATTATGTGGTTACAGGAAACAAAGCCTTTATCTCAGGTGGTGGGGTCAGTGATTTATATTTATGCATGGTGCGAACAGGTCAAGAAGGGCCTAAAGGAATTACTGCATTGCTGGTAGAGAAGAACACTCCTGGCTTGAGCTTTGGCAAATGTGAGGAGAAAATGGGTTGGCGCTCTCAGCCGACGACCACCGTGATGTTTGATCAGTGCCGTGTTCCAGTTAAAAATCGCCTCGGTGAGGAGGGGATGGGATTTAAAATTGCCATGGCCGGTCTTGATGGGGGACGATTAAATATTGCGGCGTGCTCCTTAGGCGGCGCCCAATACTGCCTGGATCAATCGTTGGAGTATGTGAAGCAACGCCATCAATTCGGTAAACCTTTGTCAGAATTCCAAGCGTTGCAATTTAAGTTGGCGGATATGGCGACAGAATTAGAATCCGCCCGTCTCCTAGTTCACAAAGCAGCTTATTATTTAAGCCATAATCATGCCCAAGCCACCTTATTATGTGCTATGGCTAAAAGATTTGCCACTGATGTAGGATTCAAAGTCGTTAATGATGCTCTTCAACTTCACGGGGGCTATGGCTACATCAAAGAGTACCAGATTGAACGCTTTGTCCGAGATTTGAGAGTCCATCAAATTTTGGAAGGGACGAACGAAATTATGCGATTAATTATCTCTAGAAAATTACTAGCGGAGTAACCCATGACCATGACAGCCTCCAAAATCCATGATCAAGATGCTGAGTTTTTATCATCTCAAACCCATCATGTGGGACACATTCTTTTAAACCGTTCCAAGGCCCTTAACTCTCTTAATGTGGAGCTGATTCGCGGTATTAGCCAAGCGCTCAAGGATTGGAAAAGTAACCCACACATTAAATCCATTGTCATTGAAGGAAATGGCGAGAAAGCCTTTTGCGCAGGAGGTGATATACGTTCCGTCTATTATGCGCGAGAACATAATCAATGGGATCTTATGGACGAGATATTTCGCAAAGAATACGAAATGAACTATGCTATAAGTTGTTACCCCAAACCATATATAGCCTTAATCCACGGTATTTGCATGGGCGGAGGAATGGGGATCTCTGTTCATGGTAAATACCGGATTGTGACCGATAACACCCTTATGGCTATGCCAGAGACCACGATTGGCTTTTTCCCCGATATTGGCGCAAGCTACTTCTTAAATCAATGTCCAGGGGAAATTGGTATGTTCTTAGGCCTGTTAGGGGAGAGAATTCAGGCAGGTGATGCCATTTATTGTGGTCTTGCAACTCATTATGTGCCCTTTGAAGATTGGCTTTCTTTCAAAGGTGAGTTGCTTCGGGCAACAGGTGAGGAAGATATCCTTAGAATCATAGAAAAGTATCAACGCCCAAGTGTTAGTGAAAAGTTGGTGGAGCTAAAACCACTGATTGATCAAATTTTTGAGGGTGATGATTTTGAGACTATCCTCCATCGACTTCAAGTCTCATCTGATCCCGTGGTGCAAAAGTGGTATGAAGATCTTTTAAAGAAGTCGCCAACCAGTGTTAAAGTGTCATTCCAATTATTGCGCCGTGCTAAAGGATTATCCTTAAGGGAGGCCTTAATTCAAGAATATCGCTTGAGCCAAGCGTGTATGAGAAATCATGACTTTTTTGAAGGGGTAAGGGCGCTCCTAATTGATAAAGACAATGCTCCACAATGGCAGCCTTCTCAACTAGATCAAGTCACTCAAGAGAGAGTGGATTCCTATTTTCAATCTTTGGGAGATAAGGAGCTGGTTCTCTCTTAAGTTTTTTATTGATTTTAGGGGTTAATTGAAAGAGTTTGGCATATTCCTTGGCTTGATCAGGTGACTTGGGAAAGTAATTTTTACCATTCGCTAAACTTTTAACCAGTAAGTGTTGGGCGCCTTTGTGCCCCTCTTTTGCTTCTTTTTTAACCTTGTAGCGTATAAGCGCTTGATATGAGGTTGTTGCATCTCTTGGGATAATGTCTAATAGTAAAAGGGGAGTAAGCAAAAGATTATCACATTTTTCAAATATATGTTTTAAAAATAATTCTCCAGTCTCCTTGTCACTTTTATACCCAAACTTGCCCTTAAAGAACAGTTGAGCCAAATTTTTTTGTAGGTGAGTGTTTCCTCGACTCGCAAAATCAATGCCGTATTTGATGCCCATGGCCATTCGCATATCATCCAATTTTCCGGGTAAAATTATGGTATTGATTTTACCTGGTGCAAACACATTTTGCATTAATGTTGTCTTGTAGAAACGATGGTCAGGAATGCTTATCTTACCGACCGGGAAAATTTTGTAATCGGGAAATCCGGCTAGCATTTGGGTGTTCATATAGATATCACAGAGTAAAACTTGTAAAAAAGGATTTCCATCTTGGGCAAATTTTTTGATCAGTGGGAGGAGTCGAGGAATCTTTAGATTAATCGTAATGGGATTTTCCTCATCTCTCAGGAGCAGGATCATTAAAAGATAAGAGAAAATTAAGCTATTTTGTGCTCGATGAGATCCTTGGTTAGCATAAAATGTGACTGATTTTTCAAATTCCACACAGAGTCGATCGAATAGAATGCTAGGAGGTGTTTGAAAAAAACATCCAATAAGATGATGACAAAAGTATGGATAAAATAACGACAAGGCATGTTCATTACCCATGGTGAGATTGATGTAAAATAATGGATCAATCTCTTGTTTTTCACGTTGATGCACCATCCAACGATGGTGGGCTGAAAATAATTTGTAATAAGATAGTTTTCTTACCGCTTGTGATTCTGGATTAAAAGTGTGGTGCGGGTGTATCATCCCTTCTTTAAGTGCGCGAATCCTCATGTATCGTTCATCGTGAATGAGATGATTAAAGTCATGGCAAACCAAACTGAGTTGGTATAAATCATCCTCATCCAAATAATCCATCCATAGATATTTTAGCTCAACTGGTTGAGTAGAAAATAAATTGCTTTCATCCTCCATAGCCTTGGAAGGCAAAATAAAGAATGAAAAAATAAAAAGAATTAAAACCATCAGCAGGTATTTTCTTTCCTCTAATGGTTCTATTAAAACAATTTATTATATATTGTTCTATAATTTTGTAATTATATTTACCTTATACGAAACAAATTGCTCAATATGGATGTGACCAAGTTTTCTCCGATGTTCTCTTTTTTATCTGAGTTATAGTGACGACTGGTCTGGTCTTGGTAGTGCGTGGGTTGATTTTTGTAACGCTTTGTTTTGTCCTGGTTGTACCTGGATTGGTCATCATAATATTGGGATTGCTTCTGAGCGTGTCTAGATTGTTTTTCATAATGGAAATTAGGGGCATAGGATTCCTGTTCTCTCTCATCGTATGAGGAATAATAGCCGGAATGTCGAGAATACCTTTGATCATTTACGGTATAGCCAGTAGTTCTGGCTTTCTTGAAAAATTGATGAGAGGCAGATTTCTTAATATCTATCCACCTTTGTGCGTCTTTAGATTTAACCATCGCTTGAGAAGTCTTCTGTACGCCTTTATCTCTATACATCTTGATAAGTGAAATGCCATCAAAAATTTGCCTATCAGCTTGTTGATCGATATTTTTAATAATCTTACTGAGAGCCCTAAGGGCGGGGTCACGGTAATCCAGTTGCTGAGCAAGTTGGGATAAGAGAGCCTTGTCAGACTCTAAGCATCTATTTCGAGAGGAGCATTGCTTGTGATTCTTTTCAATTTTTTGGATAGCAATGTTCAAAATGTCATCCAAAACATAATGGTGTATGGAGGGACGGTTATCGTAACTTCTTCGAGTTGTTTTGGGGGGGTGCTGGTCAAGGGAGCTTATCCTTAATCCGGACTCATAATCCTCTTGAGCTTCTGGGGTCATGCTCTTGAAAAGATAGAGTTGAGTAACATAGAAATCTCTTTGACTTTGGTTATCCATCAAACTGAGTAGATCCTGAAGATTTTTATAGACCGGGTGGTTTTTTCCTAATGATTGACTTTTGTTAACGAGAATTTTCTTTTCTTCTCTTAAGCAGTTTTGGCGAGAAGTACAGGTGTCCTGAGCATATTGAAATTTTCTTGTCAGGTCATCAAAGATAGTATCAAGTTGATCCTTTGAAGAAGAATATCTGTGTTCCTTTGAGGAATGGTGATGTTTTTTGTGTTTTTTATGGTGTGAGTGTTTTTTATGTTTATGGATTAATTCGGAGTATAAACCTTGTAAAAAGTCATTAGCATAAACGGGAAGAGTAGTTAGTTGTAGGAAACTTAATAAGACGAGAATTTTCATATCCATACCTTTAGAAAAATCTGCACCGGCATATAATAAGTATGCTATATAATATTTAAAAAGACTTTAACGATGGATCATAATCGTGCAACAACTGGCCCTGGTTTCTGCTGATTCTGGCGAAGTCCAAGATAAGCCCCTTTATAATTTGGAAGCTGAGCAGGGCGTTTTAGGCATTTTATTGCTTGATAACAGTTACCACGAACATGTCTCTGAGTTTTTACGTCCAGAGCATTTTGCTGATCCGATTCATCAGAAAATTTATGACGCTCTTAGCCGTTTGATTGAACGCGGTCAAATCGCTGATCCGATTACTTTGAAGGATTATTTTGAAAAAGATTCTGCATTAGAACCGGTTGGCGGCGCTAAATATCTGGTAGAGTTGGCTCAATCTGTTCTTTCTCTATCAGCCATAGGGGATTATGGCAAAATCATTCATGATTTGCACTTGCGTCGAGAGTTGATGCGGATTGGATCAGATGTTGTCCAGAGTAGTAAAACCCTTGATCTTAATGAATCGGCTGTCCAGCTTATTGAAGATGCAGAAAAAAAGCTGTTTGACTTGGCCACCAGCGGTCAGTCCTCTTCAGGGCTGGTGGGATTTAATACTGCTTTGGTTAAGGCTGTTCAGATGGCTGAAACAGCATTTAAGAGGGATAGCCATGTGGTGGGGGTGACCACTGGACTTTTGGACATGGATAAATGGTTGGGAGGCCTTCATCCCTCAGATTTGCTGATTTTAGCCGGTCGTCCCTCCATGGGTAAAACCGCTTTGGCCACCAATATCGCATTTAACGCCGCCAATGCTTATTTGGATGATCGAAAATCAGGAGCTCCTGTAGCTTTTTTTTCCCTTGAAATGTCATCAGAGCAATTAGCCACTCGTATTTTAGCTTCTGAAGCAGCAATTTCTTCTGACAAGATTCGACGAGGTGAGATTCGTCAAGATGATTTTCCTCGCCTTGTAGAAGTTGCACGCCGTTTGCATCAAGTTCCTCTTTTCATTGATGATACACCGGCGATTACAGTTAATGCGATTCGTAATCGAGCACGGCGGTTGATGCGCCAAGAAGGATTAGGCCTTATTGTTATTGACTATCTTCAACTTATTGAGGCAGGTGGCAAGAAACGGTCCAGCGAAAACCGGGTCCAGGAATTGTCAGATATTACCCGCTCTTTGAAAGCTATTGCCAAGGAATTAAATGTTCCAGTCATTGCATTGTCACAGCTTTCCCGTGCCGTTGAACAAAGAGATGATAAGCGCCCGCAGCTGGCTGACTTGCGTGAATCGGGGTCTATTGAGCAGGATGCTGATGTCGTCATGTTTGTGTTTCGTGAAGAGTACTACGAAGCACGCCGCGAACCACCTCAAGGAACAGAAAAGCACTTAGAATGGCAAACACGTATGGCTCAAATCCATAACAAAGCTGAAGTCATTATTGCCAAGCAACGTCATGGCCCGGTTGGGACAATCAAGCTCTATTTCGAAGGATTGCTCACCAAATTTGGCAATTATACAGAGCAGTCCTACGATTAGTCAGATTGCATAAGACTTTTGGACATAGCTTGAAAAATCTGAGCTATATAGACCTTATTCTTGGTAATTTGTTTTATGACCTCTTTATGGAGCTTCTCCAGCCATAACCTCAGTTCTTGATTCTTAGGCTCTTTCGATTGCTCGATCATGTGAGAAGTAAAGGTAGGAGCAAGGGCAGCTATGAGTATGTTTAACCTTCCCAGATCAGAGCGGTATGTATCGCTCTGGAAGGTGAATTTTGTAAAAACCAATTGCTTGAGAGATACCATACCTTTTTTCAGGATCAACTTCTTTTGAAAAATATCAAAAACTTTAAAGTGAGGATTGGAAGCTAAGGCTAAAAAATCGTCTTCTTTTAAGTCAAGGGCTAATCGCTTTCCTAAGAATTTAACATATTCTCGGCCTAAATCTTCTAGTTTCATTGAAAAAGAATTAACAAGATCCTTTTGAAACTCGTAAAGTCTTTCCCGAGGGGCATTAATATCAACCGTGTGATGGGATTTCCCCATAAGATGAGTGTGTAAAATGAAATAACTAAGAATCGGCAGATAACCTCGGGTCCAAACCTCTTGAAATTCTTGAGAGGTTTGTGGCTTTCGCGCAATATGAAGGTAGGCAGCCCCCAAGTTAGGTATATTTAAAATATCAAAACCTGGCCTAGAGGTCCGCACAACATTCTTGTAGACACTAAAGCATGTGCTTACAAACCTTTGATCTATATTGTTGAGAACATTACTTGGCGAGTCATAAAGTTTGTTCATAACTTTAGCAGTATGATACCTCCATAAACTTACCACATGAGTCAGGCTGGGGCGCTTTTTAGGAATAGAATTGGTAAAGGAAGAAATTTGATCCATAACATCCTCAAGATGATAAGAAGTTTCAGGGTAATAATGGCCAATCAGAGAACAACTCTCTGACAAGTAGCGCATTCCACTCGCTACCATAAAAAAATGTGCTAGATGATCCTTGCGAGCTTTTTTCAGTGCAGACATTAAATGAATGGCGGAGGAGGGTAAAACTCTTTGATCATTAAAAGATTGGAGGATCAAAAGACGATCTTGGATTTTTTCTATACCTTCAAGAGGGGAGAGATGGTCTTTAGAGTGATCCTTTGCCATCCATAAATGAATGTCATGAATCCCATTCCAAGAAATATATCCATCAAAGGTACCGGGGTAATTCTCACTGAATTTAATGGTTCCTCTTCCCCCGAAACTGGATCCCTCCAGGTAAATAGGTAGATCGGCTAATCTTATAAGGTCAGGGTGAAGAGAAGTTGGTTCATTTTTAAGTGTTTGCCAGAATTTATAAATGCTGGCTTCAATTCTTTGAGCCATCTTTTGAGAAATTTGATGTTGCTTTTCTGAGTTTTCCCACAGATCAATTAAATTTAGACAAATGACTGCCATTCCTCTCTGAATCATGGCGTTAATGGAATGGCACGTGTAAGCTGAAAGGAGGTTAAAGACAACTTTTTCAGGATCATCTTTCATGCTACCTCCATAAATGGTAATAATAACATTTTTGAGGTTTATATCCTTGGCCAGATAGGCAAAGTAATAAATGGGGTCACCAAAGTCTGAAAATAATTCTTTTCCGCCTTTAATTGTGATTTTCTCATGGGGAGAAGATGCGACCAGAGGATCATTATGGATTACCTCCAAAGGCATTTTTTCCATGGAGTATTTTCCTCGATGAAGGTGAAAATCCGTAACCCAGTGATGTTCTTTGAAATGAAGTGCATAGCTATGGGAGTCAACTGGAATATTAACCATTTCTTCCATTAAGAAATATTGGAGTCGGGGGTTGGCTCTAAGTTCCGTTTGCCACTTAAATCGCTCTTCTTCGCCTCGGTAATAGATAAGATCAATGCAATTTCTGAGCAGTATTTCACGAAATAACTCTTTAAAAGTGAATCCCTTTTGGCAAGAAGTCATCGTGGGTAGAGTTCGATAATATTCATAGAAAATGAGGAGAATATTTAAAGATGGTGGAGATTGAGCTACTAAGCCTAAATTCAACGTTTGACCATACCAAGTCATAATTACTGATTCTTGCGGAAGCGCACCCACAGGGTTTAGTAGGGATAAAACACCAAAGCAGTTTTCGATTACACGGTGCCGAATTTCAGGGGCAGAATAATGGTTATGATTACCTATGACTTTTTTTAAAAAATTCAAAAAGATTCCTTTAAGCTCTTTTTGTTCAGATGGAATAATGTATAGGTTGCCTGAACTCATCTCATGGTTTATATGATCTATTTCTTCGACAACTTTTGGATTTTTCGTATCCCAAAGATTGTGGATCAGTTGAAGGCTCGGAGACATTTCTTTTAAAGAGATGTATTTTGGAGAGATGACGGTGCAGAACTCTGTCTGGTTTGAAGCGCACGCAAAATTTGAACATAAAATGAAAAACAGACAAAGGATTTTCATGATCACTTATCCTTGATAATAAGGATTTATGTGGTGATGAAGAATGGCATATTCAAGACTTTCAGTGGCCTCCAAGGAAAACTTGTTGATCAGTGATAAACAACATTCAAAGTCTAAACTTTTAAAATTTAATTTTTTATCAATAAATTAAATCATAAGATAATTTTAGAACAATTGTTTCTTCTTGGCGTGATAGAATGATCAAACCCTTGTCAGCTACCGAAGTGGGTATTCCAAAGTTTCCTATTAATTCTCATGACTTGACTGATTCTGACTTTACTGTGACAACTTATTTTGATTTGTCTTCCCACAACAGAGCCAAGCAATCTATAGATTTCGGTTTAAAAATGCGCCAGATGGGGAGTCACGTCTTTGTGATTGGCGGGGATAGAAGTGGTCGCTTGACGGCTACGGTGGATTATCTGCGTGAATACATCAAGCAGTTTCCACCGTCTCCTGATTGGGTGTATCTTAATAATTTTGCTTCTCCCCATCGCCCCATTCCATTTCGTCTTCCAACAGGTATCGGCCATAAATTGAAATGTAGTATGGAAGATTTTATGGATGGCGTTTTTGAAGTTTTTCATAAAACCTTTACGAATCCTGCCTTTGTTAAGCAAATTAATGCATTTACAGCAGCATTGGAGAACGAGGTTCGTCAAGAAATCGAAAAAGTTCAGGAATTTGCTCAAGGTAAGGGGTTATATATTGAGTCCAATTCTGACGACTTTACCATTCACAGCATGAGTGATGGTGAAGGAAAATCTAAGAAAAAACCATCATTTAATCCTGAGGATATCCAAACCATTCGAGACCAGTTGGGGGCAATTACGGCTGCTGCCAACATTCGTGGTCGAGAATTAAACGTCAAACTTACTGAACTGCAGCGGCTTGAAGCTGATCGCGTGCTTCAACCTCTCATCAAACCCCTCTTTGAGGAGTTTTCACCCTATATTGATGCATGGCTGCATGATTTGGCTCAGGATATTCTGGACCATGTGGACGATTTTCTAAATGATAATCGCATGGAAGAGTTGAGAAATCGGTATGCAGTTAATCTTTTAGTGGATAATCGTAATACAGAAAATCCCAATGTTATTGTGGAGCCAAATCCTACTTATGAAAGTTTGTTCGGCTCCATCAAATATCGTAGTGGACGAACTGGTTATGAGACAGATTTTACGCTCATTCGCGCGGGTAATCTGCATCGTGCCAATGGGGGCATTCTCGTTCTACGGGCTGAAGCTTTGGCCAATAACCCTGAAGTCTGGTTTGCCTTGAAAGCAGCTTTGCGGGATCGCGTAATCCGCATTGAGGAGCATCACCGGGAAAACGCTATGCCCATGTTAGATGCCCCTGAACCACGCTCTATTCCGCTGGATGTGCAAATTTTCATTATTGGAGCACCCATCTGGTACTATAATTTTTTATATCATGATCCAGAATTTAAAAACTATTTTAAGATAAAAGCGGATATTGATCCTGATCTACCGGCAACAACGGCTAATGTAAGCGTTTACACAAAGCTTATTCGACAGTTTGCCTTAAAAGATAATAAAAAGGATATTGAAGCAGAAGCCATTCAATACCTTTTGGGGTATAGTTCGCGTTGGATTGAACATCGTGGCCGCCTGAGTGCCCGCTTTGAGTTAATCAGTGACATTTTAAATGAATCCAGTGTTTTGGCCAACGAAGCCAAATCAGAGATTATTCGTTTTGAAGATGTTAGATCCGCCCTTCACAATCGTCGGATGCGAAATTCAGGATTAGAAGATCGTTCCCACCGAGACATCGAGTCAGGGCTCATTTTGATCTCAACCGAAGGCGAAACAACGGGACAGGTTAATGGCCTTACAGTTTTGACTAATGGTGACCATCAATATGGTTTACCGAGCCGGATTACCGCTCGAACCTACGCTGGTGAGGAAGGGGTCATTAACATTGAGCGGTTGATTGAGATGGGAGGACCTATACAGCAAAAAGGGGTTTTGATTTTAGATGGTTATCTTAAAGGGATGTTTGCACAAAAGCATCCGGTGAGTTGTAATTGCTCGATTACATTTGAGCAAAGCTATGGAGAAGTGGAGGGGGATAGTGCCTCCTTGGCTGAACTCGTAGCTATCTTGTCTGCTTTGTCTGATCTTCCGATTCGCCAAGATGTGGCGGTGACTGGATCGGTTAACCAATATGGGATTGTTCAGGCTGTAGGTGGTATAAATCACAAAATTGAAGGATTTTATCGCCTATGTTTACATCGAGGACTCACTGGCAGGCAAGGTGTGATCATTCCAAAATCTAACGTGGATAATGTGATTCTAAGAGATGATGTAACCAGCGCTATCTATTCAAAGATGTTTCATGTGTGGGCCGTTTCAACAGTGGAAGAGGCGTTGGAAATTTTAACTGGTCTTTCCGCTGGCAAGATCAATGAAAAGGGACGTTATCCAAAGCGTACGGTCTTTGGGGCTGTTCAAAGGAAACTTATTGAGTACCAAAAAGTCTTGCAAGGTTAAAGAGGGGAATTTATTTCCCCTGAATACCTAATTTGTCCATCAGTATACGATCCCGTTCTGGAACGGGGTTGGGTGTTGTGAGTAGGACATCTTCTCCATAAAAAATTGAATTGGCGCCTGCAAAAATAGCTAAAGCTTGGGTCTCGTCACTCATGCTGGAGCGACCTGCAGACAATCGAACATAAGATTTAGGCATCATGATGCGGGCGACTGCAATGGTGCGGACAAAATCAATAGGGTCAACCTCAGGCATGGATTCTAAAGGCGTGCCTTCAACACGGGCCAACATATTGATGGGGACACTCTTAGGAGGGGTTTCCATATTAGCCAATGTGACCAGCATATGGGCTCGATCTCGTATCGATTCTCCCATCCCAATGATTCCGCCACAGCAAACATTAAGGCCAGCTTGGCTTACATACTCTAAGGTTTCAATACGATCTTCAAAATTCCGTGTGGTAATAATTTCTTTATAAAATTCGGGGGAAGTGTCAATGTTATGGTTGTAAAAATCCAATCCAGCTTCTTTCATTTGAGTGGCATGGTGGGGTTTTAATAATCCAAGCGTTACGCATGTTTCCAAACCTTCTGCTTTAACAGCCTTAATCAATTCAATAACTTTCTCAATATCCGAATCTTTCGGCCCACGCCAGGCGGCTCCCATGCAAAAACGGCTTGCCCCAGCTGCCTTAGCCCGTCGGGCAACATTTAGAACATCCTCGACGTTCATCAAGGGTTCTTTAGTCACTGAAGTGTCATAATGAGCGGACTGAGGACAATACGAGCAATTTTCAGGACATCCCCCTTTCTTAATATTAAGAAGGGTACTCAGTTGAACTTCGTTGGGATTGAAATTTTCCCGAAAAACAGTGTGTGCTTTATATAATAAATCATTAAAAGGGAGATTAAAAAGTTCTAAAGCTTGTTCTATGGTCCACATTGGTTTTGTATTCATCATTCTACTCATAGCTACCTAATCTGGTTATTACCTGTATCACGCTCCTTCGACTGTGAAAATAGAGAAAAAGTGTTCCACTTTAGATTTTAAAAAAGTCTTTTGTCTTAACCTCTTCTTAAACTTTGTCGATTAGTATGTAACCCATGGAACGATCTATAACCTGGAGTAAGCCATGTTAAATAATCCTTTTTTGAGTAAAATGACAGAATTTTATCGTCAGGCCAGTACGGGAATTCCCATGCCTAAGGCAGCTCTTAATCATCACGAAAAACAAAGAGAATTGCGTAAACGTCATTATACTTTGCTGACTCAAACCTTAGCTCAAACAAGAGATCATGTCATGCAAGGTAATTTTCAAGGGATTCAAAACAGTTATAAGAATTATATGAATAATGCTTTGGATTTAATGAAGCAGAGCATGAGTCACTATGCAGAATACACACAGAATAATAATCATATGGGTAATCATTATGCAAATATGACCAGTAAAACTTTCGAAAATATAGTGAGCAAAGTTAATAAGGTGAAGTCTGCAAATCCAAATCGGAATTTTAAGAAAGCAAATGTAGCTGCCACTATGGCATCGATTGGTTCTCTTATGGCAGCTCCTGTAGCCAAAGCAACTGTTGGAGTTAGTCAATCTAAACCCAAAGTCGCTACAATGACAAAAAGCGCAACAGCTTCTAAGGCCAAGACTGTGCAGTCGAACAAAAACAAAGTTGCTAAAAAATTAACCAGTGTAACGAAGAAGGTCGCTGCTAAGAAAGTAGCTTCTAAAGTATCTGCTGCAAAAAAAATGGCAACACCAAAGGTTACCACTAAGGCTGCAACCATGGTTAAAAAATCAACTCCTTCAAAGGTTGTAAAGACGTCTGTTAAATCTTCAGCTAAGGCAAAGGTCACACCGATTGCTAAAAAGACCACCGTCAGTAAATCTCGGGTAACTCCCGTAGCCAAGAGCAAGAGGAACAGCGTTTCCAAAGTACGTGCTACGACAGGTACAAAAGTGTCTTTGACATCTTTGAAAACCTCAAAAGTCTCGAAGAATGCAAGCTCTGTGAAGAAATTAAAAGCATCTAAAGGTGTTAAAGTTAGCACACTTGGCGCGCGAGTCAAAACTTCTGCTAAACCTTCTTCGATGAAGCAAGTTAAAAGCTATAGAGCCTAAATTATACATTTGAGCATAAGCAAAAGCATCTGATATGAGATCGGATGCTTTTGCTATTTATAACCATCAGAAATTACAAAAAGACCATCCAAAAAAAATTAAATTTTAATGAAACGGTTAGTGCAACGAATCTAAAGTCATGTTAACATTTGGTTAACTGTTGTTTTAGAGTTGGCGAGAATGGAACACGACCTAGGAACTTACCTGCCGATTCTGGTCTTTCTCGGATTGGCTATAGTTATTTCTATCTTACTTATTGTGCTCTCGAAACTCTTTGGTAGATCACAACCAGACCCTGAAAAGCTTTCTGCTTATGAATGTGGTTTTGATGCTTTCGAAGAAGCTCGTCAGAAATTTGATGTGCGTTTTTATCTGGTCGCTATCCTGTTTATTATCTTCGATCTAGAGATTGCTTTTTTGTTTCCTTGGGCCATCACCCTTGGGGATATAGGTGCATTTGGGTTTTGGTCGATGATGATTTTCTTAACAGTTCTAACCGTCGGTTTCATTTATGAATGGAAGAAAGGGGCGCTGGAATGGGAGTAGCTACACATCGAAATGATTACGAGCAACTCAAACAGTCGTTGCCCGATCAATTTCAAAACGAAGATACTTTGATGAAAATGGTTCATCAGGAGATCCAGGATAAAGGCTACATTATAACTCAACTCGACAAGCTTGCTGCTTGGGCTCAGACAGGATCTATGTGGCCTGTAAGTTTTGGCTTGGCGTGTTGTGCTGTCGAGATGATGCATTGTGCGGCTAGTCGATACGATCTAGACCGGTTTGGTATGTTTTTCAGGCCTAGTCCCCGCCAATCGGATCTAATGATTGTAGCTGGAACCTTGACCAATAAAATGGCTCCTGCTTTGCGCAAAGTTTATGATCAGATGCCAGAACCACGTTGGGTTATTTCTATGGGAAGTTGTGCCAATGGCGGAGGATATTATCATTATTCTTATTCAGTGACCCGTGGGTGTGATCGCGTGGTTCCTGTCGATGTCTACGTCCCCGGCTGTCCGCCTACTGCAGAGGCTTTGCTATACGGAATTATGTTACTTCATCAAAAGATTCGTCGTTCAGCAAATATGACCGCTTAAGGAGAATAACCGTTGAGTTTAGATGATCTCTTAAAAGTTGTAACTGAAGTCTTGGGGCCTGACCTGATAGCTGCCCATCGTGCTCATGACGAGTTAACCCTTGAGGTTTATGCTGGTTCTATTGTCCGTGTTCTAACAATATTGCGGGATCATCCAGAGTGTATGTTTAAACAACTCTTAGATATTTGTGGTGTAGATGATCCAGCTCGCCAACCGCGTTTTCAAGTAGTCTATCATCTCTTGAGTGTTTACCACAATTTGCGTATTCGCCTAAAAATTAATACTTCTGGTGAGATTCCTATCCCTAGTGTTACGCCTGTATACAAATCAGCAAACTGGTACGAAAGAGAAATTTGGGATCTATTTGGTATTGTATTTGGTGATCATCCAGACCTGCGTCGTATTCTAACAGATTACAATTTTGATGGTCATCCCCTGCGCAAGGATTTTCCTTTAACAGGATACGTGGAGGTTCGCTACGATAATGAAGAGAAGAGGGTAGTGTACGAACCTGTCAAGCTTGCGCAAGATTATCGTAATTTTGATTTTATGAGCCCTTGGGAGGGGATGCTTGTCCAACCACATGGGATTGATGATCCTCTTCCTGGAGATGAAAAGGCCAATCCATGACTCAACAGAAAACCTTTACCATGAATTTTGGGCCGCAGCATCCTGCTGCCCATGGTGTTTTACGTCTAATTTTGGAAATGGATGGCGAAATTGTCGAACGTGCAGACCCTCATATAGGATTTTTGCACCGAGGAACGGAAAAGCTGATAGAACATAAAACCTATCTTCAAGCCATTCCCTATTTTGATCGTTTGGACTATGTTTCGCCCATGAACCAAGAGCATGCCTTTGTTTTAGCGGTGGAAAAGCTTTTATCATTAGAGGTGCCAAGGCGCGCTCAATTTATTCGAGTGTTGTTTTGCGAACTTACCCGAATTGCTAACCACCTATTAAACATCTCCGCCTTTGCTATGGATGTTGGCGCTCTAACTCCTTTCTTGTGGATGTTTGAAGAGCGTGAGAAAATCATGGGTTTCTATGATCAGGTATGTGGAGCGCGACTTCATGCCAATTACTTCCGTCCCGGAGGTGTTCACCAGGATATGCCAGCCCATTTGCCAGAAGAAATTCATGATTTTGCAACTAATTTTGCAAGATTGGTAGAGGATGTGGAAGGCCTGCTTTCTGAAAATAGGATATTCAAGCAGCGAACTGTGGATATAGGCGTTGTCAGTCCTGAAGATGCCTTAGATTGGGGGTTCAGTGGTCCGGTGTTAAGAGCCAGTGGCTTTCCCTGGGATTTGCGTAAATCGCAACCTTATGAAGTTTATGAGGAATTAGATTTTGACATCCCTGTCGGCAAGCACGGTGACTGTTTTGATCGCTATCTGGTCCGCATGATCGAAATGCGCGAAAGTTTAAAGATCATCTTTCAATGCTTGGAGCGGATGCCTGAAGGTCCTGTCATGACTACCAATCGTAAAGTTGCCCCACCTTCAAGAGGGGAGATGAAAAAATCTATGGAAGCATTGATCCATCACTTTAAGCTTTACACCGAAGGTTTTCATGTACCTCCTGGGGAAGTTTATGCCGCGGTCGAGGCTCCTAAAGGAGAGTTTGGAGTCTACTTAATTGCTGATGGGACTAATCATCCTTATCGTTGTAAAATTCGCGCTCCCGGGTTTGCTTTTCTCCAGGCCACTGAATTTTTGACCAAAGGTCATATGCTTGCTGACTTAGTGGCTATCATTGGATCTCTCGATATTGTGTTTGGAGAAATTGATCGATGACCCCATCAAATTCTAAAAAAATAGATGATTCTAATAAAGGATTCGAATTTTCCTCAGAGAACATGGCAAAAGTCCATAGTTTTGTGGCTAAGTATCCTCAGGGGCGTGAGGCAAGTGCGGTTCTACCCCTTTTGGATTTGGCTCAGCGTCAATGTGGGGGATGGTTACCTCAAGCAGCGATCGAAGAGGTGGCAAGACTTCTTAAAATGCCACCTATTCGTGTTTATGAGGTTGCTTCTTTTTATACCATGTTTAACTTAACCCCTGTGGGTAAATATCACCTGCAATTATGCGGTACAACCCCCTGCTGGTTGCGTGGCGCTGGGGACTTGAAGTCTCACTGTGAACAAAAGTGGGGGATGAGTGAGGGACAAGTAACTCATAACGGTCATTTTTCCTTAATGGAGGTAGAATGTCTTGGAGCGTGTGTTAATGCACCCGTGATTCAGATTAATGATGATTTTTACGAAGATCTCACGCCAGAATTACTGGATCAAGTGCTTCAAAAGCTTAGTCGAGATGAGCCCTGTACACCTGGTTCTCAAATTGGTCGACAAAAATCGGCTCCAGAGGGTTATAGTGAATCGCAAAATCCTGAAAAGCCGACTAAAGCTTCTAGAGCTCGTAAGAAGATGGAGGACGAAAGTGCTAAATCATAGCGATCGCATCTTCACTAATCTTTATGGAATTCAATCTGCTGATTTAAAGACATCCCAAGGCCGTGGAGATTGGGATAAAACCAAGAACTTTCTAGCCAAAGGTCGGGACTGGCTTATTGAAGAAGTCAAGAAATCAGGTTTGAGGGGACGAGGTGGTGCTGGTTTTTCTACAGGCATGAAATGGTCCTTTATGCCAAAATCGTCCGATGGACGACCTCATTATCTGGTGATTAACGCTGACGAAAGTGAACCGGGAACGTGCAAGGATCGGGATATTCTGCGTCACGAACCCCACAAATTGATCGAAGGAGCTTTGATTGCTGCCTTTGCCATGGGCGCACACACCTGTTACGTTTATATCCGGGGGGAATATTATCGAGAGGCTGAAGCTCTTCAACAAGCAGTTGATGAGGCCTATGCGGCAGGTCTGATTGGCAAAAATGCCTGCAAGTCGGGATGGGATTTTGATCTATATGTCCATCGTGGGGCAGGTGCTTACATTTGTGGTGAAGAATCTGCCCTTCTTGAAAGTCTTGAAGGACGCAAGGGAATGCCTAGACTCAAACCGCCTTTTCCAGCCGCTGTAGGGCTCTATGGTTGCCCAACAACAGTTAATAATGTGGAAAGTATTGCGGTTGTGCCGACCATTTTAAGGAGAGGTGCTGAGTGGTTTGCCAATATTGGTCGTCCCAATAATACGGGTACGAAAATCTTTTGTATTTCAGGTCATGTTAATAAGCCATGTAATGTGGAAGAGGCGATGAGCATTCCCCTTAAAGAACTCATTGAAAGACATGCAGGTGGTGTGCGGGGCGGCTGGAATAATTTAAAGGCTGTAATTCCTGGAGGATCTTCTGTTCCACTCTTGCCGAAAGATATTTGTGATACGGTGCTGATGGATTTTGACAGCTTAAGAGAAGTAAAATCCGGCTTGGGAACAGCAGCAGTTATAGTTATGGACCAATCAACAGATGTGATTAAAGCTATTGCTCGGCTTTCCAAGTTTTATATGCATGAAAGTTGCGGTCAATGCACCCCATGTCGAGAAGGAACAGGATGGATGTGGCGCATGATGGAGCGCCTGGTCAAAGGTCAAGCACGATTTGAAGATATTGATTTGCTTGAGGAAGTGAGTCGCCAAGTGGAAGGTCATACCATTTGTGCCCTTGGTGACGCGGCTGCATGGCCCGTTCAAGGCTTGATCCGCCATTTTCGTCATGAAATAGAAGATAGAATTCGTTTAACGGCTCAAACAGCAGCCTCGTGAGGATTGGATGCCCAAATTAATCATAAACGATATACCTGTTGAAGTTGAAGCTGGAACCACCGTTTTGCAAGCTTGTGAAGCGTTAGGCATTGAGATTCCCGTGTTCTGTTATCATCCTCGCTTGTCTATTGCTGGAAACTGCCGAATGTGTCTGGTGGAAATGGACAAGTCACCCAAACCTATAGCAAGTTGTGCGATGCCTGCTGCTGATGGAATGGTGATTCGCACCAATACTCCCATGGTTGAAAAAGCCCGCAGGGGGGTTTTAGAATTTTTGCTCATTAATCACCCTCTGGATTGCCCAATTTGTGACCAAGGTGGTGAGTGTGATCTTCAAGACATCACCGTAAGTTATGGTCGTGGAGAAAGCCGCTTTGATTTAAATAAGCGGGCGGTTGAAAATAAATACATGGGGCCATTGATTAAAACCATCATGACCCGCTGCATTCATTGTACCCGGTGCGTACGCTTTGCCAATGAAGTAGCGGGAATTCCGGAGATGGGGGCTATCTATCGCGGTGAGCATATGGAAATCACCTCTTATTTAGAGCAAGCGGTGACTTCTGAGTTGTCGGGGAATATGATCGATATTTGTCCCGTGGGAGCTCTTACCAACAAACCTTATGCTTTCCATGGGCGTCCATGGGAATTGACTAAAACAAACAGTATTGATGTGATGGATGCTGTTGGGAGTAACATTCGAATTGATACCAAGGGTAGGGAAGTGATGCGCGTCCTTCCACGTCTTAATGAAGATATCAATGAGGAGTGGATCAGCGATAAGACCCGCTTTGCCTATGATGGTCTTAAGAGACAACGGCTTGATCGTCCTTATGTCAGAAAAGATGGCAAGTTGATGCCTGTTTCTTGGGGAGAGGCTCTAGAAGTTGTTGGTCAAAAGATTAAAGCTCTTGAACCTCAAGAAATGTCAGTTCTTGTAGGTGATATGGCTGATTGTGAGTCCATTGTTGCGCTAAAAGATCTTTTTCAGAATATGGCGGTTCCCCACATGGATTGTCGCCAAGATGGAGCATGTCATGATGCGCAAAACAGAAGTAGTTATATTTTCAACAGTACGATTGCTGGTATTGATCAAGCTGATTTGATTTTACTTATTGGAACTAATCCACGCTTTGAGGCACCGATCATTAATGCGAGAATTCGCAAACGTTACTTGAAGGGGGGGCTGTCCCTTGCATCCATTGGTCTTTCTTATGATTTGACTTATCCCTATGATCATCTGGGAGAACAAGTCTCTATCTTAAAAGAATTATTAGAAGGTTCTCATCCATTTTGTGAAAAACTAAGATCTGCAAAGAGACCTATGCTGATTATCGGTCAAGGAGCTTTGGTCCGACGCGATAGTTGGGAAATATTGCGTCTATCTCAAGAAATGGCTGAAAAATATAATTTCATACAAGCCGACTGGAACGGATTTAATGTCCTTCACACAGCGGCAGCGCGTGTGGGCGCTCTTGACTTAGGCTTTGTTCCACAAAATGGCGGATTAGATATTTCAGGTATCCTCACTGCGTGCCAAAAGGGCTCAGTCAAATTTGTTTACCTTTTAGGGGTTGATGAAATTCCTGCAAGTCAATTTGGCGAAGCCTTTGTGGTTTATCAAGGGCATCATGGGGATGAGGGAGCACACAGAGCGGATGTCATTTTACCAGGTTCAGCTTACACAGAGAAAACCGCCACTTACGTAAACACGGAAGGTCGTCCACAAAGGACATCCATGGCGGTTAGTCCTCCTGGAGAAGCGAAGGAAGATTGGAAAATCATCCGGGCATTATCTGAGGTCTTGCATCAAAAACTGCCCTATGACACCTTAACTCAAGTCCAACAACGACTCGTAGCGGTGAATCCCATTTTTGGTCATATGGATCAGATCCTTCCATCTTATTGGCGGAAAAGTAATGTGAGAACTCCTGAGACTTTAAGCCACCTTCCCTTAAAGATGCCTGTAGAAAATTTTTATATGACCGATCCGATTAGTCGTCATTCTACGACTATGGCTGAGTGTCTTAAGACGACCAGAGAAAGAAAGCAGGTGAAGTATGCGTGACGAATTGCTCCACTATGCTATAACCATTGCTTTTATGGTGTTGCAAATTCTTGTTTTGATTGTACCTCTGCTTTTGGCAGTGGCTTTTCTAACATTGGCAGAAAGAAAAGTTTTAGGAGCCATTCAACTGCGCCGTGGGCCTAATGTGGTTGGCCCTTTTGGTATTCTTCAGCCTTTTGCAGATGCGATCAAACTTATTCGTAAAGAGACTATTATTCCGACCTCTGCCAACCCCATTTTATTTATCTTAGCCCCCATTATTACCTTCAGTTTGAGTTTAGCAGCCTGGGCTGTCATCCCCTTTGACTGGGGGTGGGTCTTTGCGGATATAAATGTAGGGGTGCTTTATCTCTTTGCTATTTCCTCTCTGGGCGTTTACGGCATAATTATTGCTGGATGGGCCAGCAACTCTAAATATGCATTCTTAGGAGCTTTGCGCTCTGCTGCTCAAATGGTGTCTTATGAAGTATCTATGGGTCTTATTATCATCTCCGTGCTTTTATGTGTGGGATCATTAAATCTCACAAAGATTGTTGAAGCACAAAAGTATGTATGGTTTGCAATTCCCTTGTTTCCCATGTTTGTTATTTTCTTTGTTTCTGCGTTAGCGGAGACAAATCGTACCCCTTTTGACCTTCCTGAAGCTGAAGCAGAGCTGGTAGCGGGCTATAATGTGGAATACTCCTCGATGTCCTTTGCCTTGTTTTTCCTAGGGGAATACGCAAACATGATACTTTTAAGTGCTATGACCACCATTCTATTTATGGGGGGATGGCTGCCACCTTTAAATGTTATGCCCTTTACTTTGATTCCTGGGGTTGTTTGGTTTGTTTTAAAAATTTGTTTTTTCTTATTTGTTTTTATTTGGGTAAGGGGAACTTTGCCCCGATTAAGGTACGATCAACTGATGCGGCTAGGCTGGAAAGTATTTTTACCGCTCTCTCTCCTATGGGTGGTCTTAACAGCCAGTGTTCTCTATGCCTTTGACCTTTTACCACGAGGATAATTGGTAATGATGACTTTGAAACATCGATTAAAGAATTGGGTTTTGTGGGAGATTGTTCGCGGTCTTTGGCTAACTCTGACGTACTTCTTTAAACCTAAGGTAACCTTAAACTATCCCCACGAAAAAGGTCCATTAAGTCCACGTTTTCGGGGAGAACATGCCCTTCGTCGTTATCCTAATGGTGAAGAACGTTGCATTGCCTGTAAACTTTGTGAAGCTATTTGTCCAGCTCAAGCTATTGTTATTGAGGCCGATGAGCGGGAAGGGGATAAAAGTAGGCGAACCACCCGCTATGACATTGATATGACCAAATGTATCTATTGTGGTTTATGTCAAGAGGCCTGCCCAGTGGATGCCATTGTTGAAGGGCCAAACTTCGAGTTTGCTACTTATACGCGTGAAGAACTATTCTATGATAAAGAGCGTTTATTAGCAAATGGAGATCGCTGGGAAAAGGAAATTGCAGAAAACATTAGATTAGATCTACCCTATCGTTGAGGTGAAATTATGGGTCAAGCATTACTATTTTACATGTTTTCTACAATGGTTGTTATATCAGCGATAGGAGTTGTTGTTGGGCGCAATCCTGTTCACGGAGTCCTTTGCTTAATCCTGGCTTTTCTTAATAGTGCAGGATTATTCTTATTGGCTCAGGCTGAACTTCTTGCTCTTTTACTTGTTATTGTGTACGTAGGAGCTGTCGCCGTCCTCTTTTTATTTGTTGTGATGATGTTGGACATTAACTACGACGAGCTTCGCCAAGCTAGTCGGCGATATTCCTATCTTGCCTTTTTGGTAGGAAGTATTTTTGCCGCTGAATTAATAGCTCTTGCCTGGTTTTGGAAGAGTCCACCCAAAATGTCTTCATCTCTTGGATTCACCTCAAGCGCTATTCCGACCAATGGTCATGCTATAGGACGTCTACTGTATACCGAATATTTCCTTCTTTTCCAGTTAGCAGGAGCCGTTTTATTGGTCGCGATGATCGGTGCGATTGTATTAACTTTTCGTCAGCGTAAAGGTTCTCGCAAACAAGATCCTCGTTTGCAGGTTTTGCGAACAGTTGAAGAGACCCTTGAAATTCACCAGGTTAAACCCCGTGCAGGAATCAAGCTATGATCATGGATAACTTACTTTTAATTGGCCTTAATCATTATTTGATTGTTGGTGCAATCCTTTTTACGCTAGGTGTACTAGGGGTTTTCTTAAATCGAAGAAATGTGATCGTTTTGCTCATGTGTATTGAGCTCATTCTTCTTTCGGTCAATCTTAACTTGGTAGCATTTTCTTATTATCTACAAAATTTGACAGGACAAATATTTACAATCTTTATCCTCACTGTGGCGGCTGCAGAAGCAGCGATTGGTCTGGCCATTCTTGTCGTTTATTACCGAAACCGCGATACCATCAAGGTTGATAATATGAACACGATGCATGGTTAATTAACTTTTGGCATTTTTTAAATATCGCCCAATGAAGAGAAAGACCAATTTTTAAATAATCTTCTTCATTTGCAAGATTTCTTTATGTCTTGACAATATAACAAAACTTTGAAAAAAATGGCAGAAAAAGAAATTTTATAGCGCTTAAACTCAATAGTTTAATATTTAAGCAAAGAAGAAAGATTGTTAATGTTAAAAACTCTATCTTTTTTAGGGCTGATAAGCTCTGCCTGTATCGTTTATGCAGCTGACAATAGTAAGAATTATCCAACAGGAGATAGAGCATTTCCTACCCCAAATTCTTATCCTCCAAATTATCCAACAGCCCAACAGGGGTATGCAACAGCCCAACAGGGGTATGCAACAGCCCAACAGGGGTATCCAACAGTTCCTCAGGGGTATCCAACAGCCCAACAGGGGTATCCAACAGCCCAACAGGGGTATGCAACAGCCCAACAGGGGTATCCAACAGCCCAACAGGGGTATCCAACAGCTCCTCAAATCCCAGGGTATAATCCTTGTCCGCCCAGTATGATTTACCCTACCTGCCCTCCGAATATTCAACCAATAGGGGGTATTATGTACTGGGTGTGTTCTACATACTCTGGATGTTTTGTTTATGTTCCTGTGTCAAATTTTGGGGGAGGATTTTATGCAAATCAGTATCAATACGATTCTACTATGGCCCAACCTTCTTCACATCAAAATCATAATGGTATGTCCACGTCCAAATCCTGTGAGGAAAAATCCAAGATTGAAACAAAAAGCAGAGAAATTACCTGTGTTAAAGGAATTGGTGTAGAAGTTGATCAGTCAAAGTACACTAGCTCCTTTCCAAGTGGAGTTGAAAGTGAACGAAAGGTGCCAGCGGAAGATTCTCCTACCTTAACTAATTTACCATCCGGTCCATCATATAAAAGTGTTTTGCAATCTACTCCTCCTTGTCCTGATCGATCTCAATCGTCGAAGGCAGAGAAAAGAGCATCAAGCAAGCGCAAAAGTAAGAAGGAAAAATCAACTGACGCTTCCCCTTGTTTATCAGAAGTGTCCTCTTCAACTACAGCTGATTTACCGTCCCGTCCATCATATTTGAGCATTGTTCAATCTTCATCCCCTCAAATGGGTCAGCCTCAATCATCGAAGGTCGAGGAGAGTAGGGAAGGTCCAAGGCCTTTTGTTATACATGAGCTAAACGATTTTGACGTTTTAAAGCCTTTTAGTGAAGTTTCAGTTACTACTGAGCGAGATGAAAACTTAGCAAGGACTTCACTGCGAGAATTGACACGATTAATTCATAGTCAAGCTTCATTACTGACACGGAGAGATGCTTATATTTACCTTAATGAAATTCAAGCCTGTTTTGAATCGTGTCTTGCCGATAAATATGAAATCTCTTTGGAGGATATGAAGCATGCCCTCGGAAATTTGGCACATACTATTAGCAATTCAATGGATAGATGCTGTGATTCACAGCAATTCTTCTCACATTTCCGTGATTATCTGAACAGTAATCGTGATTTTATGAAGAACATCGTGAATATAATATTAATCAATTTACAAAGTATGCCTGATTTTAAGGGGGTTCGTCGTAACATACTTGGAGATTACACTTCCTTATTGCATTCCTTTTATCAATTAGGTTTTGGTCTTCCTGCCAAATATTTAAGGGATTGGGATGATATTATTCTACCTCATCTAACTGTTATGAAAAGTCACGATATCGTGGATCTGTTTTATTCTCATGGCAAGCTTAGCGCGATTCCTGACGAACAATTCTTGAAGGAATGGTATTCGGAAACAACAAAACGCTTTAAAAAAAATAAGCAATTTGAACCTGAGCTTCTTGTGAGAGCCGTTTATTCTCACGGTTTGTTGGATTTGAAACCGAGCGACTCATGGCTGCAAGAAATTATTTCCTTCTGTGGCCAATTGCCAAGTTGTTTTGAAATTAATGATGAGGCCTCTGCACGTGAATTATTATGGGCTAATATTTTCTTAAAGATGAAGAAATTGCCTCCTTTGCCGTTGGTAATTGGTGAGAAAGCTGCGCAAAAGCTTTCAAGTGCTCAAACAACTATTTCTAACTTCCAGCAATATGTTAAAGATCATCTTCAAAAGTTGGCACGTCGGAAATTCAATCTTTTTAATCCCATTGTATGTGTTGAAGAATATCTTCCCAAATTAGGATCTCGTGCTGATGGTGTGATTTATGCCCAAAAGCGTTCATTCGATGGACGTACGAACCTCCAACACATAATTGTTTTAGAAGTAGATGGGATATCTCATATGTATGGAAATTCACTTAATACAGTGACTGAGTTTAGAAACAGAATTTATGAGTACTTGGGGTATGTATTGATCGCAGTACCATACACTGAGTGGGGTATCCTGAGAGATCAAAAAGATAAAGATGAGTATTTGCTTAGAAAATACCAGCAATCTTTGAAAAAAGTTGAAAAGAGTTTTTAGTAGAGCTGGGAATGGGGCTAACAATGCCTATCTATGTATGGTATACTAAATTGACATAGTTAATGGCATTGATAGACCCCAAAATATTAAACGATTCTCCATGAGTAAATTAAGCCATTTTGTTGAGTCCTTAGGACTCAAATTTAACGATATAAATCATTTGCATCAGGCGTTAATTCACCCCAGTGTTCGAAAGAGCCGAAAAGCAAGTAGCTTTGAGCGACTTGAGTTTCTAGGGGATAGGGTTTTAGGTCTGGTTATTGCTGAGTGCATGTATCATAAATATCCGAAAGAGAAAGAAGGTAATTTAGCTAAGCGTTTAGCCTTTCTTGTCAATAGAGATGTTTGTATTGATGTGGCTCAACAAATAGAGTTGGATAAAGTTTTAGAGGTAACAGGCACTAAACTCGGATATGATTCATCCGTACTTGCAGATGCTATTGAAGCTTTAATTGGCGCGATTTATTTAGATCAGGGCTTGGAGCAGGCGCGAACCTTTATTCTTCGATTCTGGAAAAAATGGTTGGATCAGCCTATTTCTCCTCCAAAAGATAGTAAAACCACTCTCCAGGAGTGGTCTCAACGTCATGGATTAGGCATTCCCAAATATGTTGTGGTTGAATCACAAGGGCCTGCTCACGCCCCAATTTTCACCATTTCTGTCTCACTTAATGGTATAGAGGTCCAAGCTCAAGGAAATTCAAGACGTGCGGCTGAACAATTGTCAGCAAAGATTTTGTTAGAAAGGTTGGAGAAATGACAACAAAGTGTGGTTTTATAGCTATCTTAGGAGAGCCAAACGCAGGAAAATCCACCTTAATTAATTTTATGGTCGGTAGCAAAGTATCTATTGTATCACCAAAAGTTCAGACCACCAGACAACGTATTTTAGGTATTGCACTTTATGAGGAAGCACAGCTCATTTTGGTCGATACACCCGGAATATTTCAGCCCAAAAAAAGACTTGAGAGAGCTATGGTTGATGTCGCTTGGTCCGCCTCTAGTGAAGCTGATCTTGTGGTTGTTGTCGTTGATGTTCAAGATAAAAACTTAAACCGAAGCATGTCTATTCTTGATCAATTAAAAGACCGGCCTGTGATCTTGGTTTTAAATAAAATTGATCAAATCAAAAAGGAGAAGTTATTAGAGACGGCTCAAAGTTTTCAAAAATACTCAAATATTTCAGATGTGTTTATGATCTCAGCCTTAACCGGAAGCGGGGTAGACGGACTTGTCAAGAAGCTCAAGAATCAGCTGCCTGAAAGTCCGTGGCTTTTCCCAGAAGATCAAATTACGGATTTACCCCAAAGATTATGGGCATCTGAAATAACTCGTGAGCAATTATATCATCAATTACATCATGAATTGCCTTATGAAACCATGGTGGAGACGGAAGCTTGGGAAGAGTTTGACAATGGGAGTGTTAAAATATCTCAGGTTATCTACGTCAACAGAGAATCTCAAAAATCCATTGTTTTAGGCAAAGGGGGCCGTCAAATAAAGTCCATAAGCACGACAGCGCGGCAAGAAATGATGGAACAGCTTGAGAGGCCTGTTCATTTGTTTCTTCACGTCAAAGTGGTTGAAAATTGGTTGGAAAAGCCAGCTTTATACCGTTTGATGGGCCTGAACTTTAATGCATAACCATGAAATGGACGGATGAAGGCATTGTTCTGACACTAAAACTCCTCGGGGAAGGACAACGCATTGTCAATATCTTAACTCGTGAGCATGGACGCCATTCGGGTATGATTAAAATGTCTCCTAAGCTTGGCAATTCCTTGCAACCTGGCATTATAGTTCAGGCCACTTGGTCTGCTCGATTGCCAGAACACTTGGGATATTGGTCTTTGGAACCTAAAAGTACCTGGGCTGCCTGGTTTAGCGATCGTCAAAAGTTAGCTGCCCTCAGTTCAGCCACTACCTTAACCGACAAACTTTTACCCGAACGACATCTATATGAAGAGTTGTACGATTTGTTATGGGAGTTCATCCGTTTTCATTTAACGAGCGATCAATGGCTTAAAGCTTATGTCAATTATGAAATGGCTCTTCTTGAAAATCTGGGTTTTGGTCTAGATCTTTCCTGTTGTGCTGTTACGGGTGAGTTTGAAAATTTGGCCTATGTTTCTCCCAAATCAGGTAGAGTGGTGAGCAAGACAGGGGCTCAAGGATACGAGAATAAATTGCTTCCCTTGCCGCCCTATTGGATCACACCTATTGAGGAGGTTCCCCTCCTGCAACTTCAGCAAGGATTACAAGTCACTGGTTATTTTTTAGCTAAACACTTGGCTGAAAAGGGGCTTCCTGCCATCCGCCAGCATTTTTTGGATCTCTTAGGAGCTTAAAAATATTTTAATTTTTAGTCTGATATAATCTTAATAAGACCTAATCAGAGGTGCTACGAGAATGACAAAAGCATGCCCAATTTGTAATTTTGAGACCAAAATATGGGAAGAATCCAATGATAGCAACGTTTGTCGAGTTGATTGTCATGATTGCGGCAAATATATGATCGATAAAGAATGTGCTCAAGATTTCAGGCGTCAATATTTAAGCTTTGATGTTTCTACCATTGGTGGTAAGCAACTATATGATCACAACATAAAGGTTATTCGTTCCTATGTGAAACGTCATCACAGAGATGTTTTAAACCATTCAATCTTGAACTCTCTGCACAATCTTTACGCTCCAAGGAAGTAAACTCTTAGGCAACTAAGCTAGATACTTTTTTGCACCTTTCTTCCATAATAACTCTGATTTTTTGGATAACAGGAGATTTCTGCAAGAAGGAATTTTTACTTATAATGGCATCTGCTGCTTGGGGTAAATAATGAGCAAAAGACAAAAAGCGACTTTTTAAGAAATTTTTACCTATACGCATATGATCAGCACAGGCATCAAAATCTTTATGTTTTAAATCAGATATGGAAAATTTGTTGTTTATTGACATAGCTGTCAAACTGGAGGTGTAAACCTCTGTGCACATGACATCATGAAGGGGGCTGAGACGGGTTTCATGGGGGTGATAAATCAGAGAATAATTTTTACCGTGTCCTGAATTGTTACCGATCAGTAAGTTAAATATAATGCTGTCAACGAAATATTTGATATCCATAATAGGCAGGTTGCTCTTTGTACGTATAAGCTCAACGCAATCTTTTAAACCTGGTCCGCCATCGCACTCATATTTTTGCTCGGGAAAGTAGCCGAGCGCTTGACAAAAATCTTCGCAATGAATGGGAATAGTATCGTGGTCTACTTTGATACGATCAAAGCGGTCTGTGACAAAAGCTTCCATATCCTTAAAAGGCATATAGGTCATTTTGCTTACTTTAAGGCCAAGCTTCTTTGCTAAAGTGAGACAAAAAACCTCATTCAAAATTCTTTGATCATGGGTATTAAAATCTGTTTTGATAATATGGGTGCTGATGAAATGGGTTGAAGGTTTGCAAAAGGCATTATCTTGCCAGGCAATGGTGGCTTTTGCTTGTTTGCCAGGCAGCATGGAAGCAACATTATGGGTTTTGATAAAATGAGGATCAATAGGAATATAGCGAATGAGATCCTCCAATTCCTGTGGTGACATAGCCGCCATGGAAGGATGGGGTGAATCTTTTTTAAATTTGATAGCACCTTTACAGTCAAACCCAAACAATCTTAAGAGATCTACGATGCCATCATGGCTAGTTGGAAGTTCAGAACAGAAATGATTATAAATAGTATCTTCAGGCAAGAGACCAGAAAAATATGATTGGCATTCTTTTCCTTTGTAGGGTTTTTCACGCAGCGGCAAGCTGTTTGAGATACTTTGTGCTTTTGGATGGTTAAGCCATTCAGGATCATAGGTAAAAGTTAGCGAATTTTCTGATTTATTTAATTGACCTACACAAACATCAAATAAATAGACTGGTATTATCATTTTTTTCCTAATTTAAGGTTAGTTTGAGACCAAGCATATGGGCTATGTAAAAAGCTTTGCCGATCTCAATGGTTGTTTTTCCAGCCTCTAATTCGACTATAAATCGATTGCCAACGCCACAAAGTCCGGCAACTTCGAGTTGTGTGAGCTTAAGGCGTTTCCTCTGCTGTTTAAGTATTTTACCAAATTCTGAAGGTGTCTGAATATGCATAAATAGTGGTTCCAAAACTTACCGTAAAGTCATTAAATCATAACCCTCCCAGGTATGCAAATACTTGAATTGGTTAATGGCTAGAAAAACCAGTTGACCGAACACGTTTTTTACGGCAAAAGAATGAAATATTGGATGGGTGGCCGAGTGGTTGAAGGCACCGGTCTTGAAAACCGGCAAGGGGGCAACTCCTTCGTGGGTTCGAATCCCACCCCATCCGCCACTTATACTTCCCAAAGGCCCAATAATGTTGGATAAGATACTGACTATAGCTCTTCTTTTTTCAAAGCAAGAGGTCATTATTCCTGTAACCATTTTAGGTTTTTATTTCGTTCACCCTCAAGCCTTTGTTCGAAGTTTAATTGCTCTTTTAGGTGGAATGGTTGCTGTCGCTTATTTAAAATCACAGTTCCTCGTGCCCTTAAAACCTCACTTGGGTGTTGGATATGCCTTTCCCAGTGGTCACATGTTTATGGCGACAGTCTATTGGACAACCTTGTCTTTTGAGTTAAGACATAAGCTTTTGTCCCTCTTATCGGCTGTATTATTAGCCTTGATTGCTATAGCACTCATTCATTTTAATTACCATGATAGTGTAGATGTTATTGCAGGTATCGGATTTGGCCTTCTTTTTGTGATCATTCATATTCTCATCCATCGCTTGCTGGATCTCAATGAATCTGCGTATGCTCTGTTCATGTTAGCGGCGTGTTTGATCTTGGCCTACGTTATGTCTGTCCTGCCTTCCCATTTATATTTATCTTTTGGTGCGCTCGGTGGGGTGACTTTAGCTAGTCTAATATTTAAAAATATACCGAGTAAACTTTGGCAACAAATTCTTGGCCTCGTTATATGTTTTTTGATAGCTTTAATCGCGTTAAAAGGAATTCCCTATTTAGTAGGTAAAGGAACCCACCTTTTAACTATAATCCAATATGCTTTATTGGGATCGTCATTGCGTCTGTCTGCTCATGTGTCAGCAAAAGTGTAAAAATAAATAAAACTAGGGGCTGTCCCAGATAACTAGTTTAAATTCCCTTTAACCCATTGTTTTAACAT
>CAZITL010000006.1:0-142202 GCA_964542195.1 uncultured Verrucomicrobiales bacterium
AATGTTAAAACAATGGGTTAAAGGGAATTTAAACTAGTTATCTGGGACAGCCCCACTCAAAAAGATCATCGCGCCTGGCTACATTAAAAACATCATGGACTGGATTCACTCCTCTTTGGCTTTGAACGATAATCACTTATTAGATCAATTTAGTCAGCAATTAAGCGATTATGTATCCTTTGTTGAAAAAGATCTTTTGCCTGAAGCGGCTGAAAATCCAAGCCTACCTCATCCGGTTTATGAAGCTTTGCTGCGTGTTAATGGCATTGCCAGTGCACCTCAAGAGTTAATCGAACGGGGCCACAAAGATTTTGATGCAGTTTATGAGCACTTTATATCTCTTGCCAAAAAAGTAGCGGAAAAGTACGAATTTGAGTATGAAAGTCCCGTGCAAGTCCTTAAAACACTGGGCGAAAAGTCAAAGGGTGCATCTAATGAAGACGAAGCCTTGGCCATGTATCAGGGGATCCAGGATCATATTGAGACCATTCTTAAAGAAAATCAGGTGATCACGCTGCCAGAGGTTCCTTTAGCAATTAGAAAAGCAACAGCTGCTGAAGTTACCCTCCTCAATGCCCCCCAATACCGACCTGCAGAGCTTTTTGAAAACCAAAATAGTGTGGGAGAATTTGTAACCACAGGTTGGAAGGAGTTTGCCTACCCCTTTGCGGCAACGATTCTCCTGGCTCATGAGGGACGACCAGGTCATGATGAACAGCTCAGCCGTGTCGCTGACTTCTTAAAGGAAAAGAAGCTCAATTATATTTCAGGGCTTTTGGTTCAACAAATGCCCTACATAGAAGGATGGGGGCTTTATGCTGAAGATTTAGTCATGCCATATCTTAGCATAGAAGAGCAATTAGGGGCCTTGAAAATGCGTTTACTGCGTATCGCTCGCATGTTTCTAGATCCAGAGGTTAACACAGGAAAAATTACCCCTAATCACATTATTGATTTCTTGCAAGAAAAGTTAGGATTTCAAGAAGACCATGCCCGAGTAGAAGCAGAGCGTTATAGCTTTAAAATGCCTTCTCAAGCTATTACATATTATTACGGTCTGACCTTAATTCTTGATCTGCGTGAACAAATTAAAAAAGAATTAGGGGATACCTTTGACTTATGTAAATTCAACGATAGTGTTATGAGATGTGGATTTATGCCTGTCGATAAAATGAAAGATCATATTATATCGTTAATGAAGTCCTAAAATATAAAGGGGTGAGCTAAATAATCACCCCCCCCTCCTAATTTACCAACACAATACTAAAATATAATTATATCTTGCAATCAATATAAAATAAAACAAATATATTAATTATAATATTAAGTAATAATTAATTATTAATACATTAATCTCCCATATTGGATTAGCTGATTTAGTCAAGCACCATCTTTGCTCCACTGCATGAATGTAGGAAAACATCAAACAGCTGCTAATCTTATATGAGGAGACTTAAATGCTAAAACGATCTGGAAAGGTTCTTTTATTTACCCTGGCCTTATCAACTGTCAGTTTTGGTGAAGAAGATAAGCACATCTGGGATTTGGATACCCACGCAGTAGGTCGACAGTTTAATCTCATTTATGATGGAGACCAACATAACCTTAGTCGCAAATGGCTCGAGAGTAATCATCAAAACTTTAAAGTAAAAACATTCAAAGGTGTAGCTGCTGAAGTTCTTCCCGAAATGGTTGATTTGAGAAGTCAATGTCCACCTGTCTTTGATCAAGGACTATTGGGCTCCTGTACAGCTAATGCCATCAATAGTGCGGTTGGTATGATTTTAATGCAACAAAATAACTATACGAGTCCCATGTCCCGGCTATTTCTTTATTATAACGAGAGATTAATTGAAGGGACAGTCAATGAAGATTCTGGTGCCAGTTTATCGGATGGGATTAAGGCGCTTATGGAAAAAGGGGTTTGTCATGAAACGCTGTGGCCCTATTCTGATGATGAGTCAACTTTTAAGAAAAAACCCTCAGATGCTGCTTACAAGGAAGCTCTTAATTACTTAGACCTTGATGATGCGAAAATTGCAAGTGTTCATCAAGATGCAAGGACTATTAAAAGTATTTTGGCAAAACGAAAACCTATTGTTTTGGGTATTGATATTTATAGCTCCTTTACATCTTCTCAAGTCGCAAAAACCGGTATTGTTCCCATGCCTGATATTAAAAATGAAAGTTATCGTGGAGGGCATGCAGTCATGTTGGCTGGTTATGATGATAAAGACAAAACGTTTCTTGTTCGTAACTCTTGGGGACCAAAATGGGGGATGGCTGGATATTGCAAAATGCCTCAAGCTTATCTTTTAGATTCCTATCTGGCGGGTGATTTTTGGACCTTCAGCAAAATTGGGGCAAAATCTAAATTCTCTTTCTCTCCAACATTCCAAGGTGCTAACCAGGAAGAGGTTAAAAAGACTTTGGAAAATCTTAGTATAGAAGGGCCAGAAGAGTCAAAGGAGTCAGAGGACAAAATAAGTTTATCGCCTATTTCTCTAAAAGAAGATTTGGTGCAACACACCTAAGATTGATAGGCAATCAACTCAAAAACGAGCCATCAATGAGGAGTAAGACTCGTTTTTTTGAGTGTAGAGCTGATAAAATAAGAGAGCCCACAGTAACCAGCTATTAAGAGCGGGTGAGCTCTCTCATACTTTAATGAGGAAGAAACGTTGGCTTTTGTTTTCCTAAATTTATCTCTTTGCCACTAGATAGTTTCTTATGCCATTGACCCTCATAAAACATCACCTCATTACCCGTAAATTTGCCATTCTTCTTTTCTTTGTATAAGACTTTGTATCTCTTTGACTCAAACTTTTCATAGGATGGGGATGACGAACCTTCAACGACCATGACTGGACTTGAAGTTGAAGTCATAGCAAGGGATGAGCCTACCTGAGGTATGGTTGGCAGAGGTTGAGATGTCGCGCGAACAGGCTGAGAACGAGCCGGTCCAGTTTGGGCAGGTACAAGAGCTGGTGCTTGGTATTGAGGAAAATCATTGGGATTGAAAATGAAATAAATAGTGAAAGATTTAGCAGATAAAGCATCTAAATATACAGCCCAACCATAATGATTTAGAGCCATTCTTCCCCAAAGATAGGGAACGTCAAGAGCGTATTTACCCCCTAATTTACCATAATGGGAGCTATCCAATTTTTCAAAAAACTTAGTCGGGCCGACATTAGAGCTGTTTATCTCCATAAGTTTTCCTTGCGGATTTAAAATTCTCAATCTTGTTGCTTCACGATCTTCTGAAATGAGAGGTTGTAGAAAATCTTCTGTAAATAATCTTTTACCTTGGCTCCAGGAAGCTATGCTTTCTTCCTCGATAAAATCAGCCTGAACAGTTTTGCCTTTATAAACGCAAGGAATCTTTTCCTCGAAATTAATCATTGTTGATTCAAGATACACCTGATCTGTAATTGTTGGAGCTTCTATGGCCAGGGATGAAGTCGACATGATCAATAGGCTCAGATAAACTTTTTTTGCAAGGGTTTTAAACATTTTAATGGTCCAATATAATTGAGTGATGACAAACTATTCTTGACAAGAATCTAACGCAATAAGCGTATTCCTATCTTTGAGATTGTTAGAATATAAGTGGTTGCTATCCTCCATTTTTTAATTATTAGGACTTGGAAAGATCCGATTTTAATGTTTTTTATTTCAAAAATGTATTTAAATATCTCATAATATTATACATAATATATTAAATTTAAAACAAGTTTTTTGTAAAGGTATTGCAAGATATTTATGAGACGACAATCCTATTCGTGAAAGATCGAGATCGTGAGGATGGAGGAGTTACGATTGAAAAGTTATTTGTTTAAGCGAAATCTTGACTTCCAATGGGCTTCAATCCATTGATCTTCCTCACAAGGAACGAATTTGTATAGACCAATGAGATGAAGTCCAATGGTCAATATTAAGAGCAAAGTTACACCCATAAAGCCAAATAAAGAGGCCAGCCAAACGCATGCATAAGAGGTGACAACGGCTGTCAAAGCTCTGGAGATGGAATAGGTTACGCCTACAATCGTATATCGACCTATCACCGGGAAACCACGAACGAAGATAGCTGAACCGATGCCCGTAATATTCAGTCCCCAAAGCACACATTGTATGATAAAAACGTGCCCTGCATCCGCAGTAAGCGATATTAATGAGGGAAAGAAAAAAGAAAAAAAGAGTAGGGTAAAGGACATAAATTTTATAATGGTTAGAGGGTAAATGCTTCTTGTTAGAAATGCACACAGAACATAAATAACACCACTGACAACAAGAATAAAAAAGTTATGATGGATGATCTGGTTTGCAGAATATCCATAAGTCGTTGACAAGTATTCTCCCATATGAACAAAAGTTATAAAAAAAAGGATTGGTGTTTTCAGTTCAATGGCAAAGTATGAAACGACATTGCTCCATTTACGAACAAACACTCGAAAAACATAATGCTTGTCATCAATGTTAACGTGACTAAGAGCATCTAAAAACTCTGGACTTTCTTTTAATTTTGTTCGGGCAAAACAACCAACAAGGACAATCCCTGAACCTAAGTAGAATACATAACGCCAACCATCGACTGGGTTGAGGTAAAGAAATATGGAACAAATGCCAATGGCGATGATGGTCCCCGTATAAGAGGCAACACTGGTAAGGGCTGTGTAAAAATAACAACACGGAGCTTTTACTAATTCTGCTGTGTAAACCCGTGTACCGACAACTTCAATAGACGAACACATCCCTTGAAGAGTGCGACATATAAGAACAGCAATCGGGGCAAGATAACCAATCTGTTGGTAAGTTGGCATACATCCTAAGGTAAAAGTTGACGCAGACATGATTAGGGTGCTCACAATAATTGTAGATTTGCGTCCCCAGCGATCACCTAAATATCCTAAAAGCAATGATCCTACGGGGCGGAGTAAGTAGGCCATTGAAAAGGAAAGCGCAAGTAAAAGAGAACGCGTGTAGGGATCACTAGCCGGAAAGAAAATATCATTTAAAATAAGGGAAATATGAACATAAGTGTAAAAATCAAAATATTGCATAGCTGTACCAATATTGATCAGCCATAATGAATCTTGCTGGTCCTTAGAAATCTGACAGTGAGGGTTTGTCATTAAACTTGGGGTCCTGGTTAAATTTTGGTAATACATAATCTTCAATTTTATGGTTTTAAACGATACAACCCTATAAACAGGGAGAATTAGCATAATATTATAACATATATATTAATCAAGAAAATTTATTACAATGCTTTTTGAAAATCTTTTTTGGTGGTTGAAACTGTTTATTTTGCAAGGGGAGGGGAACAATGATCAGTGAATCTTGGATTGTTAATTATCTCCAGCAAGCCTTCCCTTTTCTGCCGGAAGGATATGAAGGGATTGGGGATGATGCAGCGATCATTCCACTTCAGGGGGAAGAATGTTTAGTTATTTCTAAAGATTTACTTGTGGAAAATATTCATTTTCGTACATCTTACCATGATCCTCAAAGCCTTGCCCATAAAGCCCTTCACACCAATCTAAGTGACATGGCAGCCATGGGAGCACGAGGAAGTATGGTTTTACTTGGGCTTTCACTTCCTCGTTCTACTCCCCAGGAGTGGCTACAAGGTTTCCTAGAAAAGTTTATACAATCTTGTAAAGATCACCAAATTCTTTTACTTGGGGGTGACACAACGGCAAGTCATGAATCCATTGGAATCAGTGTAACTATCCTTAGTCGAACTCTTATACATCACTTAAAGAGACGGAGTACCGCAAAGGCGGGAGATATTATTGGAGTTGTTGGTACACTGGGAGAGGCTTGTGCCGGATTTAATCTTCTTGAAAGACAGATGAGTCAAGGGAAATCCCTTATCAAGAAGTTCCTTTATCCAAACGCTAGAGTGGAGGAGGGGGTATGGCTCGGCCAACAAGCAGGTGTCACAGCCATGATGGATATTTCAGATGGGCTATATGTAGATCTGCGAAGACTTTGTGCTGCATCAACTGTAGGAGCACACATTCATCAGGAAAACCTTAATCCTACACCAGGGCTATTAGAAGTTTGTCAATGGATGAATGAAGATCCATATAGATTCATGCTTGCAGGAGGGGAGGATTATGGGTTGCTCATAACGATAAATCAAGAATACCATGAACGATTAACTCAAGAGTTTATCCAAAGATTTGGTTATGAAATTAACAAGATCGGAACGATTCAACATGATCGCTCCATTCAACTGCTTAACAGAGGGGTAGAGCTACCTTTCAATTACCCTACGTTTTCTCATTTTAATGAGAGGAGGTAAGGTTAAAGAAACAGGCTATATTAAGCTGTATAGCCTTATTTATTAACGCATTATAGCTGTTGTTTTTAAATAATGCCTAATCAATGGGCTGAAACGCTGATTACTCCATAAGAGTTGATCCAATTCTTTCTCCATTTCTTCTTTTAGTTCCAAAAAGAAGTCATAAGAGGCAACATCAGTCGGGATAAAGATTAATGTTTTCTCTTCTCGATTATGGCTATATGTTTCAGCATAAGAGATGATCTCTTCAAAGGCTGACATGAGATTCTCTTGACCTTCATTTAAAACGAGAAGTAATCCAGCAGACAGCTTGCTAGCACTATAAACATAGAGTTCTTCTAAACATTGAAGGAGGAGTTTTAAGGATAAAACCATGTTCAAAATCTCATCATCGAATAGATAAGATGAGGGGGAGCGAAAGCTAGTGTTGGAAATAACCAGAATATGATCTAGAGAAATTTCAACTTGTTTGTGCAAAAAGTTAGGTGTATTAGCCAAGGCTAATTCCATGCTACATGCTAAACGAGTTTGGGTATTATAACCTTTAAGACGCATAAAGGCTGATGTGTTTTCGACAATCTCTACGGCTTTACCAATAGGCTCAGTGATTTCTTCATGATATGAAGAATTGGACACTGTGGAATTTACAAGTCGAAAAGCAGACATTTTTCGTCCTCCAGCTTACATTTATATCTTATATAAAGGATTTGATTGGGCAGAGGGCTAATAGAAATTAGAGGTATGCCATATGCAAAAAATGCATAACCCTAGTAAATTCTGACTTTTAGGAAACTGATTTGAACAAAAAAATGGCAATATAAAAAGATTGGCAAGCTTGCTATACCTTGGTATATGCTAAAAAATAATAGACCTTGATACTAAGGATTTCTTTTATCTTTTTGGAATGCACAATACTTATCAGTTTAAGAAGAAAAAGAAAATCAAAAAAGTTCATCAAAATTTTTGATCCTATAACATCAACACTCAATTTATTAATGAATAAAAAAGTGGAAAATTTAGTCGTAATTTTCTCACCTACCTTTAAATGTAGACAAAAATGGCTATGGAATAATGGTGGCAAAAAAAGATGAAAAATGAATGAGTGAGAGATAAGAGCCTGTTTTTTATATTTGAGTTACAAACAAACTTTATCCTAGTGTATGGTCTATTGAATTTCAAATTTCTCTATTTTTGAATATTTTTGCTTACCATCAAACCGTTCATAATCCACTTGAAACTGCCAGATACCCAAAGACCAACCTTCTTTTGGTTTGTTTAATCCTGAATAAATGTAGATTCTTGCCTGATATTTGGGCAACTTAACTTCATGCTTGGTACGTTCTTTATGATGAGGATCAAGAAGACGGATTATAATCTTATCATCCTTATTCACCGCAAAAAGTTCAAAGCATCCCACAATCTTAGGTGGATTTGATAAAGGGGCTGAATAACGATATTGACCTGAGCGAAGTTTTTTTAGATCAGGATCTTCTTGAGCAATACCAAAATTAAAGAGTTTTGCTGCTTCATAGGGCATAGCAGTGAGTGCTTGTTTTGACCAAAGGGTCCTCTTTTGACTAATTCCATTATGGGAAGTTGTTGGTATCCCAAGAAAGGGATCAATTTTCCTGCCTTTATAGAGTGTAGTTAAATGAAGATGAGGATAATCACTCAAACCTGATAAACCAACTCTCCCGAGCGGTTGACCTGCTTTGACGCGATCATGGATTTTGACCTTAAAAGAGTCAAACTTCATATGACAATATTGAGATTGTATGCCTTGACCATGATCAATGGTTACTCCGTTTCCACACTCCTTACCCTTGACAAATTGGATGGTCGCCGGGGTTACTGCAATGTCAGGCATATGATTGCGCAGTCCCACCACCGTTCCGTCAGCAACTGCCAGTACATCCACCCCTTCCTCCAATTGTTTTAAGTCTCGTAAAGCAAAATCAACTCCATTATGATCACTATCGGTTAAACGACCACCTTGATAATCTTTAGGATCTTCCGGCGTGTTGAGGTTCATATATCTAGAAATCCAACACGTTTTATTGATTTCACATCGGATGGGAATATTAAATTGGACAGGTTGCTCTTGACCTTGGACGAGGGACATAAGAAAGCAGAGCATAGGAAGGATAATAAATCTCATAAAAATGCTCAATCAAATTTATCTAATGTGTACAATTTCCCAGGTATAATTATTAATTTAAATAACAAAAGTTAAGGATTGACTAAGAAGGGGCTTAGTTGATTTTATCCTATATATGATGAAATCTTCTAAGTTAAGGGGGCAGGATATTATCTCTAGCCACGGGGGTTTATTTGCGTCCAGAATAGGGTAGGGGAGTAAAGATCATCCATATGGCAATGAGGTTCTAAGTATGTGTTTCAATCTCAAAAATTTAGAGGTAGATGAGCGCAGTCGGTTAAAAACCCACAATCATATGGGATTTGCCCATTTAAACCCTTTGAAAGTAACCAGAGATCTTTATGATTTTGCCGCCCTGCGTAAAGGTGTTTATGCCGATATCGGTGCAGCCTATGGGATTGATTCAATAGCCCTTGTAAAAAGAGGAGCTCAGGTAGTAGCCATTGATTTAGATCAACACCACCTTGATTTCTTAAAAGAACAGCTTAATGAAGAAGAACTCAACAGACTGGAGATGAGATGTCAGCGTTTTCCGGAAGATGTTCATCTGGAAGAAGCATTTTACGATGGGGTCCTTCTATCTCGCGTCCTTCTGTTCCTCTCCCCTGATCACCTGGATCAAGCTTTAAACAAGGTGTACAGATCCCTAAAACCGGGTGGGAGAGTCTATGTTATCACGGTTTCTCCTTACTCTAAAGGTTGGGATCCGGTGAGAACTGCTTTTGAAAATCATACAAGACTCTTGGGCAGCAAACCTTTTCTTATCTCCAACTTGTGGGACGTGATGCCTAAAACACAAACGTTCTTGCCCAATAGTATCCAGTTATTTGATCAAGAAATATTATCCTCTCTTCTCAAATACGCAGGTTTTAAAATCATGGACTCTGGTTATGAATCCCATCATGGCACTGAAGATGTTTATGCGATAGGGGTCAAATGAAAACTATTTTACTATCCCTAACCTGATATCAAAGACTATAGTTTTCCTGCAAAATCCTCTTCGATAGATCCTTTTGATTAAAAAGTACAATAGACTTGTTTGCTAAGATAATTTTTTTGTGAGAGCATATATGTATAGTATTTAATTAAAATTGATCTTAAATGAATTCTTTAGATTTCTTACTTGATAATCCCTTGTTTGAAGCACTGAGGCCCTTTGAACGTGCTTCCTTGCTCACTGATGTGGAAATGATTTCTAAAAAAGCTGGTGAGCAAATATTTTCTGCAAAAACAACTGGATCAATGATCTACTATATCATTTCTGGGAAAGTCGATCTTGAGACAGACGGAAAACACATTATTTTGGAAAATATGCATTTTGTTGGCTGGGATGCTTTTTATAATAATAAGTATAACGCGACGTGCATGGCTCATACGGATGTAACCCTTTTGGCTATATCAGCAGAAAAGTTAAAGGAACTGTATGATAAAAATCCTTCTTTTCAGGAATTCTTGTTCAAGTATTTATTGGGCATTAAAGTATCAGAGGATAAAAAAGATAAAAAAAGTAAAGTCAAAGAAACAAGAGGAACGAATAGTGAAATAAATAACCAAATTATCGGATGGTTCCTGACCCTTATTACCCCTGCTTTAATTTATAGTCTAACTTCTATTCTGCAAGTTAGTGAAGAATCAAGGATCTTTTTAAGCATTGTTTCCACTACGATTGTTATGTGGACATATCGTCTATTTAATGAGTTTATTCCTGGGGTTTTCTTAATATTAGGTGTTCTGGCCTTCAACATTGCTCCCATTCACATAGTGTTAGGAGGTCTTGCTTCTGAAACTTTTGTTCTGATGATGTCTGTCTTTGTATTAAGTATGCTGATTACCAATTCGGGATTAGTGTATCGACTCTTCATGTGGTTGTATAACCAGGCTCGTCAAACGGCCAATAATTTTGTTCTCATTATGTTTTTTGCAGGTATGCTTTTAACGCCAATGGTCCCTTCCATCCTCAGCAGATGTCAGCTTGTAGCTCCTGTTTTGGTAACCACCATAAAGGATTTGAAGATTCCTTTGAAAGGCACGTTAAGTACCCAACTTGCTACCTCGGCTTTTTTTGGTGCATCTATTTTTTCCAGTGTCATACTCAATAGTTCACTGATGAACTTTGTGGTGTTAGGTCTTCTGCCAGAGCAGGAACAAAATCTTTTTCAATGGTGGGGTTGGTTAAGGGCTGCTGCACTTTACGGAGGATTGACAGTTCTTGGCTATGGCATCTTAACAATTATTTTCTTTAGGGGCCGTAAAGATTACAAGGTTTCTTCTGATTTGTTTCAAGGACAGTTAAACCTTTTGGGTAAGGTAAGACCAGAAGAATGGGTAGGTATTATTTCGGCTATCTTGCTGACCATTGGTCTTCTAACAACAGCTCAGCACAAAATTCATCCGTCCTATTTTTCTTTGATTTTAATGTTTGCTATATTGTGTTTTCAATATGTAAGTAAAGAAGACTTCCATCAATATGTAGATTGGCCTTTCTTACTCTTTCTTGCTTCAGCAATTAGCATAGTGTCTATTATTAAATTCTTAGGATTAGACCAATGGATTTCCTCTGTCTTATCAGGCTTCCTAATTATTGGTTCAGGACCTGTAGCTTTCTTAATAGAAGTTGCATTGGTCACCGTACTCCTTCGCTTAATCTTACCAATAGCGCCCAGTGTTATTCTTCTCAATATGGCTTTTATACCTTTGGCCTATAATAATAATGTGAGTCCATGGCTTGCGAGTTTTATCATATTGGTCATGTCTGATCTTTGGTTTTTCCCATATCAAAACCATTTCTATCTTAAATTTGAAGAAATGAGTCACCATAATGGAAAACTTATTTATGACCAGAAAAAATTTCTTGTCTTTAACGCTATCTGTAATGTCATGCGTTTCTTTGCATTATACTTGTCTGTTCCTTATTGGCGCAGTTTGGGGTTGATGTAACATGACTAATTATTTCGATTTTAAAGTTAAATTAACCCACATTCTCTCGATATTATTTGTAATATTGTTTGTCGGTATAACTTTAGTTTTTAATGCAAAACGACCTTTAATTTTTGTATTGCAAAGTTACAACATGGATTACTCTTGGACCCGAGATGTAAACAATAGTATAAAAAAAGTGCTCGGAACCCAAAGTTATTTTGCTGTTCGTTGGCACTTTATGGATACAAAAAATCATCCATCTCCAGAATATATAAGCAAGGCAAGCATTATCGCTCAACGTACCATTGATGAGTATGAGCCAGATGTGTTGATTGCTATTGATGATGATGCCCAAGCTTATGTTGCTAAACACTATATTAATCATCCTAAAATTAAAATTATATTTGCTGGTGTGAATGCTAAGATGGAGCGATATGGCTATGACAAGGCTGAGAATGTGACAGGAATTTTGGAGAGAATACCTCTTGATGGTTTAAAAGATACCCTCCAAATTTTGCATACGATGGATCATAAAAACCAATCTATTAAAGTGATGCACATTAGTGATAATTCATCAACAGTTAAAGCAGATGATGAGTATATACATTCATATACTGAGTGGAATCCTGTAAAAGTTTTTCCATCCATGCTTGTAAGTACTTTTGATGAATGGAAAAAAGCAATTCTTAATCCTCCCGCCGGGGTTAATTATTTTCTGATCTCTAACTATCGAAAAATATATGATGAAGATGGTAAGCTTATGCGGCCCCAAGAAATCATGGAGTGGACGCTCAAAAATTCACCCATTCCCATCATTGGTGTGAATGGATTCATTGTAGAAGATGGGGGCTACATCGCTGTGGCGACATCTCCTTTTGAACAGGGTGAGGTGGCTGCAACTATGGCTCTCAAAATCTTGAGAGATAAAAAGGATATTAAAGAAATTCCTGTTGAAAAGACAAAGCAATTTATTATTTACATGCGGGAAAATGAAAAACAAAAGTTTCCATCTATCTATGAAGCTTTTGCCAGAGCTGCCAATAAATATTGGGATAGGGATCAGAAACAATCTCCTAACTAGTGGTCTGAGTGAAACATATTTTTTATAAATCTGACATCCATAAATACGTTTAGAGTTTAGGTTAGTAGTTTTACATCTTAGCAGATCCTGCTGGAAAGGAGGCTAATACGACTGTAATCCTCTACTCTTTTTTCTTCATATTTATATGTTTCAATAGCTCTTTAGCTTTTTCCATCCCTTCATCGACAAAATCCCCTTCAATACGGGGTGCGTTAGGTTTCTTGACATTCTCAATCCCACCATAATCATCTTTGTTTCCAAGTTCTTTCCTAGCCTGATCTTGATGATGTTTAATAAGATCTATAGAACCTTGAATACTTGACGTAGCTGTTAAAGACATGTCTTTTGAAAAATCAATGGGTAAATCAGCAATCTCTTTAACCAAGTCAGGAATTTGTTTGACGCCGACAATTGGATTATGGAGGATTTTGTGAGCACGCCTTTTAATCTCAGCTATTCTCTTGTTAATATTATGGTCGGCGTTCTCAATAAGGTTAGAAAATTCTTGTTTCACAGCTTCAGCAGCTTGTTCTGCTTTCAAAAAATGAGCGGCCGCCTTAATGCTCCCATCAAAACCATCCTTTAAAGTATAAGCTCCCAATTTAAGGATATAGCCAACTTCAGATTTACAGAACATCAACTTATTCATCGTCCCCTTGAGCTGTAATAACAGACTGGTGGCAAAATGACGGATTCTGGGAATGAGATTATTAATCTCCTGCTCAGCTTCCACCACAATTTGACCAACTTTATAGAGATGTTCTTCTAATTCGGGAATATCCTCTTTAATATCATCAGAAAGACTGTTAAGGGCCTCGTAAGTGGCAGAAACGTCATCTTTTAGTGATATAACAGCATCAATCAAAGCGGTATAAGAGTAAAGGAGATTAATCAAGTTTATTACATCCCTAGCCCCATTCTTTGCCACATTAGCCACGGTTAAGGCACAAGATGCATCAGATGCAAGGGTGCTCACAGCCCCTACGGCAACAGATTTAACCGTCAGTAGTTCCTCAAGACAACCGGCACCAGTTGTACAAGCTGCCACCCCACCTAGAGCCTCGACAACGCCTTCAATGCCTTCTTCAATATCTGTCACCAAAGTATCCACACACGTTGTCCCTTCTGTGACTAAGATACCAACGTCTTTCACCAAAATGGTGGTATCAGCTATGACTTGAGGTAGATCTTTGAATTTTTCAATACCGTTTTTAATATGGTCAGCAGTATTTGCTAAAATTTCTTGATTCTCTGGATCTAAGGCATGCTCAGCCACTTTAATATTGATCTTCGCCATTGTTCCAGCAAGCTTTAGAAAATCTGGCGTATGCTTTACAAGGGAGAGCGCGATTTTGGTCCCCGTGGCACCAATGCTAAATAACTCTTTCACATTACTAATTTGTTTCTTAAACCATAATGGAATTTCTTTGGTGAATAATTCCTGACCACATGGGCCTTCCAAGAGAGCCTTCCCCTGTTTTTCAAGAAATTGAAGATCATGAATGATCAATTTAATTTGGTTTACTAGCTTGGGATCTACAACAGAATTGAGAACCTTGTCTTGTTGAGATTTGAGAGTGCTTACGACTGAATGTTTTAATTTTTCAGGGTTTATACTCTCAAGCGCATGTTTAAGCTTTTTCACCTCTTGAATGACATGGTTAGGTAGAACCTTCTTAGCTCCATCTTTCACCTTATCGGTTGCATCATCAGTTATGTGTTGAGCTATGTGGGCTGATTTTTTAGCTGTGTGTCCAATATGATGGGCAACCTTTTCCTCTTGGTCTTCTACTTCCTCAATGAAATGATGAAGATTAAAAGCATGACAGGTACTAAAAGACATTAATAAATAGGCGGCAACAAGAAAAGGGAGGCGCATAGAATTAAGTTCCATTCCAACTTCACTGCGTCCATATTGCTATAATATATTTAATTAATTCTTAACTGTATCCATAACACTTCAAACGCCCTGAAACCTGGTATGTTTTCTGCCTGACCTGCTCCCCATAAACAAGTCCAAAAAATGTTAGAGTCTGATAATTTAAAGAAAAAAGGATCAGACGATGAAAAGAAGATTTAGCGAAATCCAGATCATTGGAATCATTAAGGAGTAGGAAAATGGTGTTCCTGTGGCGGAAATATGCCGGCGTCATGGGATAGCCCCAGCGACATTTTATAAATGGAAATCAAAATATGGTGGACTTGACGTCAGTGAGGTTCAACGCCTGCACAGCCTTGAAGATGAAAATCGACGGTTGAAAAAGCTGTTAGCGGAAGCAGAGCTGGATAAAGCTATTTTGAAGGATGCGCTGTCAAAAAAGGGGTAAAGCTGCCAGATTTGCGTCGGTTGGTCATTGAAGCTGTCCAAAGCTTCAATCGATCCCAACGTCGAATTTGTGCAGCTCTGGGAATTTGCCGTAGTTCTGTGCAGTATACCTGTAAACGTCAGGATCAGTTAATTCGTCACCGTTTAAGAGTCTTATCTCATGAGCGTCACCGATTTGGCTATCGCCGGCTTAATATCCTACTCAAACGCGAAGGCATCGTGATGAATCTTAAGAAAACATATCGCCTTTATAAAGAAGAAGGCTTAGCCGTCAAGAAACGAATGGGGCCCAAACGTGCCGTAGGAACGAGAGCTCCCCTAGCTAAGGCCTCTGGAATAAATCAGATATGGAGTCTGGATTTTGTGAGTGATGCTTTGAGCGATGGTCGTCGCTTTCGAATCTTGAGTGTCATCGATCAGTATTCTAGAGAGTGTCTTGGGTTGATCGTTGATACATCCTTGTCAGGAGCAAGGGTAGCACGTGAGTTGACAAAACTCATGAGCGCACGTGGTACACCAGATGTGATTGTTTCTGACAATGGGACCGAATTCACCAGCAAAGCCATACTAAAGTGGGCTATGGATCATAAAATAAACTGGCATTACATTACCCCAGGATGTCCGATGGAAAATGGCTACACTGAAAGTTTCAACGGGTCGTTCAGAGATGAATGTTTGAATGAGTATTGGTTTGAAAGTCTTAACCATGCTCGTGATGTTATCAAGGCTTGGCAGGATGATTATAACTACATCCGTCCTCATTCGAGCTTGGAATATGAAACACCCGCAGGTCTCGCAGAACAAGCTAGAAAGCAGAAGCAAGCTGTCAGCTCCTGCCTATTAGAGGACGCGCTTCCAGCTGCTTGCTTTCCTCAAATACAGAATATATTGTTTACACCTTGACTCTACTCAGAGTTGGATCAAACTTGGGGGGCAGGTCAGATCATATAAAGCGTCTTCATATCTTGCTCACACTTGTCTTTCCATTTCAAATTATTGAATAATTAACATTGGTTAATATTTGGTTAATAGGGATGAAAAAAAGGACCAACCTTGCTTTGGGTCAGGAGGGGGGATGGATTGAGTGGCGGGCTCGTCGTTCCGTTTACATTGAGGGAATGAACCAACACTATAGGTCTTCATTCGTCTGAGGATTAAGGATTAATCCGGAAGGAGAACCGGTTGAAGAGAATCCTCAACACAGAAGGCTCCATCTCAAATCCAACGAAATGAGTTCAAGACACTCCTCATGACAGTAGTTGGGACGGGTAAGGAACCCTTGACGGGTTAAGAAGCTCCTCATTTACCTTTATCCTTGAGGTATTCGTATAGCAAAGTTACTTTTTTGGATGAACGTTTCGATTTGGAGTAAATGTAATACATCGATAATTCAGGGCCTTTTATCTGTGGCAAGACTTCAATTAGACCTGAATGGGTGACACACCGATAGTCAGGCATTTCTGTAATACCATATCCTTTGTGGGCGGCATTCAACATGCCTTCCAGTGAGGGGACAATAAGAAAAGGTTTACGGGGGTTGGCTTCCGGCTTCATGCCCACCTTTAAGATCCAATTGGTTGTACTATAGGGGCAATAAAAATTGTTTTTGTACCCAATGAGTTGATGATGATCTAAATCCTCGGGTGTTTCAGGCATTCCGTATTGTTGAATGTAGGATTCACTGGCATATAGCTTCATTTGAAGATCAAACAGGGGCTGATGGATTAAATGAGGCTGTAACGGAATGTAAGGCGAAATGGCGATATCTGCTTGGTCAGGATTCACATTTTCAGGATGAATGTCTATTTCAAGGTGTAGGTTTGGAAATTCTTTTAAGAAGTCTTGAATGTTAGGGATCAACCATTGATTACAGGCAAACGGTTGGATGGCAATTTTAAGGCTCCCCTCCGTGCCACGTTCTTGTTCCCAAAGGATATTTTTTAACGAGGTTATCTCTTGCATAATATGAAGGGTATGGTCATATAACCTTTCCCCGTCAGGAGTGAGTTTCATACCTGTCGGGACTCTTTCAAACAGTCGGGTTTGGAGAGATTGTTCAAAATATTGAATGGATCGGCTTAAAGTTGTTGAACTGATGTTCAACTTCTCTGCGGCCTTTGTCAGGCTTCCCTCCTTAGCCACATAATAAAACAGATGTAAACGTGTTAAATTCACCGGTGTTAAATTCATAAGTTCTTACCTTCTTTGAGCGTTTTGTCCAAAATGATTTGGGAAAATGTCTTTCAGGAGAGGCGAAGAGCTATGGCTTCTTCTTGGTCCTTCCTCCCTCAAGAGTTCAGAGTGTAGGGCAGCGTTAAATTCAATGTTCTTAAATGAACCGGGGATAAGAAATAACCCTACTAACCTCAAGTTGTAGTGAAAATATCAAAAGAAAATATAAATATTCAAAAAATAAAAAATCCCTTTTTAAGAAAATACCTTAAGTATCTTGGTCCTTTACCGGTTGATATCCCATTGTTCTCACTTCTCACTTCTTTCTTAAGGCTTAAGGAGAGGAGCAAGGGCTTCTCGGGTGGATACTATAATCTCACCTTTGCATATTTGCACAGGGGATCCGCCGTCATTGAAATGGATTCCTGCATCCTTTCGATTTATTTAACAGAATGAATAAACCTGATTGAGCCTTAAACGATCAAAATATTCTTTAGGAAAAGGCTCATCTATAAATTGATAAACCATGGAGATCCACAATGTCTTACAAGACAATACACAAAACAATGATGTTAACTGTGCTGGGCTTAACGACGAGCCTTGCTTACGGAGGGGAACGGCATTGGAGTCCGCTTGAACCGGTTAGTGTGAAAAGCAGAATTGCCTTCTTTCAAAACTTGTCCAAAGATCAGGATCACCACGTCAATTCTCCGAGGCTTGAGCGTAACCCTCAGGCTAGCCGAGAGAGTCAGGTAAAAGCTTCTGAATTGCAAGTGAGCCGTCCCATCCAGGAAAAAGTTGGGGAGGTCAGCGCGCACGGCATAGAAACTGTCCAACCCGCTTGTAAAACGCTTGAGCCAATCTTACCGGCTCTGGCTCAACCAAACGATCCCAATCTTGGAATGGGAGGTAGCGGGGAGACGCTTAAACTTTCTGAAAAGCTAGATTTAATGCTTAAGCAGTTTAAAACCTTCTGTGAAGATAAGCATGATTTGGCTCAAAGTTCTGTTCAGACGACTCTTTCACCAGCGCCTTTGAAAGGTGTGTTACCGAAACTAAAGTTAACTGAACGCGTGAACCATACCATCAGATTAGCTAAGGCTGCTAATCAACTTTTGACCTCAATGCCTGACTCATCTATGAAGGTTGAACGCCAGAAAGAACCACAGCCTGAACCTGTTGTTTTGGGCAAAGGAAGTGAGGGTAAAATAGAAGAGTATGCTCAGGTAACTAAACCAGCAGGGAACCAAAAATATGTTGGTCTGCTGACCAATAACTCACAACAAGATCAAAAACAGGATTTGTATGATCAGGTCATGGATACAGAGGGATTCCCTAAGGCCCTTGTGGTAACAGCCGAAAAATTAATGAAGGACATAGATCTTTTGAAAAAGCAACAACAAAAGAATCTGAAGAACCTGCCATTGTTGGGGGTAACAAATACACAAATAGGCGGTTTAGAGCGTCGGTTAAAAGATGTATTAAAGCCAGATATTCTTGATTTTCCTCAGCCTGCTCCCTGGAACATTCAATGGACGGATATTCCCTCAAAATTCTTCAAGGCGCCTCTTGAGCGTGAGAGTAACGAAGATTTGCTTCCCTGGGAAGATGATGGGATCAGTCTCGACTTTGATTGATTAAATCCATTCATCCCCACCTAGGAATTAGGTTGTACTTTACAACCTAATCAAGCTTCCGGCCCATGCCACCCAAATGAGTCGGAAGCTTGTCTCTGTGTCCCTGATATTACCTTGTCCCTTATACAGCAATGTCAAATAGGGTATCCGGTCTTCAACTTTCACCACCCCCACGGTTAAAAACCCATGGTGTGTTCAGGGATCAATCATAGATGAAATCCTGATCTAGGATTTTAATACTCGATCTCAAGGCTGGGCCTTACTTGTCGAAGTTTAGCAATAGCCTCTGGGCTCAAAGAGGTATTATTGAGCATAAGGTGAGTTAGATGCGGTAAATTTTGAATAAGAGAGATGAAGGACTCAACGGCATCATCATCTATGTCGCAATTATATCCTAAATTCAGTCGCTGCCAAGATAATTTGGCTTGCGTACCCACAATAAGGGAACTCATTAAGGTGATTCCCCATGACGAGAGGCGATTATAACTCAAACTTAAATAATGAAGATGAGCCAAGTATTTAACGTCGAGAAGCAAAATTAATTTTGCTAAGGAAGGTTTGGAAATTATAAGGGCCTTTGTGAATTCTTTAAAATTGATCCGCTCATCTGAAATATCACAGTTGGACAATATTAGATTTTCTAAGGAGCTCGGAAGATTGGCACAAATCTCCGAAAAACCTTCAGGTGTGATTTCAGGGGTGCCGATAGACAAAACGCGTAAGTATTTTAAGTTAGGCAGTCGTTTAGCTAAAGCTAAGAAACCTTCTTCTCCAATGGGATTATCACTAAGGGATAACGTCGTCAGATGAGGAGAAAGATTCAAACTGAGGGTTTTGAGTCCCTCACCTGTAAGTTTGTTGTTGCTTAGGTGTAATTCTTCTGCTTTGCCAAGGGCGGGGAGGATGGGCGGGAGATCCTTATCTGTAAGTCGATAATTTTCCATGGAGAGGATTTGGATGCGCGGTAATGCATTCAAAGTAGAGCTGAAAACCTGTGTGTACAGGGGAGGATAACCCTCACGGTTAAAATATTTAAAATCATAACTGTCAAAAACTAAAGAAACCAGTCGGTCAGAGGAACCCAGCTTCTTGAGGACCCGTTGAATATCATAAGAGGAGTATTGATAAAAGATCACCTGTTGAACAACAGCTTTTATCAAGTGCCACGGGAATTTTCCCACATAACGATACTGAGTTACGGCTAAAGTCACCAGAGGGTAATCAGGGTAAGGTATGGTATATCGTAGGAGCCTATCGCATTGCTGTCTTGATAAGTCCTGATGCAGTTTACTTACTGAGGAGGTGGCAACTAACTCTTCAAGATCTAAAAACGAATAAATATGTTCCTGAAGTTCTCTAGGTAAGTAATGAGTAAAGGCATCGGGCACTTGTCTTAATGGTTCCTGAGCCTTAACCATAGGGAGAGAAAAAAACACCACTAAAATAAAAGTATAGAGAGTAACCATGGATATGTCCTTCTTGATGAGGTTGGGGTTGGTTATTCAAACCGGCTACAAGGCTAAATTATCATGCGCCCGAATTGTGGAAAACGATAAAAAAAATATAAGAAGGACATTTTTATATTTTGATTTTAAGGTTCTGGACTTGGTAAGTTAAAACAAAGAGATCAATAAATAAAAAATTTGAGCCTACGAATTCCATGCCTACGAAGACGCGTAAACCTCAAATTAAGCTGGTTCATTCTTCAGAATTAGTTTATGGCAATGGTGAAGAAACGCCTATACTGTTTCCCTCTGAGTCTTGTCAGATTCAGGTGTCTTCCCTAAAGACCGTTACTCTTACTGGAAGCAACAGTAATAATCCAGTGGCTGTTTTCACTCAAACCCATGAAACGCCTTGGTTTAATAAACTTCACCTCACACGGCCGCCATTTTTCTTAAGGAAATATCTTAAAAATGAAGAGCAACAAATTTTCATTTGTCAGCATATGATCCATGAGGATTATAAGTTAAAGATTAACCATAAAGAACTTCAAGAGATCCTATATTTGAAAGCCTGGATACAACGGTTTGAAAAGCTTTATCCCTATGCCTATAACCATGGGGCCCAGGGCGTGCTGTTTATGCTTCCGGATCAGGAGTTTGAGTTATTTACCCCGTTTGAAGAATTGTTTTCTTATATAGCCCCTCATCTGGATATGTATGGGGAGCGAAGTTACTGGTATTTACCAACCGATCAACAGGATTATGATCACTTTTGTGAGCTTAGTGAAACGATTAACCGAGAAATGGATCAGTTTTTGTGGCGTGAACAGAAGATCAATTCGTGGTTAAGAAGCTTTCTTCAAAAGGTATAGAATGTAGTACCGGATAATGGATAGCATAATCTGTATTGCAGCTGATATTGGTGACTCACTGAGTGCAGTTATCGTCAATGATAAAGTAGGTTGTGTTATGGTTGATAGGAAGATAGCAATTGTTACAACTACTAAATCTAAGAATCAACCAGTTAGGCAAGCAGAAGCTTTAAAACAAAATGGGCTTTTAGGTCGATGGGAAGTACCAAATTTATCTCAAAAATTGCGAGCTGAAAAGATGTTATATGAGTTGGAAATTAGTAATATTGAGGTCAAGGTAGTATGGAATTAGATCTAAATAAATCATTAACTAAGACGTTATTAGACATAATAATATGCTTGGAAAATGTAAAAAATGAAGACATTGACGATGATTTTATAATCCAGCTCTTGGAACAAATTTCTTATAATTTAAATTTATTAAGTAGCTCTGATAAAAATACATTTATTAATATAATAAGAGATTTATCAAATTCATACGTTGAAGAAGAAAAAAACCTAGTCCTTTCTTTGCCTTATGCATTAGGAATTATCGATGAGATTTGAATGGTGTGAGAAGGGCCAAATCAATAAAAGATGGGAGTATTCAGGGAACTGTGTCAGTTTTAACAAATAGTGTATAAAAGCACTAAAAAAAGAAAGAACTGACATGAGTAAAAAACAAATCATCCCAGGGTTTGATATGGAGACATTTCAAGCTCAACTGGTTTCTGACATCAAATCCGGTAAGCCACTAATGGGTCAAGAGGGGGTTCTCACCCCTTTGATTAAACAGTGTTTGGAAGCAGCTCTAGAGGGGGAAATGAACTCCCATATGGCAACCTGCCTTGAAGATCCTGAAAATGAGAATCGGCGCAATGGTAAGTCCAGCAAGGTTGTTCGTGGCCCAACAGGGGCGTTTGAATTGGAGGTACCTCGGGATCGGGAATCAAGCTTTGAACCTCAGCTTGTCAAGAAACGCCAGACGACGCTAACTGCCTCATTGGATAATAAAATCCTGGCTTTATACGGCCTTGGCATGAGCTATCAGGATATTGCCAGTCATGTACAGGAACTCTATGGCATAGAAACCTCTCCTGCCACCATTAGTGCCATTACCGATAAACTTATACCTGTTTTAATGGAATGGCGAATCTGATGCACGACATATAGCTGAATCTCTGCCCTTGGAAAAGAACCTTGGATGTCCTGGGGAAATCCAGTTAGGCCATCCATGCACGCCATCAAAATATCTTCAGCTTCCCGCTGCGTGAGATCATTTAACACGCCCAACCAGAAGTTTGTTCCTTCTGATTCAGCTATATAGAAGCCGAGGATATCCTTATAGCCCTGTTGGTTAATGCCTAAGATATGGCAGAGAACCTTGGTGACAACCTTACTACTATCTCGGGCTTTAAAATACATGGCATCCAAGAAAATAACGGGATAAACGGCTTCCCAAGACTGATCCAACAATGAGTGGCGTCATGTGGAGATTGCTCCTGTTGTGGCCGTTTAAAGCCCTATGAAGTCCTTAGTAAAACCACAACACCTATAAGTATTGTAACCGCAGATGCGGGAAAATAATCATCATTTTAATGACCTCATTAAAACTCTGGATTGTTAAATTAATCATACTATTTGGCCAAGGCTTTTTAGTTTTTTATATCAACAAGGTTGGAGGGCATTTTATCAAAGATTGCTCCTTTTGGATTTGATTCTCATTCTTTGCGTAAAGTGATTGTCCAATATTTTGGGGTTATTTCTCTTGTTTGCAACCGAATTAGGCACATTCAAAAGATAAGCAAATCCCTGATCCAAAAGAGATATTCAGCAGTTATGCCTTCAAGTGACGGTTGGATGTTTTCCTAATTCGACCTTTTAGTGGTCCATAAAATTGAGTAACCGATACACACGATTTCTTTCATAAAGAATCGGTATTTACCAACAAAGGAGTATATATGATCAAAGCCTGGAATTATTTAATGATGATGACCATAGTGTCTGGCTGTGCTCATCCCCATCTTGAATTTAAGGAAGATCCCCTAACAGGTCACTTCAACTGTCGTACCAAATACAACGCCCTTGAAGCGGAAAAAAATGCTCATGAGGGGGAGGTGATTTTAAAGTATTCCCGGGGTGACCCGCTCAACGCTGCCCCAGGGATCAAAGGGGTTTTAAAAATAACCCATAGAGGCACAAGGGACTATACAATTAATCCCGATGAAGAGCTCACCTTACATATTGACGAGATCCCATACTCCCTTGAGGTGGCCAATAGCATTAAAATCCCTCAAAAAGAAATAGAGTCGTATCCTGTAACTCTTCCTTCAGGAAGGTGGATCTCTATCGGGATTACAAAAGAGATGACCAAAAGACAAATCGCCTTTTTTTTACCCCAAGACCTTTTGCTCAAACTTTCGACGGCTAAAACAGCACGTTTTGTAATCATCTCATCTCAAAACTTAGACGGCGCATATCCTATTATTTTGAAGTTTAACCCTGAAAATATTCGCCTAGTTGAGCAATTTAAAAATAAATGTATCAAGTCCTGAGCTTAAGAATAGGTAGAGTTATGAAAAAATATAAGACGGTATTAGCGCTTTCCTTAAGTGCTCTTGTTCTGACAAACTGTGCATCAAGAAAAGACTTTATTCCTTTGCCTGAGAACATGCAAAAAGCCATTGGCAGTACGGAGGCTTATCTTGAAGGACATCACAAAGAAATGGGTGCGGACATTGAATCATCCCATATCAGTGGGGCCATGGGGGGAGGCCTGTTGTGGGCGCTTATTGACTGTGGAGTCATGGCTTATCGGCAAGGTCGAGCGAGCGATGCCATGGTTGATATCCAGAAAGAACTGAAAGCTTACAATTTTCAAGACAGTTTTAATCCTAGACTTGAGCATGTTTTAAGGTCAACCGATTGGCTTCGGGTAAACCAAATCAATTCTGTTCCAGAACTCAATCCCCAAACTTTGACCAATATTTCAAAAAGAGCCACAAGTGATGTTCTTTTAACCAGTCGGCTCGTCTATAAACTTAATCCAGATTTTAGTGTTTTAACGGGTACCCTATATTTAACGCTCTATCCGATGAGTGCACATTTGAGAAAGTTAGCTGAAACTGAGCAACCTTTAAGCAAACCTATATTTAAAATGCATGTTTCTGCGACATCATCGCTTCCATCCTCTGATAAGAGTATTGAGGAAAGGGGCAAGATGTGGGCTGAAAATCAGGGGTATTATTTGAAGAAGTCTCTGGATGAAATCACAAATCAAATATTGTCTAATTTACGTCAAACTCTTAAACATCCCAATCACCTCCCCGAAAGTTGATTGGAGGAATGGCTGTCTTACATCTGAAGAGTAAGACAGCCTTCTCTTACGTATTTGAGCTTCCGCTCAAAAGCTTGTTCAGCATAGATGTGTCTATTCAAATCGGGGTTATTTTTGGGGCATTGGACCTCCCGAATAAAAAACACGTTATCGGGGGTATTTTTACGTTCAGGGTATCGGTGCTTAAATCTCTAGCATAACTTCTTAAAGCCTTGACTTTACTGAAAAATAATGCCGTTCATAAGACGATATTCACAAGGTTACACACAGATATTGTGAATATTTTCCAGATCAAGAATGCATTCCTGTCGTGAATAGGATGAGGTGTCATGCTGAACCAACTAACCATTTACCTTCAAGCGATTCATCCTGAGCAGAATGTTTATCGCCAGTATGAAATATACATAGGCCAAGATCTATTTGGTTCATGGGTATTGACCACAGCTTATGGAAGAGTAGGTACGGGGCGACATATGAAATCCTATGCTTTTGACTCTCAACAGGGGATGATCCATAAATTAATGGCGATCATAAAAAAGAGATTATCTTCGTACGCTCGCATTGGCGTCAATTATCACGTCACTAAATTCATAGCGAATGATCAGTCGCTTATCCCGGAAGAATTTCTGCAGTTCCTTGAGGAGAGAGGAAGAGAAGGCCAAGGTTTAAGGAGGTAAGGAATTTAACTAAAAAGTAATTTAACTTATAAAAGTTGATTCTTGTACATAATTCATTAAAGAATAAGGATTAGTAATGAACATTTTGTGATCTGATATGCTAGCTTCATTTGTGCACTCTTTAAATGGTGAGGGTTTGCAATCCCAGTATGCTCTTGATCAAACCTTGAGCGAGGTGAGGGTTCCCAGAAACTCTTCGGTTTACCTTAATCTTTATTCTAGTCGGGTTCAAGCTGGGTTTCCCTCTCCAGCCGACGACTATGTGGAAAAGACCCTTGACCTTAATGATTATCTCATTAACCATCCCACTGCTACTTTCTTTGTTTGTGTCTCAGGAGATTCTATGATTGGAGCCGGAATCCATCACCAGGATATTTTGGTCGTGGATCGCTCCTTACAACCCAAAGATAGAGACATTGTTATTGCGGCCTTGAATGGAGAGTTAACCGTTAAAAGGCTTAAGGTAGGGGAGGCGGGCTATATTTTACGCCCAGAGAACCCTGATTACCCTGAAATTCCTATTCATGATGAAATAGATTGCTGCATTTGGGGAGTGGTGACTTCGGTCATTCACCGGTTTAGATAGGTCACCCCATGTTTGGGTTGATGGATTGCAATAATTTTTATGCTTCTTGTGAGCGGATATTTCGCCCAGACTTAGAAGATCAACCTGTCGTGGTGTTATCCAATAATGATGGATGTGTGATAGCCAGATCTAACGAGGTCAAAGCCTTAGGAATTCCCATGGGCGCTCCTTTATTTCAAGTTCAAAACATTCTCCATCAGCATCGAACAACAATCTTCTCTTCTAACTTTGCTTTGTACGCGGACATTTCCCAACGGGTGATGGGGCTTTTGGAGGCGTTGGTTCCCCATGTCGAAATTTACTCAATTGATGAAGCCTTTATCGATTTTTCTGGCATTGCTTCGTTGCAAGAAACAGCCCTTTATATCCGCCAAAAGATCCGGAAGGATATCGGGATTCCCACATGTATAGGGATAGGGAAAACCAAACTCTTAGCTAAGATTGCCAATCATGTAGCAAAGAAAAATCCCCAATTCCAGGGCGTGTATGTTTTAGATGAGGAAAATAAAATGAACTCGATCTTAAATCAGTTAGCAGTAGAAGATTTATGGGGGGTCGGGCGAAGAATTGCAGAACGCCTAAAATCTTACGGGATTCACACAGCGCTTCAACTTAAGGGTCAAGATCCGCGGTGGATGCGTCAACATTTTACCGTGACAGGCGAGAGGTTGGTGCTTGAATTAAATGGCATGGCCTGCATCCCTCTTGAATTGGAACTTAAACCCCGCCAATCAATGCAAGTGACGCGTAGCTTTGCCAAAGGGGTGACATGCTTTGATGTTTTGCGCGAAAATGTGGCTTCATACGCAACGCGTTTGGCTGAAAAATTAAGGGTTCATAATCTTAAAACCCGCCATATTGTGGTCTATATTCGAACCCATACCTTTAAGAAGAATCAGCGGTACTATCAAAATAGTTTTCTGGTAACCTTGCCCCATGCCGTCCAAGACGATAGCCGGTTAATCAAAGCCAGTATTCAGGCTTTAGAGAATATCTATAAAGAAGGGTACGTCTATCAAAAGGCAGGAATCATGGCCTTAGATCTTATTCCTCAAACCATAACCCAATTTAGCTTGTTTGATCAGGAAAATGCTGATAACCCAAAGATTCAAAAACTGACCCAAGCCATGGATTTGATTAATAAGTGCTATGGTCGGGGTACCACGCACATGGCGGCGTGCGGTAAGCGATTGGTTTGGAAGGATAAGAAGGCTAAAAAGTCCCCGGCTTATACAACCAGTTGGGCAGATCTTCCAAAAGTTCATGCTAAGTAAGTGAATGAGATCAGGATGATTAATTAATGCGGGCTGAATTGACAGCTGGGCTAACAGGATAAAAGGAAAGGGTGGTCTATTGTGCCTGTCAGAAAATAGCTTAGAAATGGTCAAAGCCCCTTAACAATTGGGCCTTGAGCATCTCACAGCTTGATGTTTATTTTCAAGGCAGACTCAAAATTGATCTTTTGTCCTGAGTCATGACACAGTTAATTCAACCATACGCGTCAAGTTAAGATAAAAGCGAAAATCAACTTTCCTTTTTCTAAATTTAATCACCTAATGTCCTTAACTTGACGCGTATAGTTAATTGAACAATCTCGACTCTTTCATTGCATTCTTTTCCTCATCAGGCGGAATGATTGCACTCGGTCTAGCCTCATTACTATTTACCTTTCACATAGATTGGCGCTATGCTTTTTGGATTGGTGCAGCCATATCTTCCATCGGATTTTATGCACGAACTCGACTTCGTGAAACCCCGGAATTTTTGCATATGAAGTCTCAGAAAAATAATAAAAGGTCGCAAGCACCGTTAGATATATCCATTAATAAGGCTACCATGCTGGGGTACTTTTTAATCTCTTGTGGGTTTCCGGCTTGTTTTTATTTAGCGTACATCCACTTTGGAAACATTCTAAAGACTCGCTATGGGTATACCTCAGAACAATTGATCCATCATAATTTTCTTCTTTCCATTCTTCACTGCGGTAGTTTTTTGGTTTACACCTTGTGCAGTTATAAAATTCATCCTTTAAAACTCCTTAGATTCAGGCTATGGATTTTTCTCCCAACCATTCTCTTTTATCCTTATTGGTTGGACATTATAAGCTCACCAGCAGAGCTTTTGGTCTTTCAAGGGATTATCATGTGTTTTGGTGTTATGGATGTGCCTGCGGCAGGGGTCATGTTAACGCATTTCCCTGTTGTAAAGAGATTTACCAGCACCGGTCTTTTGTATGCGTTTTCCCGCATTGCCATATACATTTTAACATCTTTTGGGTTTGTTTATCTCACTGAGATGATGAATCATTGGGGCGTGTGGTTCTTAATGGTTCTTTTGTCTATCGGATTTGCCTGGGCGATAAAACATTTCGAGAGGTTAGAAGGACTCACCTCTCCATCTCTGAACATCTCATTTGAGGATCTAAAAAAGCCACATTTGGAGTAACATAATGATTTTCAAGAGAATCATAAAAGTTATAGTGAGTATTTGGATCATGAACTTATCTTGGGTAAACACATCCCTTTCACACCAATTTATGGTGGTTCAATCCATCCTTGAGGCGCAAAAAGCACTGGAAGAGGCTAATGAGGAAACGCTGATTTTATTGGATGTGGATTCCACCCTAACAACCCCCTCTGACCCTTATTTACGACGTGCCGCCATCCAACAATATCGGTCCATTTATGATGCACTGACGATGCCCATGACCCCCAATCAAAAGCGGATTTTTGATCATGTTCTGGTCATTCAAAGTCCTTCTCAACTGGTTGAACAAGCTTGGCCTCAAGTCATTAAAGACCTTCAGGGTCGGGGTGTAAAACTACTGGCTTTCACTGCGGCTAAAATGGGGCCATTGGATTCTCTTATTCCCCACTTTCCTGTATGGCGTTATCAGCAACTCAAGCATCTAGGCATTGATTTTGCGCCCATCTTTCCTGAGACCATCCTATTTGAAGATTTAAATGATTGGGGAGGGGACCATCCTGGTATGGAAAAGGGGATCATTTATTCAGGTCACAAAATAAAGAAAGGTGAGATTCTAGGTCATGTTCTAAGAAGCCTAAACTTTCAACCCCGTTATATTATCTTCATAGATGACAAACAGGATAATGTTGACTCCCTATCATCTGCTACCCGTGACCATTTTCCTGAAACTAGGTTTTTAGGGATTCATTACAAAGGGCTAGACAATATTCCTCGGCCTCATATTCATCAGCGTCTTTTCCAAGAAAAATTGTCCAAAATAGCTGAAATCACAAAGCGTATTGCTTCTTAAGTGTTGATTGAAGGAATTTCTACATAATTTTCATTTACTTGTCAGTATTGCATTAGGAGTATCTTTAATTAAGGGTTTGTTTTTTTGATTGTCTATTTTTTCTTTGAATTCATTAGTAAAGGACATTTCTACCATGATTAAAAGATTTTTTGTACTCCTCATTACGACTTTATTAATTGTGGGTAATGATGCAGGGGCAGCCCAAAAACGATTTATTGTAGAAGAATCTGGTGAATTCCTTTTAGGGAAGTCTTTGAAAGGAGCGCCTAAATCTCTTGGGTTATTCTCCAGGGAGGCAATTTTCTCATCATCCGCTTCTTACCATGGGTCAGTTCCAAAACAATTTTTTGGTGAAGATTCAGAAATCAAGGCAGGGCAGGTATTTTCTCGACCTACCTATGATCGTATTGCTAAATATATTCTATGTGAAGATGAAGCGGTCAGAGTCGATATCCTGAAAGCTTTTACCGGAATAAGGTCATTATCTTCAGCTACTCAGCTTGATGAACATTATAACCCTTTTGACCCATTGCATAATCTTCGAAAACTCATTAATTCAACCTCTTCGCAACATGTCTTTGAGATGATAAGTGATTCTTCCACCGTAGAGCTTGTCTTAGATGGTAAGAAAAACAAGCAAGCCTCTGAAGTTTTACAAGGATATGGTAAACTATATAAAGATTTGATGTATGCCTTTCCCAATTATAAGCATCGCTCTACTGTTGATTTTCTTTGTGAGACCGATTTTGGTTATGTGACGATTGAATTTCAAGTTGCTAAACAAGATCATTGGGATAAAAGGGCCCTTGCCTATATTGCGAGCATCTATGGAAACCAACTAAAACCGAGGCAAGATTACCCACAAATTCAAGACGTTATTGGCATAAATATCCTCGGAGATGGCTCCACACCGTATTGGCGAGATGGGAGATTTATCCGAGACTATATGTTTGTGGATCAAAAGGGATCTGGGCATAGAATTCCTTCACTCAGGCTTATTCAATATTCTCTAGGGGATGCGACTTTAGATCATAAGGAGCTAAAAGAAAACGATTCTTTAAAGGAGTGGATTGAGTTTTTTAAATCTGCCCATGAAAAACAATCCCTGCCTGAATCAATTACAGAACCCGTAAAAAAAGCCTATGACATGATTCGCGTTGATGTTTTAAAGAAAGAACGTCCAGAGTTGCTTAAAACGTTAGAGGATTATTTTGCTTCTCTGACAGAACACGATAAAGCCGTTGAGGCAAAAGCTATAGACTCTATTGCTAAAAAATTGTTGAAATCCAACATACCTTTAGAAGAAATAATGGAAATAACAGGGATGTCTGAAGACCAAATAAGAAAGCTTAAAAGCCATTAATAGGGGGTAGGGGCAATGGATTAGCCATTGGCTTTGGGATCAAGTTTATTCCTTGGACATGATTCGCCGGCAGCTGGTCTTGCTCTTCCTTAGGATACCTCAAGAGAATCCAACAAATTATTGGTTCCAAAGGCTAAAATTTGCGGATTGGACTTTAATTGTTAAAACATGCCTGTTAGGGCATGGTAATTATGGCAAGCTATAAAGTAAATTTGTTATTAATATTTGCTTGTATAATACACCCTGTCGACATCTGATGGGGTGCTTTGTAACTAACAGACTGGTTGGTATTATCGGAATTAATTATGTGGTTTTGGAAAGAGGTTTGATGAGGCAATTTAAGACATATTTGCTCTCATTCATAGGGTGCTTTCACTATAGACAGCACTCGATGACACTCATCTTTCATTTGATATGCTTAATGGGAATGACCTTAAAGGTATTTGCGGGTGAAATAGAAAGAAAAAAAGAATATTTAGCCCCCAAGCTTCAAAGATATGCTTGTCATTCACCTGATGTCGACGGTGATTCTTCCTCTCAGAAAGTGTTGAGATTAGCAGGAAAACTATCCAATGAGCAATTAGCTTCCTTAAAACGTCCTTATAAGATAATACATTTGGACAGAATTTATGGAGACAACAGAGAAGTTTTTGATCAAAGAGGGTGTTTCATGGTTACTGCTGAAACACTTAATCCTTCTGTTTTGGATTCTTTATCTCTGCACTTATGTGCTCTAACAAGCATAAATATAGCAGGTATTTCTTCCTTTCCGTGTTTAAGAAATCTATATCTGACAGCCAATGCTCTCAGGGATGAAGCCGCTCAAGTAATTTCCCAGTTGGCCTTAGAAAAGCTGTACTTGGCCGTCAATGATATTGGAAATAAAGGGGTTCAAGCCTTAGCAACCATAACGACATTAGTTGAATTTGATATTTCTCTTAATAAAGAAGTCACGAATGAGGGAATTAAGTACTTTATCAGTCACCCCATGATTCAAAAACTAATTATCCAATGCAATCAAATTTCTCCTGATATGGCTGAAGAACTTCGCCGTCATGTGACCACAGTTTTATATTCTCCGAGCACCTTTGAAGGATAACTTAACATCAAGAGTGAAGAGGCATATTCACTATTCTCATAATTTAAGAATCTGCAGTTTAATGGGGTTAATATGAAGAGGGGGCAAGATTTTGCTGTATTGTACGTAGCAGATGACTCATAAATCTCATAATACTTGTTATGTTAAATTACGCTGCATGTTTTTATGGACGTTATGGCAATTATCAGGAGGCACGAACCAACCTAACTTCATTAGGTCTAAATATCTACGATGTCCCTTCCAGTTATATATCTAACTTATTCAAATTTCCTCCCCATATACCCGAGAATAAGAATGTTCCCCGGACTCATCAGGCCACTTGAAGTGCATTTTTAGTTGTTCGGGCGCTTTTCCAAACAATCTGGGTACAGGTGGATGATTATCCACATAGAGCTAACTTTAAAGCGCAAAAGGTAATTCTCAAGTTCCTAGTACCGTAAGCGTGGTGTTGAATCAGCTTGATCGAGTGCTAATAGGCTTACGACAAAATCATAATACTGTTTCTAAGGGGTTGGAGTTTAAGAAATGGCCAAGATGATTGTTGTTTATAGTGTTTAAAAAACTTTCAGATCAGCTTTTTCACAGTTTCGTTCCTGATTTCTTGATAAGAAAGATGCTCAAATTCTTTTTTACAGATTTGTAAATAAATATCTACTTTTTAATTTTTTTGCCCCATACTTGTGCAAGCTTGCGTCATTTTCGCTTGCTGAAATGTAATATAATTTATATTGTTGTGCTTTATTTGAAAGGAAAAGAACATGACATTATCTGCACTAAAGAAAGACAACCTCGAATTAATTGTCTCTAATAGCCCTTTAACATCTTATGAAGAGTTAAAGGCGCTATTTCACAAACAACAAGCATGGGGATTATCCACTTGTGTTGATTTAACAGACTGTGATCCAGATTTAATTCGCTCTGAAGAAGCCATTAAAAAGTACGTTTTAGATTTATGCGACCTAATCGAAATGAAGCGTTTTGGAGAAACTGTGGTTGTTCATTTCGGTGAAGATGAGAAGGTTGCTGGTTACTCAATGACTCAGTTAATTGAGACCTCTCTTATTTCCGGACATTTTGCCAATCTAACCAATAGCGTTTATATAGATGTCTTCAGCTGTAAGCTTTATGATCCTGCTGTCGTAGCAGAATTTACTAAAGAATTTTTTAAAGCTAAGAATGTAACCATCAATTATGTGATGAGAAAATAATTTTTCAGGCAACTTGAGTTTTCGCTTCAAAGAAATTTTTTATTTTGTGAAGCAAATTTAAGCTATCTATAAGCTTACTGTATGAAATAAGTGAGGGCGAATATCCAATCCATAATGCTGTTGGAGATAAATATAGCCCTCTTTCCAAACCTATCTTTGCAGGTTGCTCAATATAATAATAATTACTCAGTTGTTTCTTTGGTAAAATTAAACATTACTGGCGGGTATTTTCACGTTTTGATAAATCCGCCGAATCATATTTGGCTTTTATTCATTTTGCCGCAGCTCTCGTATGGCTCAAATAATTTTGCTCACACAACCTAGGAAACTTGTAAAAATAAAATCAAAACGATCAAAAAATTAATGACACTCAAAGAAAATCGTTTTGGTACTAATGAAACGGGTCCTTGATGTTTTTTCAAATCTTATTTTTATTGCGCCCTCAGGAAAAGGGCACTCACCTCCCTGATTATAGGTCTATAATTATCCATAATTGACAATGTAACTAATCTTTGTTTCCTTGAAGAAGGTAACAATCATGCTCAAGGAATCCATATATGTTGCAAAAGACTTTTTCTAAGATTATCGCTCTGCTTTCTGTATTTTCCCTGGTTGATTTGACGTATGGTCTTGAAACATTTAATGCTAATGATCTTGCAAATGGCAAACTTACATCCATTATGAGAGAATCTTTTGAGGAGAAAGGCTATTTAATCCTTAAAGATTTTTTTTCACCAAAGACCATGACACAGGCTTTGGAAGAATATAAGGATTTGATAAAATCTTTCCCTCACCAAAAGCTTGGACAACATTTCTTTGAAACCAAGGAGGATGGCGGAGCTCAAAGTTCTGACCAATACTTCTTTGACTCTGCTGAGTTTATGTGGCCGTTTTATAATTCAGCTGCAAAAAGCCATCCAGAGGTTATCACAGCTGATTTGTCGGATGAAAATAGGTTGTTTGAGTATTGCAAGGTTATGAACAAAATTGGTCACAATATTCATGCCTTGCATCCTTTTTTCCGAGATCTGATTTTCCAGGATCCCAGGCTTATCAACCTTCCCCAAGATCTAGGATACCATGATCCGTCTGTGGCTTTATATCAAACCACAATCATATCAAAATCAACGGTTGAGGACAGTAAATACAACGCCCATCAAGATGGAACATTTATTGGTCCTAACGGAAAAGTGCTTGCTTATTGGATTCCCTTAACTCCTTCGACTCAAGAAAATGGATGTTTATGGGGGATTCCCGGCAGCCACAAATTACCTATTACTCAATGGTACCGCAAACAAGATAAATCATCATATAAATGCTCCTTTACAGGTGAAGTGCCTACATGGGATCTGAGCCAAAAAGTGTATCTTGAAGTCAATCCCGGCGATCTCTTAATCTTTCCTGGATCTTTTATCCATGGTAGTGACCCCTCTCATGTAGAACCTAAAAGTATTCATGATCTCAGAGTAGCCTTAACCTATCATTTTGGTCCCACCACTAACTGGGATGAGCTCATTTGGCTTAAGCTAAGTGAGAAAAATACTCTTCCTTTATATAAAAGTTAGGTATGAAAGGGGTGCCTCGGATCAGAGTACCCCTATATTTCTTCATTAATTAAATTCTGGTTATTTTTAAAGGAGCAAGAAAATGTTTGTTGTTGTTTTGCGTTACCTAGTAGATCTTGAGACCATCTTAGAGAACCGAGAAGACCATCTCAAGTTCTTAAACAAGTATTATGATCAAGGGATTTTTATCGTATCAGGTCCTCAAAAACCACGCACCGGAGGGATCATCTTGGCTAAGGCCTCATCACGGGAAGACCTTCAAAACATTTTAAATGAAGATCCCTACTATCATCGTCAGCTTGCTGAATATCAGATTTTTGAATTTATCCCCAACCATTCATCGACAGAATTTGCTCAAATTCTAAAAAAAGATTTATAGGTCATGTTTTACGCTTTTTTACGCTCTTTAGGTCACATTTTTTGTCTTATCAGCTTATGTCACGGAACTTTTGCGGTTGATAATCCTTCAATAGATCCTATCGCACGGTATTATCAACCAAGTTACTTATTTAACCAAGAAGCCCTCCTTGCTAATCCCAAGTTAAGGGACACATTTATCACTTTGGGGTTCAAAGAAAACGATTTGCCCCCTCTCCCGTATCTTCAGAACAATCATAACATCTTTATACCGATTCCCTCTGAGCATGAAAGAGATAATACAACACTTTTAGAGAAAGAAGTTTTAAGGGAATTCTTCAAGAGACGCCGAACTCTTTACTTATGTGCTATCTTCCAAGAGTTTGTAGGAGCAGCTAGTTTACCTACGTTCTTATTGCTTGCAGCAGGTGCTGTTCATTTCGCCAAGGTTTTAAATGCCGACTATTTTACCTCGCTGATGATTATGAATGCTATGTATACATTTGTAACAGGAAGCTATGGGTTAAAAAACCTTGTCGGTGCTTTGTTGAATCCCAGTAATGACAGTTTGCTTGTCTATGAGATGGCTTATGCCAAGAAAAAGTTTGCCCTTAATTATTTAGATCGTCCTCAGCCAGGAGAGCAACAAGATCTACTTTACCCCGAACAGCTTTTTTTGGTGGCGCGCCGCAGTCCTGAGAACTTTTTAAAAACAACTTTGTATTTTGATACTCTACTTAACATTCCGTACAAGAGTGTGCAGCCAAGGATTCATTGGACTGCTCTTAAAAACTCTTTAAAATTGTATCAGAAGACAGCGCAAGAAATGATTCTTGCATCTTGTATTAACCATGAATATGCCTATCGATCAACTTTAGGAACTAACCCAGCCAATAAAGAATTATTGCTGCTTATTTCTCCACCAGGATCAGGAAAGACCTCCCTTGTCAAGGCTTTAGGCAAGCACACAGAATTGAATATGTCCAGCATTTGCCTCGCTGGATGTACAGTGGAATCTTTGATTGGAACACCAGATACACCCGGATTGTTGTTACAGACGCTTGTTCAGTTAGGTCAGAGGAATGGTATTTTGTTTCTTGATGAGTTAGATAAGGTTGTGGTGGATCTACGTCTTCTAGGTATACTACTCCCTCTTCTTGAGGCTTCGACCAAGACGTTTTATAGTCCTTATTTACGTCGTTCCATAGATATTAGTCATTTATTTGTAATCGCAGCCGTTAATAACGATTTTAGTATTCAAGAACATTCTTCTCTTAAAAGTCGATTCCCTAAAAGGGTAGATTTGACTATTGAAAACGTTGAGGAAATGAATCGTATCCTTCTTGACGATTATTTGGCCAGCAAACTTACCGCTACAGAGTTTGCAATTTTGCACCAAGACGATTCGTTAATGAAGGATCTTTCTAAAATGATGGAAGAATCCCAAGAACGATCCTTTCGCTTACCTCAAAGCCAGTTGGATCTTGTCATTGGACACTTGCGATTAAGAAAACGTGGAGTTCTTCTTTGAACTCCATCTTTTGAGAATAGAAAAGTAAAATCTATTTTTTGCTAGTGACGACATCAGCATAGGGAAGTTTATGAATGTATAATTTTTCATAAGTCCTACATGGAGGAGTATACTGATCTAACCTCCCATTAATGTATTTTTCATCGCTTCGCTCTAAGAAGAAAAATTGATGTTCTCCCAGCTGGTTGATGCTAAAACTTATCCCACTTGGATCAGAAATTATATCTTGATAAATTATGGGAGAAAGACAGGTAAATATAGCCTCATTACTCTTGTAGACAGGTAAAGTTTTAATAACGGGACAAATATCATCATAACGGGCTTCAATGAAGTATTTAACTTTTATTAGATGATTTTCATTAAGTGTTTTACTAATAAGAGTAACCGGTTTGTGGATATTAACATCGATGGTTTCCAGAAAACTCCATACACTCTTAGGATGTGTCAGATCAGTGATGTGAGCGAGTGCTAAATATCCTTCTTTAGTAAAAGCTGTAACGCCGGTACAACTCAACAATCCGGTTGTAGCAATACCAGGGAGATGATTCGAATCATGGGTTATAAAAGCGGCACTTCCCTCATTAACCCACTCAAAGGTCAATGGAGGTTTTTTACAAATATTATCAGGATTGATCCATTCAAAATCATTACAGGAGAATTTACTTTTTATTTTTTCTTCAAAAACCTTTTTTTCCATATAGACAATGGGTCCGTCACTAGCATGAATGGAAACTGTTTGAAATGATAGGAAAAATAGAATTATTTTTGTTAATTTAAGCACCTTAGTACCTCTTATACCTGTGATTCTAGGTATATATAAGAGTCCCTAAGGCAGATTCAATTGCCCTCAAGTAATTTACATAGAAAATAATAATTATATAAGGGATCAGCGTACCTTATCACGAGAGACTTACATTTGAAATATAATTGAGTATTGAATAAAAATAAGAAAAATTTATTAAAAGATTTAGGTATTTTTTAAGAGGTGTTACCCTACATTTAATGACTCAACAGCAATCCAATTAGAATTCTTTAACAGTTTTACGTAACATTTTCACTGTGCTGTGCTTATGCTTATCCTTCAATCGTTGCTCTTTGGATGATTTTGTGGGTCTGGTTGGAATACGCATTTTAGGAATCCACAACGCCTTGTGTATTAACTCGGCTAAACGATTTCGAGCATCTTGACGATTTTGTTGTTGAGTACGATAGCGTTGAGCCGTAATGATAAGGACTCCATCCTTGGTCATATATCGCTGAGCCACGGTAAAAAGCCGCAAGCGGACATCCTCTGGTAAACTTTTAGAATGGGTCACATCAAATCGTAATTGCACAGCGCTGGAAACTTTATTGACATTTTGCCCTCCAGGGCCGGTGGCTCTTATAAAGGTTTCGCTGAGCTCATCTTCTTGGATGTGTATCGTTTTTGTGATACGCATTGTCTTGATTCACCTACTAATGTCTTATTCGGTTAATATACGAAGCCTGATATAAATGATCCTTAAGTGTTCTCGGAATTTGGGATAAGTATTATAAAACCAGAAGGAGCCAACTAAACAGGTAATCCCACCTGCCAGTAAGGTATAGGATACACCAATATAGCTCGCAAGCATCCCACTTAAAAGGCTTCCAAAAGGCATCATGCCCATAAAGGCCATGGTATAAAAGCTCATGACTCTACCACGTTTATCCTCATCTACAATCGTTTGCAATATCGTATTTGTGGCTCCCATTTGAATCATCATCGCTAGTCCAATAATATATATGAGGATAAGCGATAACCATAGGAAATGGGATAAAGAAAATCCGATGAGCGCCAGACCGAATAGGAGAGAAGCTCTCTGAATTAAGCGGCCTAGTCCTAAAATCGTGTTGCGACTAGCTAAATACAAAGCGGCTGTTAAAGCCCCAAAGCCAGACGAGGCGGTCAGATATCCCAAAGCGTACGGTCCGCCCCCTAATTGTTCTATAACCATGTACGGCAGTAGCACCAAATAAGGCATTCCCATAAGACTGACAAGGGCAAGAAGGATAATAACAGATCGTATGGGATGAGATTGAATAGTGTATACGTATCCTTCCGTCAAATCTTGCAAAATATGATTAGGAGACTTTGCCTTAAAAGACTCTTTTTCTGGAATTTTAATTAATATTAGTGAGCCAATTACGGCTAAATAACTCAAGGTATCAATCAGGAAACATCCCCCTTCACCAAAGTAGGTAATTAAAATTCCAGCTAAGGCTGGCCCTAGCAATCGAGCTATATTCACCAGGGTGGAATTGAGTGCAATCACATTAGGTAAATCCTGACGATCATGAATCATGTCAAATAGGAATGCTTGTCGACACGGGGTATCAAAAGCTGTTATTAACCCTTGAAAAGCACTAAGCAGGATCAGTAAAGTAATGGATAACTGATTCTGGAAAGTAAAGTAGGTTAGGAGGGCTGACTGGGTCATAGCGAGAACTTGGGTTGTGATTAATAGGCGATGACGATTTAATCGATCGACGTATACACCAGCTGGAGCAGCAAGAATGAAGGTTAAAATTTGGCCGGAAAAGCTAACAAGGCCCAGAATAAAAGCTGATTCACTGAGTTTGTAAACCAACCAACTGATGGCGACCCGTGTAACCCATGACCCTGTTAAAGAAATGGCTTGGCCCATAAAATAAAGCCGGTAATTGCGACTTTTAAGGGTGCGTTCAATCGTGACCATAGACCTTTTTCCTTCCTTCCCCAGAAATTATGGTAACGCAGGAACCTTAGGATCTGGTTAATTCAGCCAACACAATTCTTAAAAAATATTAAGGATATATTCATTCCTCTTACTCTATATTTTCCCAGTAGGATAAATAGATGTTTTTGCCATGAAGAATAAGCTTTTCATTTTTTTAGGACTATTTTTAGGCCTTGGAAGCCAACTAATAGCCATGGAAAAATCTGTGAGTGAAAATGAAACGATACAGCAAATCATAAAAAACATTGAATCGGACATTCAGAGTTATGAGAGAAAGCCCGTTCTTCATTTACGTACAGAGATTTACATGCGTATCAATGCTCTCTTGTTGGAGCATAATCTTGAGGAAGAATATCTAAATAAACTTTTAACATTAGCCCAAAAAATTAAGGCACCAAAGTTAGCGTCACGTATTGAGTGGATGATGCAAACACATTATGATGACCAATCCTCTATACCCAAAGAGATTATTGATGAAATCATCAAGATCGTTATTAACGAAGGATCAATGGAAAACTTAAAAGATTTAAGACAGGTGAATAAGCGCCTATATTTACTCCTATCAAACGCACCAGTTTCTCTAGACCTTCGTTCTTATGGTCATAGACTAACAGATTCAGTGCTGATTAAGATTTTACAGATCTTCCCAGGCGTAACGACTATAAAAATATCTAAGAGTGCTCTAAGTCAAAGGGTATTCTTTCATTTGTCAAAATTGACTCGCCTTAAAGAGCTCGATTTATCCAGCTATGAAAATTTGAATGAGGAAGCGATGGGGTATATTGCTCAGATCCCTAATCTTAGCAAACTTAACTTGTCAAACTGTAGGTTGGAAAATGATCACATAAAACCTTTAAGAATGATAGCGAATCTGCGTTCTTTGAATATACAAAACAACACGAACATCAACGATAATGCTCTGTTTTACCTAAAGGGTCTTTCAAATCTTGAAGAGCTTGATTTGAGTAGCACGAAAATTACTGATGTAGGATTAGTCCATTTAGGAGAGTTGAAAAAACTTAAGATTCTCAAATTATTCCGTGTGAAGGTAACTGATGCAGGTATGAAAAACATAAAAAAGTTACTAAGCATTGAATCTCTAAATTTAATGCTGACTGATGTAACCCATCTAGGGATAAAAAAAATATCCACACTACCTCATCTTAAGCATATCGAGTTATTAGGTTCAAACATTACAGATGATTGTCTTGCTGTCCTTTCTCAAATGACAAATCTGACTTTTTTGACAGTTAAGGGAGATACAATTTCAGATCTTGGTCTTGCTCACCTGGCTAAATTGATCAACTTAGTTTCCCTTGAACTACAAGGTGGGGCTATTACAAATGATGGCTTAAGCTTTCTATCATCACTGACTAACCTTAAAAATCTTAACTTGTCTCAGAATGAAATTGGCAATGGCGGTTTAATTCATATTCAGTCATTAGCAAATATGCGTAAGCTAAATTTGAGTAAAACAAAAATAGATGGTGACGGTTTGGTCTATCTTACAGGACTACAAAACCTTGTAGATCTAGATGTATCTCAGACAAATATTAGTAATAAGGGTTTGATGATTTTATCCACCCTTACTTTTCTAAATAATCTTAATTTATCTAAAGCAGGTATTACCGATGATGGATTAATTTATCTGACAAAACTAAAGGGTCTCAAGCGATTGGACCTATCAAGAAATATAATGAAAGATACAGAATTAACCAATCTTGTAAATTTGCCTTATCTTACTTATCTCAACTTATCTGATACAAACCTAACGGATGAGGGTATGACCATCGTTGCTAATATGAAGTCCCTTGAGGAACTTATTTTGCGTGATCTTGATATCAGTGATGAAGGACTGGCCAAATTATCTATGGTAGGAAATCTTCATCATCTTGATGTGACAAATAATTTAAAAATAACTCCAGCTGGGTTATCTTCTTTAGCAGGCCTTAAAAATTTACGACACTTAATTGTTTGGGGCACTGGTATTACCTTTGATTCCATAAGTGATGCCAAAAGGAAACTCCAGGATAATATACCTGGGCTTAGAATTGATGGTTGATGAGGAAGAGCGCGTTAAATCAACCTTAGGTTTGTGGGCTTACCCTTCTCTCATCAAAGGTATTAATGAGTATGCTCTCCTCAGATTCATCCTCAATGGGCTCAAACTGACGTTTGAATTCCTGCAAGGCATGTTCATCAATAATAAAAGCATCCGGTGGCATCGCTGATGTGCGTGCTAAGACGCGTTTAATCCTCTCCTTTTCTGGACATTGAAGATTGTATAACTTGACCTCAACCCCCATATCTAGGCCAAGTTTTCTGTAATAATCTCTTTCAATTTTCCTCCAGAACCCAAAATCAAGGATGACGTCATGACCTAACTCAAGGAATTTCTTGGCATCCCTCCAGATGAGCTGTTTTATTTTATCTAGATACATTTCAAAATATGCTTTCGGTGGATTTGTCCCAAATAAAGTAATCATCCATTCATCACAAGTGAAACGGATCTTGGAATCATCAGCTTCTAACTTTTTAGCGAAAGTTGTTTTCCCTACGCCTACAAATCCGTGAATTAAATGAAGCGTGGTCATTTTTTACCCCTGAACCATAAAGGTAATTTCTTCACTTTCAGTTTGGGTTTGATCCTCCCCCAAATACAATACCTTAAGGTGATGTTTCCCCTTTTCAAGACTCCAGAGAAATCTTGGATCCCTTGTTTGGGCAATCTCTTTACCATCTAGGATCCATCGGTACATCCCTTGGTGATTTGGCCTATTGGCTTCGAAAGCAAATTTTTGGAGTTCTCTTGGTATACGGGGATCAATGGCCATACGTAAATGGTGAGTCGGTTTCAGAATTTTAATGTCCTGAAGCGTGCTCTCATTAATTTCTGGCCGATTGGGGATAAAATATTCCGTTCGCCAAGCACAGTGTTGCTCCTCCTTGGTGGGAATGCAAACATCCCGTTGAATGAGTTCCGGACTCATATAGAGGCTTTGGGGAGAATCGTTGAGATTAAGACGTGAAAATATGCTGCGTAAAATTAAACTGGGGCCAGTGGAACCAGTGATCCCATCCATGACACGATTATCTAAATTCCCCATCCAGATTCCAACCACATATTTATGGTTGTAACCTACAATCCATGCATCTCGATAGTCGGTGGAGGTTCCGGTTTTAATGGCTGTTTGATGGTTAAAATTCATAACACTATTGACCCCAAATTCTAGACGGCGAGCCCAGGGATCAGAAAGGATATGGCCAATAAGGGAGGCAACTTCTTTAGAGAATATTTGTTTGCCCGGTCCTTTTTGATAATCATTCAAGGTAAAATGAAGGGGTTTAGGTTGCCCCTTGTTAGCCAAGCAAACAAAACCTTGTGTTAATTCCAGCAAGGTGACTTCCCCATTGCCAAGGGCTAGACCTCCATCATAGACATCGGCAGTATTTTCTAAACTTTTAAAGCCTAAGCGGTGAAGAAGATTTAGATATTCTTTGACACCGACGTACTTGATAGTGCGGACGGCTGGAATATTTAAGGAATTGGCTAAGGCTTCCCTAAGAGTAATACGCCCGTAGTAAATATTGCTGTAATTTTTAAAATGATGTAGACCTGTCCCTACACCTTCATAGAGAGGGGAATCATCAATCATTGTGGTGGTTGCCCAGCCTTTTTCCAGGGCGGCTGCGTAGAGAAAAGGCTTAAGGACTGAGCCTGGCTGGCGTTTAACTGTAACAGCATCAATTGCCTTACCAGGGATATCATGTCTAGAGCTCGCTCCTCCTACAACCCAGGCTAGGACCTCGCCGGTTTGGTGGTTGACAATAAGTACAGCGCCATTATGAACACGGCTCTTTTTTAAGGAGCGCAGGCGACCATCTAAAATATGTTGTACATCACGCTGTAGGCTTGCATCTATGGTGGTTTTAAGAGGTATGGGTCGCTGATGGGCATACAATTTTTCTGGATGATGGTTTTTTAAAAAGCTGACAAAATGAGAAGCGTTAACCGGTAATTGGGTAGAGTATAATTTTAAGGGAGAATCAAGACCCTTGATATCATCTGGCCCAAGTAAGCCCTTTTGCTGTAGTTTTTGCCCTAAATTCTTGATTTTGAGGTCAATTTTAAGCGGGTCTTTGAAAAGATCATAGCTGGAGGGCGCTTTAACCATAATGACCAAGGCCAACATTTCTTTGATGGATAAGGTGGATAAATCTCGATCGAAGTAGAGCTTTGCCCCTTGAACTACCCCACGGCGATGGGAAGCGTAAGGAATTTGATTTAAATAAAATTCGTAAATTTGTGATTTACTTGTTTTTGCTTCCAACACATAGGCTTCAATCATCTCTAACCATTTAGACCATAAAGTTCTTGGTCTGGGACAAAGCATATGAATGACTTGCTCAGTAATGGTGCTGGCTCCACGGACAACTTTTCTTGCCTTGATATTTTGCCCTATAGCAGATAATTTGGCTCGCCAGTCTATTCCTCTATGTTTAAAGAAATTTTGATCTTCTGAAAGAACAAAGGCCTCTTTTAAAAGAGCAGGAATTTCATAAAGAGGGACATTATCGTAAGTATTCCAGTGATATTGATAACTGACAGAAAGCGTTTCCCCAAAACGATCTTGGATACGGATATTTTCACGATTTGTTAAAGCCTGTTCGAAAAGATCATAGACAGGTTGAATGTCCATCCAGGTTTTAAAACTTACAAGAGCAAAAAGAGCTAAGACCAGGCCTAAGCTCCCATTAATGATCTTCTTGCTTAACATTATTGTGTAGGGGGTATGTTAAGCTTACTCCCCTCTCCTCGCGCATATATATCTGGATTATACATTTCCTCAGCAAAGGCTGGAGGTGCTGTGAACTCACCGTCAGCTACCACTTGAGCTGTATAACTTAAGTGATAATTGCCACGTGGGAGGAAATCTGAATAATAACGAACAACATCATGACGCATTTCTTCAAAGTAAAAACTATACCGAGTCGAAAAATACTCTACCCAGTCTTTAATTTGATGATAATATGATCCTTCCCCAGGTTTGGGGTTGACGTTAGACAAAGTCGCAGATGTTGCTAAGTTTTGATTCACTGGCTCCAACCCGCCGGGTACAGGGTCATTAAGAACCACAAAGTTGCGGTTAGCTGGAATCATTAAATACAGATCCACGCGTACCACATCCCCTCTTTTAAGAGCTTGACCTTCTTTTAAAAGAACCCACTGATCATTGCTCAGAACGCTGTAATCGCGCTTAATCTCCATGCCCGTGTTGATTGGTTTAGAGCCTTGAGTCTTAGATGCATATCTAATAAGGTTGGTGAAATATAAAATTCCGGAACCTTCCTTGCGAACGGTAAGGTTTTTGGTCACTCCAGGCTCTTGATCACTAAATTTTTTGGAGATCGTGATTGGTTGATCTCTTATGTCTTTTACTTCAGCTTGACCAATTTTCTCGTCAGCCCACAGAACAGTAGTCGATAAGTTGGGTTTAGAGTGTTCATAAGTTTTACTGTAAGTGTTCAGGGCTCGAGCACAGAAAAGATTATCTTGGGTGTTAGACCAATGTAATTTGCCTTTCCGAGATTCAATAATTGAGCGAACTAACTTTTCAGGCTTATCATGGATGAGCTGTTTGGCTTTATCTGAAGTTGCAGCATAATGACTTAAGGTGTCTAATACAGCACAACTATCCCGCAAAGGAGTAGAAAGAATCCGAGTCCATGTTTCAGGTAACTCAGGTGCAAGCGAGAGTTTGCCTGATGATTCATTAAAGTGAGAGAGAATATCTTTCACAAGATCTTCAACCATCTCTGATCCTCCTGGAGTGCGCAAAGCCGCATTAACAAAGGAGGCTTTTCCAAACAGAGACATATTTGACCATTGAGACTTCAAACGGTTTAGGTCTTCTAAGGTAACTTTTTGTCGATAAGACAAAGCATCGAGAATGATAGCACGGATGGTGGACATCAATTCATTAGTATATTCCGTAATGCCAAAGTCATATCGCAACAGATGATCTAAGTACTGATCCAGTTTTTCTATGGAAGATTCATTACCGACATGGCCACTTTCCTTCAACCAATTTAATGCCAGAGCGGTAAAGGCACTCAAGTAAGGATCAGTAAATTTATCATCAGCAATAAAATAGCCCATGCCTCCATTGCCTGCTTGGAATTGGGGCAAATCTGCAATAACCTCACTGGGAAGATTTTTGCTTTCAGACCATTGGAATTCTTCTGGAAGATAGTCTTTTAGGTGCTGATAGTAAACAGCCATGACTGCCTTGGATAACTTTTGCTCCCAGCAGGAGTAAGGGTAAGTTTTCATGTAATCAAAGGCACCCTTAATATTACTGATTAAGCTTGGCGACAAGGTGATTTGTAATCCCCCAACATCCGTATGAATATCGTTGGGAATAGCCACAGGTAACACAGTCTCGCCTTGGGTTAATGAACCACTGACAGCCATAGAATCCATCACGCGTATTTTCTTAACCGGAATCACCTGCTCGGTTACATCCTTGTCTTGATCATCTCCAGCGGTTACATGGAAGATGATTTTTCCTTCCTCCTCGTGCGCAATAGGAACAGTCTTAATAGGCATGGAAATTATGGACCTTTTATAAGGTTCTAAAGTAATGGTTTCGTCATGCATTAAGGGTTTATCTGTGCCAACACCGCTTCCCTGCGCTTCCATATGAACTTTAAGCGTTCTAGAGTGATCTGTTCGATTCATGACACTAAATCTAGCGGTAAATTGATCTCCCTCATTCACCAGGTTAGGCATTACAGGACGAATTTCAGTGGGCCGATTAACTTTAAATTCTGTTTCTCCTAAACCCAATCGGTCTGTTGGAGTTGCACCCAGAACCAATACTTTCCAACCGGTCAAATTGTCTGGTGCATCAAACTCCATACTGGCTTTTCCCTCATCATCGGTTATGATTGAGGGATTCCAATAACTGACAAATTTGAAAATATTACGCATATTCAACCCGGCTCCGCCATCTCCACCTGGGTTGGCTCCCTTTTTTTCAAATTTTTGTCGTCCAACCAGGTTGACAAGTAAACTATAGTTGGCCAAATCCAGCTGCTCATGCTTATAAAGGCCTGGATAGGGATCATAATAATCGCGGCCGCCTAAAATCATATCATATACGGCTTCATCCAGAACCACGACAGCAAGTTCCAAGGGTTCTTTACGAGGATTAGGGTTCTTGACTTTAGCCTCGAGGCTAACGCGTACTTTCTCTCTTGGTTTATAAACTTCCTTTTCTACTTGAGCTTTTATATCGATTTTTTTATACGCATCCGTGACGTTAAGAGCCGTATACCCAATTCGACAAATGGGTTTACCCATGTCCAATTGGCCAACTTTTAGCGGACTGTGATCGGAGCGTGGGGTCATCATAACCACGGACACATAAAAGTTTGGCAAATAATCTTCCTTAACGGGAAATTCAATAACGGGCGTGTTATGATCTAATTCTTGAACAAAACTGTCAATCACGCCAAAGCGCTCAATGGTGATCCAAGCTTTAGCCTTTGGAATAGGATTTTTAACGAGAATACGGACCTTTTCTCCCACTTGGTAGTCCTTTTTCTCAGGGATAAGAGGTAAATAGTTATCGGTTTCCTCTCCCCATAACACAAACTCCTCGCCGGTTACATACACTTGAATTTCGGTTGATTGTTCAGCTCCAGCTTGATCTTTTGCAAGTCCCGTGATGCGGTAAGTTCCGGCTTGATTGGGCGTAAACTTAAATATTTCAGCGCCCGATCCTGAGATAACCTCTTGTTTGACGACTTCAACCCATTCGTTGTTTTCATTGGTTTTATAAACATTGCCTGCGGTTTTTACTTTGGCTGCCGTTGTATCTTTACGCTCAACGGTAATAAGTCCCTTTTGGCCTGCCATGGGATTTCCTTTGGCATCAACCATCACGTATTCAATTTCAGCCGGTTTGTTGGCCTGATATAACCACTCTTTTTGGCGCAACCCAATCAAGGTTTCTCCATTGAAAAAGTCCACAACAGAGCGGGATGTTACAGACTTGCCGCGATCGTCATAAACCGCACCTTCAATGGTCAACTTACCAAAGCCTATATCGAGGGATGGGATTTTAATCTTGGTCTCATACTCGCCTTGGCTATTAACCGTTCCCATGGTTTGTGAAATGGTAACAGATTTTTGATCAGAACTGAATTTGCCAAAAGTAAAATTGCTGGCCACTGGATGTTTTGAAATGAACGTTTTGGAATCCAAAACCGCTGTTATTTGGGCTTTGGCTTCGGTATAGGCCCCTCCTGCATGCATCTTGGCTAAGACACGGGTCATCAATTCTTGATTGGGCTTAAAGGTCGTACCATTGACATCCGTGGTTACCTTAAATGGAGAAGGGGTAAAGTCACTGACCAGTACTCGCATGGGTGAGAATTCGAGGGTTGGTTTAGGCTTTGTTTCTTTTTCCGGTTTATTCTCTTCCTTAACGTCTTCGGCCATGTCGGGCATATAGGCTTTAATTCGAAAGTGATACCAACCAATAGTTGCATTTTTTGGGAGTTTATATTCACCGTGATAACTTCCAAAATCATTTAAGTTGATGTCTTCTACTTGGTGAATGACTGTGCCTGTAGGATCCAGAAGCTCCAAATCATATTTACCTTGGGGAGGTGTGGTTAAATGGCGATTATTCTGATTACGGATGTATACTTTATATTGGATGGTATCACCCACACGGTAAATCCCCTGAGCTGTTGTTCCCCAAGACACCATATGACGATACTTTTGCTCATTATAACCCCAAACCGTATCCCCTGAAACGCGCCAAGTATCGATAAGAAAATCGTAGGTTAGAGGAAGGATACCGAGATCCTGATCTTTATCAATACGAATAAAGAGCTTATCTTCTTTCTCTCCCCAAGCATTGATGAGTTTTTTCTTAGGATCAATATCGGCCGTACCTAAGAGAGTTGCAACGCCCATCTCATTGGTTTCTCCCATATCTAAAATATCTTTGGGAAGGCCCAAAGTGTGAAGATTATCTTTATAAAGAGTTATTTTTGCTTGAGGAACGGGAAGACCTGTAGCTAAATCCGTTACCCATAAGGTCGTATTAAAATGCCCTACCTTGACATAAATTTGATAAGGAGTGACTTGGGCAAAAAGTATCCCACTGTTTTCTCCCTTATCCACATGAGGATCTGTTACAAGGCTTCCATAAAGGACTCCAGATAATCCATTTAACATCTCCCGAACATTAAAGGGGATGGCAAATTGAATATCTTGAGCAAAGGGAATATCGTACGTACGGGTTGTAGGATTAATAACTCCTGCCGCGTTAAAGCCGTGGTAAGTAAAGCGAGCCGATTTTAAATTATTTACGTATAACGGTGCTTCACTATCGGCCTTCTTCTCAAGAATCGCAATTCTATTCCCAATTTCATAGTTGGGTTTGCGATGATCTAAAGCCACCTTTACTTCGAAGGATGATTGCAGTTTGCGACCAAACTCATCTTCCAAATCTGTTTCTGGTTGTTCTTTAAAGAAGCTTAGAATGTACCGTTTAAGACGCTCAAAAAACCCTCTTTGGGCAGGTTTAACGGTAATGGTATATTCCGAAGCTGCTTTGAGTCCACGGGGAAGGAAGAAGCGATATTCTTCTTCTGCCCAACTTTTGAGTTGAGAATAATCTTCACCCCGCGCCCCCCAAAACTTTTGTTCCTGTTGATCGCCGGTGGGATCAGGGGTAATGGTGAAGTTTTTAGCGATTTGAGAATTAGGAACGGGACTGGAAAACACCAAACTAATGGGGCCCAAGGGATTACATTTTTTTACTTCATTTTTTTCTGGGTCAGACGTAACCCTAATATCCTTGTCTTCAAGGTCTTTACAAGAGATCCCTAAAAATTTAAAAGTATCGAAGGTTTTAAATTTTCTCACCTCTTCTTTTTTGCGGCTAGTTTCTGCCCCGAGAGAAGATTTTAGTCCGGGTAAAAGCATCACCCTGTATTCGCTACCAACGGCTAATTCTTGCCTTGATTCTAAATCCCAGACTTTGGATGCATTAGCGTCCTGATCTTCTTCACCCTCACTCAATTCATCTCGAGGTGGTTTAGAGACGGAAAACGTAAAGTTTTCACCAGAACTCCCAACAGATTCCATGACAACACTTTTTTCCACAGACTCGCGAAGGACCGGAATATTAAAATAGACGCGAATGACTGGCTTTGTGGGAGATTTCCACTCTGAGAAACTGACATATGATACAGATGGCAACGTTGTGGTAAACTCATGGATATATTGCTTATCGAGTGAAGCTCCTCCATCTGATTTTAAGGTCGGTTCAACAGTTATTTTGTACCGGGTTGCTTTCTGTAATTTTGTTTCTTGATGAACTTGACACGCTAACGTTCGCGTATTTAGCCAACGCCAATCACATTTTACATTTGGGGTAATTTTGATGGGCAGATCTTCTGATTTAATTGACGCATTACCCAAAGGAACCATATCTTGATCAAATTCGAGAACAATTTGTTCCGTTTCAAAGGCATTATCGCCATGAGGCGTAATCCGCAGAATCTTCACGGGCGCTTTTGACTCTTGAGCATAGATATTTTGACTTAATGAGGTGAGAACCGCCAGAAGGAAGAAAAGTCTGCCCATGATTTTGCCTTGAAAGAATAGAGGATACTAGAAGGAATTATAGATCAAGTTATTTATCTTGACCAGATAGAGTAGGAATTGGTTGACGGGAATAATTGGGCACAAGGTTAATACTTTAATTACACTAAATCCCTCACTTTTTTTCAAGAAAACTATTTGATTAAAATATTAATATAATCTTTGAAAATTGATGGTACTTGAACTAAAAATGGTAAGTTGCCTGATAAGGCTAACACCTATAGATAAACATGATTTTTATGAGGAATCATTAATTATGAAAGATTGGTTACAATATCTAGCTTTAGCTACCACCTGTGCCGGATTAACTTTTGCGTCCACGACAAACAGTTATAGTAAACAACCCCAGACTAAATCTGGAAAGACGGTTACTATTGTAGGCGTTCAATTTGGAGATGAATCGAAAGGATCCATTACAGATTTACTTGCTCAAGAAGCCGATATTGTGGCCCGATACAATGGGGGCAGCAATGCTGGTCATACTATTGTAATTGATGGGAAAAAATTTAAGTTGAGCACTCTACCATCAGGGATTTTAACCAAGGGTGTTGTTAATATTATTGGACCAGGAATGGTTCTTGATCCCAAACTCTTTGTTGAAGAGGCAGGCAGAATTCGGGAAAGTGGGGTAGAAATCACGCCAGCTAACCTAAGAATTGCTGAAAACGTTCCTTTGGTCCTGCCCATTCATAAAGACCTGGAAGCCTTGCAGGAATCTGGCGCTGCTGCTCTTAATACCACTAAGAAAGGCATTGGTCCAGCCTATGAAGATAAGGTTGGTCGACGTGCTATTCGTGCCAGAGACCTCGTACGGTTGGATGAACCTAAAAATCTTGAATCATTAAAAACTAAAATTAAGGTGATGTTGGATCATCATAATGCCCTCCTGAAGGGATATGGTAAGGAACCTGTCAAAGAAGAAGATATGCTGGCCTTCCTCCAACAATATGCTAAAGAAATCGAACCTTTTGTTTCCGTTGTCTGGAAAGATTTGGATCAGATGCAGAACGAGGGCAAAAAAATGCTCGTGGAAGGAGCCCAAAGCGCTTGGCTTGATATAAGTCATGGGACCTATCCCTATGTAACCAGTTCTCACACCTCAGCTTCTGCAGCAGGCTATGGCTTGGGGATTGCATTGAAAAATAACTATGTTCTTGGTGTAGTCAAAGCTTACACAACCCGAGTGGGCAACGGTCCCTTCCCGACAATTTTGAACGATGAAACAGGCGAGAAAATTCGTCAAATTGGTCAAGAATTTGGAGCGGTTACTGGTCGCAAAAGAGACTGTGGTTGGTTAGATTTAGTTTCAGTCAAACAAGCCATTGTTAATAATGGTGTTCATGCCTTAGCTTTAGCAAAAGGGGATGTTTTGGACGGATTTGAGACCATTAAAGTTTGTGTGGGCTACAAAGTAGATGGCAAAGAATATGATCACATGCCAATCGATCCAGCCTCATGGGAAAAGATTGAGCCCATTTACAAAGAATTCAAAGGCTGGACCAATACTAAAGGAATTACCACTCAAGATAAGCTCAACGAGAACTATCGCCAGTACATTAAGTTTATTGAAGACTATACAGGTATTCCTGTAGTCATTATTTCCACGGGTCCCGATCGGGGTGAAAAGATCGTCCTCAAAAATCCCTTTAATGCTTAAACTCAGGCCACATTTTGTGGCCTTTTTTCTTTCTGGAGAATTTTTATGAGTACAAATATTCTTAAACTGTTGCTGTGCTCTACGAGTTTTGTGATAACCGTTTTTGCAAAGGATCATTCACCTATGATGCCTCATGTCCTGCCCCCTCAAGATGTGGCTTCCTTTCCTGTCAACCCTTTAGCTCGTTATGGTTTGCCCGAGGCAGCAAAAATTTGGTCTGATCAAACCCGATTTCAAATTTATTACCAAATTGAAGGTTATATTAATGAAGCTTTAGCCAAAGCAGGAATTATACCCCGCCATGTGGTGGATCATTATTGGGCAATAAAAGAATTTTCCATTGATAAGATTCGCGAACATGAGAAAACAACTCACCATGAATTTCTCGCTTTTCTCGCCACCATTGGTGATCACTTAGGTGAAGATGCCAAATCTGTTCACTATGGTATTACCAGTTCTAATGTTTTAGACACCGGCTTTAATGTGCAATTGGATCAAAGCCTTGACTTAATCCACCAAGAACTTACTGCGCTTCTTGAGGCCTTAAAGCAAAGAGCTCTTGAACATAAGACCACCCTTTGTATGGGGCGTACTCATGGTATGCATGCCGAACCCATGAGTTTTGGTCTAAAACTTTTGCGCCATTATGCAGCCTTTAAACGTCACCAACAAAGTTTGAAAGAAGCTCAAGAAGGAATACGCATCTGTGCTATTGGTGGGGCTTTGGGGAACTTTGTCAACATTTCCCCTGAAGTTGAAGGATACGTTGCCCAAAAATTAAATTTTAAGGTGGAACCCATAGCCACCCAGGTGATCCCTCGAGATCGTTATGGTAAAGTTTTTGCAACCTTATCTCTTCTTGCCTCTTCCATTGAAGATTTAGCCACCGAAATTCGCCACTCTCAGCGTAGCGAAGTTGGCGAAGTGCAAGAACCTTTTAAAGAAGGCCAAAAAGGCTCCAGTGCGATGCCCCACAAACGGAATCCTATTAAATGCGAAAATTTGGTGGGAATAGCTAGAACCATCCGTTCTACCTTGACACCTGCCTTAGAAAATATGGCGTTATGGCATGAGCGAGATATGTCCCATAGTTCTGTGGAACGATTTATCGCTCCCACCGGGACAATCCTGACCCACTATGCGCTTACCACTTTAAAAAACATTGTCAGTGGCCTTGTTGTTCATAAAGAGAGGATGCAAAGAAATATTGATCAATCTTGCAATGTTTTTGCTTCCCAAAGGATCATGCTTGCTTTGGTCAACAAAGGCATGAGCCGTGATGAAGCTTACAAGTACATTCAGCAGTTGGCTCATCAAGCTTTGGATCAACGTGCGGACTTTAAACAAATTCTTGAACAGAATTCTGAGATTAAACAAAAACTCTCTGAGCAAGAAATACAAACTTTATTTGATCAAAATTATTATTTGAAAAATGTAGAAACTTTGTTTGATCGGGTTCTAACAAGCTCTTAATGTAAATTTTGGCCAGAAAAAAGCCGACTCTCTTCTATCGGAAACCTTCAAATGGGTTTCCTTTCCCAACTTATAACTTTTTAGGGTCCGTGTTGCATAAATTTAACCTCATTTGCTCTTATGAAAATATTTAAAAATGAGGTGGGGTATTTTTAAACTGATCATCCCATTTCCCCAGGTACAAGTTTCATCTCTCCCACTTCTGGTTAAATTTTTATTTTTATATATAAATTCAGCATTTTACAAAAAGAAATGAATTTATTTTAATACTAATTTGATTTTGATAATATCAAATGATTATAAAAAGTTATTGCTTTGTTAAAATAGTATTTTAATATGAGCTTTATTTCAAACCTAATATCATAAAAAGGAAGAATATGAGTTTATTTACTAAAATTTTTATACCTCTTTTGTGTGGAACTTTTTGCCTCTCCTCTGCCTGGACGATGGATGTTCAGGAAGACGATACCTTAGCTCTGACTAATATATCCCATTTTCAGCGAAAAGATCTTGAATTTGGAGAGAGATCCACGTTTGAAGATTTAATTAAAATAATAAACATTCATAATCCTCGCTTAGTACCCAAAGCCTCATTTGTGTTGAACACTGTTTATGAATCTAATCCTCGAATTGTTCAAAGTGAGGATGGGAAAAATAGATATGGTCTCTCATTTGCAATTCACCCTGAATTCATGAAGTATCTTATGGAGTTGTGCCCCGGCAAAACCGTTCTAGAATTAGGTGCTGCAGGTGGCGAAATGAGTATTCTTTTTGGGTGTGCAGGAGCTAAAAAGGTATATGTAAATGATATAGAGACTAAAGAAATAGAAAGATTCACTAATCTACTACTCCCTTCATTTCCATTTAAGTTTCAAAAAAAATTTAAAGTTCTTAAAGGTGATTGCTTTGAGCATTTAAATAAACTTCAACCTAGAAGTGTAGATATTATCTATACACGCAACCTCTTCCACTTTTTCAAAACCAGCCAGCATGGCGATTTTTTCGAACGCATCAAAACCGTTTTAAAACCAGGCGGCATAATAGCAATGAGTGTCCATGATGGTAGATTCACAATTCCTACAATTCCTTGTAAAGATGATATCTGTTTTGAATCTCACACGCTCATGCTTGATAGCTTTTTTCTGTCCAATGATAGGATCCCTATTGCGCAACACCTAACTGCATGTAAGGATTTAGATGTAGATCCTCTGGCATATGAAAGTGATGTTGTCGTTCATTTTCGTAATAATAAATATGAATTTGTTAATGAGGTTTTTTTTAAAATGCCCCAGAAGCTTAGGGAAGATTTACTAAACTTTATCAATGATAATAGATCAAAGTTTGAAATCTTCAGCCTTAAGCTCAGCCAAATTAGACTTTTAAAAAGCACAACCATGCGCTTTAGCCTCTATAATTTAGGAAAGATTTTAGAAAGCAACGGTTTTAATCTCATTAAACTTTCGAGCATTGATATGACAGGTCATGCCTTTCAAAGCCGTGATCCAAATAGTTCTTGCTACAACACTGAAGACCAAAGCAATTTTGTGGGGGCTATTGCAATTCCTTTTGCACTGGATATAAATGAAAAGTAAGTATCTGCAAATTTGACGTTCTTGTCATCACTACTTTGAAGAGATTGGTCTAACGTCGAGTTAACCTATGTCCTCTTTGGGACACCTCATTAAAGAAAGGATACATCCTTTCTTTAATGTTTCAAAATCTTCCCGTTGTTATAATTGCCCAAACGTTTAGGAAGATCGTGTTGCAAAAATTTATTTAGGGTAGACTTTGGTAATAATGTTAAATTTTATCAAGATGGCCCTTTTTACTAATCTAATCATCATCCTTTTTTATCTTCTGATGAACATTTCGAGGTTAAATTTCGTGGTATTTTCTCCTATCAGGTGGGTGATTTAAGTTCTTAACCTAAGAATCATCGATAGGACTAGGAAAGAATGAATAACTGACCATGTCTTCCGTGAGCAGTGACCGCGAAAGTTTATCAAAAGAGGAAAGAGAAACTCTTTTTCTCATTAATATTGGAACGGTTTTAGAATACTTTGACTTTAAGACATATATGCATATTGCGGTGGTTTTGAATGCCATCTTTTTCCCTACATCAGATCCTTACACCAATGCACTTTTAGCCGCCTTTTCTTTCTCTATGGGATATCTTCTTCGCCCCATCGGTTCTTTCATTTTTGGTATTTTAGGCGATTTATGGGGACGCAAGACCAACATTATGATCACAACTATGGCTATGTCGATCTCCTCGTTTTTCCTAGGGTGCATGCCGACTTATGCCCAAGCGGGGATCAAAGCTTCTATAGCTGTTCTAGTTTGCCGAGCCATTCAAGGTATTTCATCAGCGGTTGAAATAATTGGGGCTACGGTTTATGTGACTGAGATTTTAAAACCGCCAAGATCCTATTTCTATGGTGGGATGTCTGGCTTTGCTGCTGGGATTGGGGAACTCTTAGCATTATTTTTCTGTTCAGCATTATTATTTTTAAGGCCTCAAGATGGATGGCGGTATGTCTTCTTCCTAGGTTCGGGGATAGCTGTTCTGGGTATGATTGCTCGAACGAAGTTAAAAGAAACCCCTGAATTTCTTAAAGCTGCTGAAGATTTGAGGCGTTCAGACGCGCTCAATAAAAAATCGATCATCAAAACGCTTTTAGATCATAAAAGAAATGCTTTTGCCTACTTACTCATCGGTCTTTTAACTCCCGTTTCTTTCTTTGTCTGTTTAATTTATATGGGAGGACTTTTAACCACGAAATTTGGCTACACACCCGAAGATATTATCCCGCATAATTTCATGATTACCATTATTGACCTTGTGGTCTATTGCCTCCTTATGTATTTGTCCCTTTATTATAACCCTATAAAGATTATGAAAGTATCAGCTGCATTGTTTTTGATCATTAGTTTCTTTCTTCCCGTTGTTGTTCATCATTCAACTTCCGTATTACCCATCTTCATCATCCAAACTCTCTTAGCCTCCTTAAGTGTTTCCGAATTAGGTTTAGCGGTGTTTGCTCGTGGTTTTCCAGTTATTGGCCGCTACACACTTTTGGGCGTAAGTTATTCCTTGGCCAGAGCATTGGCTGCTGTTAGCACCTCTTATGGTTGTGTTTACTTAGGTGAAAAGTTTGGTATTGAAGGTGTTGCTGGGCTCCTGATTGTGGTCGTTTCCGCCCAACTTTTTGGATTATTCTACTTTGTGCCCTGTCCAGAAGATAAAGCTGACCCTTTACGGGCTCGCAAACGCTCACTGACAACCGTTTAAAACGGGTGGGATAGGATTAAAAACAGTATATACGTCGATCCCATCATCCCCTATTTTTAAGGTGGTCATGATCTTAAGAATGTAAAAAAATCTCTCTAATAAAATCATTAATCAAAAATTTTGAGCGATGGTCCAAAAGGGAATCATAAACCGTTCCCATGTTATAATCATGGGCAGCCGGATTGGTAAACGCATGGTAGCCTGTGCCATAAATCATGAGCTGAAAGTCAGTCTTTGCGCGAGACAGTTCCTTTTGCAAGGCCTCAATCTCATTGGGGGGAACCATAGGGTCTTTGTAACCATGAAGGGCCAGGACTTTTGCTTTATAGGTCTCTGGTAAGGGGTATGTGGGTGGTGTAAATAATCCATGAACACTCACCGCTCCTTTCAACCCTAAATTGTTGCGAACCGCATCAAGCACACACAATCCGCCAAAACAGTACCCGATACCAACAATATTTTGGCTATCTATCCTTGAATCATGGGTCAGATGATCCATGATTCCTTTAATACGGTCTTTAAGAAATTCTCGGTTATGAACAAAAGGTTCCATAAGGGCAGAATTTTCAGCAGGCGAACTCCCGACTCTTCCTTGACCATATAAATCAAGCGCTACACCGACGTACCCCATTTGTGCAAAATAATGGGCCTTTTCGCGACAAAATTTATCCCTTCCTGCCCAGGTTGGAAAGACAAGCACCGCAGGCTGAGGAGCAGAGGAGGGTTGATATGCATAGTATACTTCCAATTGCACGTCTTGATGAGAAATCTGAACATACTCTGAAGCAATCTCTACCATTTGTATCATCCTTCACTGATTTGCCTGACACATTGTTAAGCTTAGGCAAAGAATTAGTTTACTGCAAGCCACTTCCCTTCGCTCCCTCATTGCTGAAGCCAGCCTGGCCAATCCTCCTCCATAAGCTAAATATTTGCTTGATTTATCAATCAAAATGAAAATATTTCTGAGATATAACATCCATCATTCCTGTAATAATTGATATTTGATTCATATATAAATCATATTTAGCTGATTTCAGTTCTAAAGGCATGATTTTCTCTCTTTATTCTTAGTTAAAAGTAGGATATGATTCATATATAAATCATTTCGTATTGCTTTTAGATGATTGTTGAGACTATGGACATCTTAGGGACAATTGTACGTGCACAGCGTCGCCGAATTCCCTTATCTCAACAAGAACTCGCTGATTTAGCTGGTGTAAGTCGAACATCCATTCAACGGATTGAGGCGGGCATTGATACAACAGAACTTTCAACCCTTCTTAAGGTATTAAGAGTCTTGAATCTAACTCTTACTCTTACCGGGGATTTACCCCATGATATACCCCCCCAAGAGAAGGGATCCTAGCCATGAGGTCGGCACAGGTTTATGTGGGAAAAGTTTTAGCTGCAACTCTGCAAGAGATAGAAAAGAATCATCACTATCGTTTAATTTATCTGCCCAATTATCAAGGACCGCCCATCTCTTTAACGTTACCAGTCCGCAAAGAACCTTATGATTTTCCCCATTTCCCAACCTTTTTTGATGGACTTTTGCCAGAAGGTATGCAGTTAGAGGCGCTTTTACGTCAAGCAAAGTTAGATAGAGATGACTTATTTGGCCAACTTCTTCAAGTGGGAACCGATATGGTAGGGGCGGTATCTGTAATGGGACCAAAACCATGAAGAGATGTCTAATCACCTATCTTCCCTTGGATGAGACCAGGGATCATTACAGTCTACAGGGCTTACATAAACTATCGCCGCGCCTTAATCACCTTAATCCTTTTCCGTATTCTGCAGAGGCCCAAAGACAAGAAGCTGTGGCTCGGGCCACAAAGCTTTCCATTCAAGGTGTACAACCAAAATTATCTGCAAAGCTCCTGGTAGCAGATAAATGCTTTACGATTGTGGATAAGGGAGGAACCTTTATTATCAAACCCCAACATTACCATTTTTCGGAATTGCCACAAAATGAAGATTTGACCATGCGTCTTGCTGCCCTTTGCGGCATTCAAGTTCCGCTCCACGGCCTGCTCTATTGTCAGGATGGGAGCTTAAGCTACTTTATTAAACGTTTTGATCGAAAGGGTTTAAGCGATAAAGTTCCTATTGAGGATTTTTCTCAGCTTAGCCAAAGAACTAGAGAAACCAAATATGATAGCAGCATGGAGCAAGTAGCTAAAATTATTCAAACGTATTGCACCTTTCCCATGGTGGAAAAACAGAAATTGTTTTTACGCGTATTGTTTTGTTTTTTGGTGGGTAACGAAGATATGCATTTGAAAAATTTTTCCTTAATTAGCCACAACCAAAAAATTGAACTTTCACCTGCCTATGATCTGCTCAATACAACTTTGGCTCTTCCTCAAGCAAGTGAAGAAATTGCTCTGCCTATCCGTGGAAAAAAGAACAAATTAAAAAAATCCGACCTCGTGACTTATTTTGGGGAGGAGGTTTTAGGCTTGCCTGAAAAAGTTTTACAAAAGACCCTCAATCAAACCCGAAAAAGTCTTTTAGAATCTCTGCCGTTAATTAATATGAGCTTCCTATCAACGGAATATAAGGAAGCATATAAAGCCATGGTTATGGAACGGCTTGAACGCTTAACATAAGCCTATAATTTCTTTTCATTCCTCTTCCAATTCCATGGTCTAATTTTGAGATGATGATTGAGAAAAATAAATTTCAAGCTTATGTTTTCTTACCATGCTTCTTTTTAGGCACTCGATAAGCCAGCCAGCTTACAATTTCTAATCGAATTTCATTAAACCAGTTAACCACATTTTGACCACTCAGATCCACATCCACTGCCTCAAAAATGGGTCCAGTTTTCCAAAACCAGGTCCAAAATTTAGATAAAGTATTCTCCTGGCCCAATCCAGGTATTTTTCTAACCAAAAAAGCCGTGTCTTGAAAGGCACTATGTTCCACATCAAAGTTTAGGATGTGGGCATTTTGAATGTTTTTTAATTGATCCCCGACATCTTCTTGATATTGACGTGTTGCTCGAATGAACAGAACAGGAATCCCTCGATCATTAGGAGGAACTCCTGCCCGTCCAAAGATTTTTCTCTCCGTAATTTTTGAGTCAATATCCACAACTGCCTTGATTCTCTCGTCAGAAAACCCGAGAGTGTGAGCCACATTTCCACCAAAACTATGCCCCATAAGGATAACTGTCCGGCCATCCCATTGGCTCGAAAGAAAATCCTGATCAATGCCCTGCATATGATCAAGGATATAACGCACATCTGCGATGGATTGCTGCATAGAGTCATCAAAATATTGATAGCGATAATCTCTATCCCGTTTAACTTTCCACATATCGTAAAAGCTCGGAACAATCGTTGTGCCATCTAAATGTTGAGTAAATTGCGACATGTATGGTTGATCCAAACTCAAGACAATATAACCTTGACTGGCTAACTCCTCACACAAAATGGTATATCGTTGTCGAATCTCCCCAAGGCCGTGAATGAAGATAATAACTGGAAAAGGACCCTTGGTGGAAATAGCAGCCTGAGGGTGTCCGTAGGTCAAGACTTGATGAGAGCCAATCATGCCATTATCCAATGTTCCTGGCATATAGGGGGAGGTTTGCTCATTTTTTGTATCGGTAGGATAGAAAGCTTGGACCATCCATCGTTTGGTCTTTGTCCCTCGAAGCATCATTCTGTCATTATCGTTTAGTTCAAAAGCTTTAGTGCCGACTCCATACTCTCCCATGGGCATGGGAAGGGTTACCTCTTGGGCTATGGCCAGAAATTGGCAAACGCACCATAGGAATACTATCAAAAAACTTCTAAGAAATAAGTTTCTCATACTCATGCTCCACGAAACAGCCCTTAAGAGGCTGAGGTTCTCTGAAGTCTAATTATTACTGAAAAATGTAAAACATCAAATTTCTAAATAAAACAGGTTATTCATCTTGATTCTATTCTTCGCTTTTGTGAAACCCTTTTTCGCATAGAGCAGAAGGTTACCTGTTTGTCCTGTTTATTATAAAAAAAATAACCTATAAAATTGTAGCAGATCCGTTATTGTTCATTTAATTTTTAAAGGAGATTCTTTTTATGAGGAAATTTATACCCCTTATCTTTCTTTTTGCCCTAAACATTCAATCCCATGCTCACGATAAAATCGATGTCTTGGTGGAAAACACTTGCTATGACATCGAAACAAGGTTAAGTGGTTCTGTCATCTATGAAGGTGAAAGGCATGTACAAGAAGTCTCACACGTTATTCCGGCACATTCAGACCAAAAACTGTCTCCCATCTTTCACTTTACCATCCCTTATGGGACTATCTCAGCTCTTTCCTTCATTCTGACTACGTACAGTGGCAATGATGAGAAGGATAAGGTCGCGACTCTTATCGCAGGTCTAACAATGACACAAACCTCCCTTAAAACAGAGGCTCTTAAAATTACCATAGCGTTCCAAAGGATGAAAATTGAGGATATCAAAAATAAAATTGCAATTTCACCAGAAAAGACAAACCTCTGATTTTCACTTTTCAGCCAAGCCAGATGAAATTAGATCTGGCCTGCTTCCTTCTGCATAATCTTTAATCTGTATATGTAGTTTCAGCCTTGGTTAGACCATGATTTTTCAAAATAGCAGTAGAGGAAAATGGCTCCAATCGATCTACAACTTCTACCATTTTAGCTCCCACAGCTACAGCTTGGCGTGATTTATTTTCCACCTGGGGGTCACCTTTTGTGGCAGCAATCACTTGCGGATGAACTGTTTTAACTAATTCTAGATAATCAGAAAATCCATGAAGTTCTGGAAGCAGTAGGACTTCGTCTACCATTCTTAAGTGGCTTAAAATTTCAGCTCTCTGCTGCTGGTTATGAACTGGCTGACGCTTTTTATATTTAATGATCCGTGAATCAGGCTCGAGAGCTACAACTAAATAATCTCCCTGCTCTTTAGCCGCTGATAAAAAGCGTACATGACCTAGATGCAAAAGATCAAAGCACCCCCCAACCAGCACCACTCTTTGGCTAGAGTGGTTATGAGAAACTCCAGGTTGATAAGAGCTAATATTTCCTTGTTTTTCTTTAAGTGGTGTTAAGGTACACCCTACCAGAATAAGAGTTATAAGACTGATGAAAAAGTTTCGTTTCACTCTAGATCCTTATTGATTATATGGTGGTTAATGGAAAACATTTTGTAACTAATATCGCCTTTTTGAAAAAAAAGAAAGAAAACCATTTGGTACCCAACTCTTTCAACTCTAATAATAGCTCTATTCCTGCCTAGTCCATTGTTCTGATCTCGTAAATATGGTAGGCCTTCTAGAGAAAGATTCGTTCAATGATCAGGGATGAATAACCTTTATTGCTAGGGATGACGAGGCTGACATTCAATTATTTCACCCAAAAACTACATTTACCTCTAGTTCTATTAAGCCTGACTGGTATAGTTATGACCTTGCCTACTTCTATAGCAAAGGCTGACATGAAGTCCCCAACCTCATACCTTCTACTGGTAAATAAATTAAAGCAAAAGCTTAAGGATTTAGAGCATAATCCAAGCATAAGGCCATTTAATGGGGAAATTATTTTTTCTGTTAGAGGAAAAACACTTATTCATCACCCCATCCAATTGGTTCAGGAAATTCAAGGAGTTAGCAAACCAGGACAAGTGAACTATGTGATTGCTTCCTTAACCAAGCAAATCACCGCAGCATTGGTTTTACAGGCGGTTGATGAAGGAAGACTTCTCCTGAGTGACGTGGCCGCAAAGTATCTAAATGATCGTGACGTGGATGATTTATCTTTACCAAAGTATCAATCAACCATTCATAATCTCCTTGCTCACCTCTCAGGATACGTGGATGGTCGTCAAGAATTGGTGTCGAAACCGGGGACAACGTTTCATTATGCCAGCTGGAGTTATGCTGTTCTGGGTCATATTTTGGCGAATATTTATGGTCTTCCCTTTCCAGAATTAGCCAATCGTTTGTTTCAAAAAGTTGGAATGAGGCATAGTTATGCACCCCATCGTGCCAAAATCAACCTTTTGCGCCAAAAAAATCATGAGCTTATTAAGGGTTACCATTGTCGTGAAGATGATTGTTTCGTCGAAGCTAATCCGGAGATAGGCGGTAATCGAGGAGCCGCAGGTGCGGTTATTGCCCCAGCTCAGGACCTAGCGCTTTGGTGTCATGAGCTTCACCAAGGTAAAATCCTTCCACCACCTCTATACAAGCTAATGATCACCCCTTTTTCCCAAAGTGAGCATAATGTTTTTGGTCCCATCGGCTATGGTTATGGCCTGCAAATTTCACACACTGATGTAGGGTTAGAATTTAGTCATTTGGGGCACATTCCAGGGTATCAAAGTATGATGCTTTATTACCCTGATGTTGAATTGTGCGTGATCTTATTAATCAACTCTGATCGACTAGGTCAAGATGATTCCCATCAAGCTTACAATCATTTAAGGACTATCAGAGAAATTGCTATTCACACAGCTCTCGCTTTAAAAGAGCTTGTCTAATTAAAGGCGATATTTGACTCTTAACCAGTTGGATAATCCATATAAACTAATCGCGATCCAAGCGACTTCAATAATAACAGCAGGTGTATTCCATTCATATATGAGAGAGAATAAGATCATCACTCCCCCTAGTAAATTTAATAAACAGTAAGACAAACCATCGGTGGAAATTTTATGGACATAAATCAGAATGTAAGCAAGGAGAACAAGAAAGGCACCGATTAGACCAATGATGTCAGAAAAACTCATGATGTTTTGCATTACTCCCATATATACGTAATCAATTAAAGCAGGATTACCAAGAAACAATTCTTCTAAAAATAATGAATATAAAAATTCATTATTATAGCATGTTTTTATTTTTAAACAATAAATAAAAATGTCCAGGATAAAATCCACATAAATATCGCTTACCAGTCCCATGACTTTATTCATATAAACATCCATCTCACCATAGATGGATGAGGTCAATATTGATAAGTAAAACCTATGTCAAGCTCATTAAAATGGTCTGTAAACCAAACCTAGGTACGGATAACTCGAGCAAAAGCACACATAACATGCCCATCAATAAGTTTTTGAGTCAGCTCATATTTTTCATCCCCGATCCGCACGATAAAAGGATGTTCTAATAGAGTATCCACCAACTGTAGATCAAGATCTGTATTAAGAACAGTGTTCAAGCCTTTACCTTGTAGTTTAGCAATGGCTTCTTTAGCCGTCCATAGTCGATAGAACCCTTCAACACCTGTTTTGTTAATATATTGGTTCTCATGATCAGAAAACGCATAAAGAGCAATTTGTTTGTAAGATCGATTCTTGCTCATATCCTCTAAATCTAAGCCGATAGGATCTTCTGGGTCAGATACAACGCATCCAATCCAAGGGCCAGAGTGACTTATACTAATATGAGGTAGCTGCCTAGAGAGATCAGTTGAGACAAGGACAGGTTGGCCAGTAGCAAGACGATGCACCTCCAAATCAGAGATTTCCGGTAATAAATACTTAACTAAAGAGTGGGTTATCTCTCGACGCTCTTGAAAAGAAGGTTGGTTTTTGGCAGAATGCCTCGTGCAAGGACATAAAGTTTCAAATTTTTGCCCTATTATTGGGTATATTTCATTTGAGCACATATTGACTATAAGGTATTTCAAAATAGTGACTCCACCGAGAGAAATAATAAAAATAGACAATACACAATATTAACTTGAAAAGATTTATTTCATACCTATTTACAATATAAGTATTATATGAGTCATCATTATTTAATGTCGAATGTTTTTATTAAATAAAAGTAAATAATTATCAAAATTCGCAAAATCATACATGTATAAGTAAAGAAAAAAGGAATTATCTATGAAAAGAAGTGTAGTTTCATTGGTATTATTATGCACGTCTATTATTTTGACAGGGTGTCATCCCCGTCATCTTATATACAATGTAGATCATCATCCTATGCCCAGCCATGTAGAACACATGAGCCAAGAAACCATTAAAAATACGATTGTCCAAACGGCAGCCCGTCGCGGATGGATATGTCATCAAGCAGGTTATGGAAAATTAGTTTGTCATTTAAAACGTCGTGCACACCAAGCAACCATTGAGATTTCCTATAATAGGCATGAGTTCTCTATTCACCACGTGAATTCTAATAAACTAAAACTCAAAGAAGACTTAATCCATCCAAAGTATAATAAGTGGATTAAATTACTAGAAAAAGAAATTGTGGATGCTTTGAACGAACAAGGAGTGCCACACTAATCGATGCACTCATATCATTAATAACCAAAAATGATTATTGAAAGATGCCAATGGAGCATTGAGCAGGAAAGCGGCTCTTGGCCCAGCTCTCCTAGAGAAAATTCTGTCAACGTCCCAGCCATGATGCGTCGACGTTTGACAAAGCTAGGTCGGATCGTGATGGAAAATCTCTATCAAAACCTCGACTTTTTAGAAGGCAAGGAAATTCCATGGATTATTTCCTGTCAGCACGGTGATACCGGTCGCATGGTAGATTTGCTTTCAGGATTGATGGCAAAGGAACCCTTATCACCAACGGATTTTAGTTTATCTGTCCATAATGCCATTGGGGCTCTATTTTCCATTGCGACAGGAAACAAACAACTCCAGACAGCATTGTCGGGAGGAAAGGCAAGCTTCGAGATGGGACTCATTGAGGCTTATGCCTTGCAAAAGAATAAGGGTGGACGTGTGGGATTCATATATTATGATGCACCCCTCCCCCCGCCTTATGCAGAAAAATATTTGGTTCCTGAGATATGTATCTCACTCATTATTGGTGAGCCATCTCAATCCCTAATGGATTCTGGAAGTATTGGTCTTGATTTTAAAAATGACCAAGAAGCCTCCTTAACCCTTAGTCCCATTAATGAATTTATTAGATTTTTTAAGAACCATGATAGAGACACCAAAATATCAATCCCTGGAGGCACCTTCCTCTTGGAAAGGATTTGTTGAAAAGGCGAAATATATCAAGCGCCTAGTAGCAACCATTTTAGGATTTGCCCTTTTTGGTTTTGGAGGACTGGCTATTTGTCTGACTGTCTTTCCTGTAATTATAATGTTTAGCAAAACCAAAGAAATCAGGCGCAATCGGGTAAGAACCGTTATTCGACATACCTTTAAGATATTTCTAAAATTTCTTGAAGTTTTAGGTTTGATCAAAGTTAGCGCCCACAACATTGAAACTTTGGATGATTTAAAAGGGTGCCTTGTCATTTGTAACCATCCAAGTCTCATTGATGTGGTAATCATTATGGCCCATGTTCAAAATATTCAATGTGTTGTTAAAAAAGAACTTTGGTCCCACCCGATATTAGGAGGCATTGTCCGTGCTGCAGGATATATTCGCAATGATATTGCTCCTGAGCTGTTTCTTGAGGATTGCAAAAGCCAACTCAAGCGGGGCGAGAATATTATTATCTTTCCTGAGGGTACCCGCTCAAAGCCGGGACAACCCATTACGCTTCTCCGTGGCTTAGGAAATCTGGCTCTTGAGGCTTGTGTGGACATTCAATCCTTAACAATGGATTGCTACCCTGTGTTTTTAAACAAAGGTCAAAAATGGTATAAGATTCCCTCAAAAAAGGCAGTTTTTGACCTTAGAGTTGGAAAGATTTTTCCAATTTCCAACTATCTAGGTGAAGCTCCACGCTCCATTCGCGTTCGGGCTCTCATGCGGGATATTCAACAGTATTATAATAGGTATTTAGGATATGAGTGATTTAGAAAACGCCATTAAACGGTTGATCATCGACAGTTTAAATCTAGAGGACATCACAGAGAACGACATTGCTAGTGAAAGTCCCCTTTTTGGTGAAGGATTGGGGCTTGACTCTATCGATGCCCTAGAACTCGGCATGGCTCTACAAAAGCGGTTTAACATAAAAATTAAAGTTCAAGACGACGATATTAAACAGTACTTCTATTCCGTTAAAACGCTTGCTGATTTTGTGACCAGCCAATCTTAAGGAGCTTTCTATGACCAAAGATGAAATTTTTGAAAAAATTGCTGCGTATTTAGAAGAGTATTTTGAAGTTCCCCAATCGGATATTTCTTTAGATTCTAAACTTTACGAAGATTTAAACCTGGATAGCATTGATGCTGTGGATTTGATTGTCAAACTTCAAGAACTTGCGCAGCAAAAAATTGCACCTACAGAATTTAAACAAGTCCGCACTGTCGGTGATGTCGTTAATAAGGTGTATGACCTTGTTCATCAAAAAACGGCCTAAGATCTCTCGTATTCTGGTTGGGGCGGTATCCATAGCTTACCCTATGGTGGTGTATTTTTACGCCCATCCTACGAGTATTTTATTTCTTTTATACCCGGTTATAGCAAACTTTGTGGCTGCAGCGATCTTTGCCTATACGCTTTTTTTTCCTCCATCCATGATTGAAAGATTCGCGCGTCTTTATGAACAGTTAGATCAAGATGGTGTTAATTACACTCGAGTTGTCACCAAAGTTTGGGTAGGATTCTCATTCATCAATGGCCTCATATCCCTAGCGACAGTTATTTATGGAGATAGATATCTCTGGATGCTTTACAACGGGTACTTTTCTTATCTTTCCATGGGTCTCCTCTTAGTGGGAGAATATTTGGTACGCCAGGTTTATAAACGCAAAAAGAAAGCTGAAAGATAGTGATGACTGTACCCTACCTCCCTCTTCAGTTGCTCCTGACCCATCGTACCAATCGAGAATGGCAGTGGATATGGGGATCAAACGACCAATTAGCCAGTCACTTTCAAGACTGTTGTCTGAATCTGGCCGCTCACCTCAGACACGTCCCAGCGCAGCGGGTCATACTTTTTAATCTGGATCGCCGACACTTTTTGGCTGGTTTGTTATCTAGTCTTCAAGCTGGAAAAGAGATTTTTATCCCCCATTGTGATGCATCTGGCTTGAGGAATGAACTGGTTCAGCCCGATGATCTCATTTTGGACACACTTTACATTGAAGAGCATTCAAAAATATCTGAGCCTTCCTGCAAGGCAGGAGCCCAAGGATCGATCAGTTTATATACATCGGGAACCACTGGTATAGCTAAAATTGTCCGTAAAAAAATTTCCCAATTGGACAATGAGATTAGCACCCTTGAAAGTCTCTGGGGAGAATGTATAAAGCAACCCGTGTTTTTTTCCACAGTGCCCCATCATCATATTTATGGACTGCTCTTCTCATTGCTTTGGCCTGCTTGTGCCGGCTATCGTATCGCTCATGAAACTTTTGCTTTTTGGGAAACCTTAGAAAATCGATATTGCTCACGAGACTATTTGATCTCAAGCCCAGCCCACTTAAGTCGACTGCCTTACAATCAAGAATCACTCATACCCTTTGGAAAAATTTTTTCATCCGGTGCACCTTTAGCTTTTAACCATGCAAAGAAAGTGAAAAGATCCTTTGGCTTCTGGCCCATAGAAGTATATGGAAGCACGGAAACAGGCGGCATTGCTTACCGTGAACAAACTCAAGAACATCAACCTTGGACACCTTTCCCTCATGTGGAAATAACTCAAGGTGAGAACCAACGTTTGCGGATTGTCTCCCCTCATTTGCCTGATGATCAACCTTTTGAAACGGAAGATCAAATTTCCCTGGTTCATCCTGCCCAATTTCATTTATTGGGTCGAACCGATCGCATCGTAAAAGTTGAAGGAAAACGTGTTTCTTTAACTGAAATTGAGAATCGCGCTCTGGATACGCACTACATTCAAGAAGCTATCGCCATTCTTTTGGCTTCCTCCCATCGTAATGAAATTGGGGTTGTTGCATGCTTAAATTCCCATGGTCAAGACCAACTGCGTGCTTTGGGAAAGAATGATTTAGTTCGCCACCTTCGTCAATGCATGGCTCCTTACCTTGATCAGGTTGCTTTGCCGAGAAGATGGAGATTTGTGGACTCTATTCCGGTGGATAATCGCGGCAAAAGACCTCTTGCACTTATGAAGGAATTATTTGAAATGACTGATTCAACTGATCAAAAAAACTCTATTTTTCCTGAAGTCATTTCAAGTACGCAGAGTGGACAAACCGCAGAATTGGTTCTTAGAATTCCCGCAACCCTTTCATATTTAAAAGGTCACTTTCCAGGACTCCCCATCGTCCCAGGTGTGGTGCAACTACATTGGGCCGTGGCCTATGCTAAAGACTTTTTTGACCTTTCTGGCATCGTCTTAGGGGGTAGTCAAATCAAATTTAGCCAACTGATGCAGCCGGATCACGACGTTCAACTGATTTTGGAGCATTCGCCTGAGCTCCAATTGGTTGTCTATCGTTACATGAACGCGGACACTTGCTATTCTTCAGGACGTTTTACCTATGCCGTATAAGATTTGTGCGCTGATACCCACCCATAACCATTATCTAGCTTTAGAGGCCATGATTTTGCGCCTCAAGCAAGAGAATTTGGACATTCTGATTGTGGATGATGGCAGCAACCATAAAACCAAACAGGCCGTCCAGACGTTAAGCCTTAATTATCCTGACATTCATCTCTTGACCTTTGAGATGAATGAAGGAAAGGGAAAGGCTATTTATGAAGGCTTGATATGGGCGAAAGAAAATGGGTATACCCATGTTTTCCAAATCGATGCTGATGGTCAACACTCCTTAGACGCCGTTGAACCGTGCATGATTTTGTCTAAACGCAACCCACAAGCCTTGATTAGCGGTCAACCCATTTATGACCAAAGTATGCCGACTTCTAGGCGCATTGGCCGTTGGTTCACCCATGTGTGGGTATGGGTCGAGACACTGTCTTTTCGGATCACAGATAGTATGTGTGGATTTCGGATCTATCCAGTTTGTGAAACCATACGAATCATCGAAGAATTCAGGCCAGGGCGGCGCATGGATTTTGATACTGAAGTCATGGTTCGCTTGTTTTGGACTGGAACACCTGTAATTATGAGCCCGGTTAAAGTTACTTATCCTGAGGGCAACCTTTCGAATTTTGATGTGCTGAGAGACAATTGGCGCTTGACCAAAATGCATACCAAATTGGTATTCTGGATGCTCGCTCATCTGGTTAGCATCGTTAAAAAACGTCCTGATTATCAATGCCTTGATCTTCCAGAACAGGCCATTCACTGGGCTTCTATGAAAGAACGAGCTCCCTTGTTGGGATTATTTTTCTTGGCTTTTTGCTACTCTATGCTGGGCAAAAGGTTCTGTACTCTTATTGGTACACCAATTGTTTTTTATTATTACCTTGTGAATAAATCCCAAAGGCAGGCTTCCAAAAATTTTTTAAAACGGGCATTGCTTTTAAGAAATCTGGGAGAAACACCCAAACCTTTTAAACACTTTATGGCTTTTTTTGAGATGGCCTTGGATAAATTTGCCGCTTGGACCGGTAAGATGAAGTGGGATCAAGTGGAATGCGCAGGTCCCATCAGCTTTGATGAGATCATGAATAAAGGTCAAGGATGTATGCTTCTGGTCAGCCATTTAGGTAATATGGAATTTTGCCGAGCTGCAGCTTCTCTTGATCATCAAAAGCAACTACACGTTTTATTACATAGTAAAAATGCCCAGCGCTATCAACAGCTCCTGCGCGCCTTTACTCCCCTTACAACCACAAATATTCTTGAAGTAACAGAAATAGGCCCCGATACCCTGATTTACCTCAAAGATCGGATTGCTCAAGGCGAGTGTGTGGTCATGGCTGGGGATCGCATTCCGATTCGGCAGAAAGGAAGAGTCAGCTTTTTACCTTTTATGGGGAAAGAAGCTCCCTTTGCTCAAGGCCCCTATATTTTAGCCTCCCTTTTGGAGTGTCCGGTATACATGGCGGTAGCCATTAGAGAAAAAACGAGTATCAAAGTGTTTATTGACCTACTGGCTAAAAAAATTGTGCTGGAAAGAAGCCATAAAACAGATCAAATCAACAATTATATAAGTTTATTTGCACAATACTTGGAAATGTACGCCATTAAATATCCATATCAATGGTTTAATTTCTTCGACTTTTGGAAAAAGCCTTCCTATATAAATAACGACAAAAATAATTAGGAATTGTTATGCGTCAGAATTTAGGATCACCTATTACCATAAATGCGTCCTCTCACCTTTCCATCGAAGAGATTGATGCGATTTCTCGAAGAGACGCCTCCTTGCACCTATCTAAGGATGCTGCCTTTCGCCAACTGATTCATCAAGGAGCAGAATTCCTACATACCCTATTGGATCAAGAAGGATGCATCTATGGGGTGACCACTGGTTATGGAGATAATTGTGAACGTCCTGTTCCCTTAGATCTGGTGGAAGAGCTTCCTCTCCACTTATCCAGATTTCATGGGTGTGGTTTAGGGGACACTTTGACATTGGCTCAAACACGCATGGTCTTAGCCATCCGTCTTAATAGCCTTGCTCGCGGTTATTCAGGTGTCACTTTAGAATTATTAGAACGCTTAGAGGCTTTGCTTCATCAAGATATCCTCCCCGTCATCCCGAGTGAAGGATCCGTGGGAGCGAGTGGAGATCTCACACCTTTATCTTACATTGCTGCTGTTGTCGTTGGTGAAAGAGAAGTTTGGTATCAAGGCCAACGACGAGCAACTGCACAAGTGTATGAGCAGTTAGGGATTACTCCCTATAAACTACGACCTAAAGAAGCTTTAGCCCTCATGAACGGCACATCAGTTATGACAGCACTGGCCGTAGAGGCCTTTTGTCGTGCGGAGTACCTGAGTCGATTGACCACTCGTTTAACATCCTTAACTTCCCTTGCACTTAAAGGGAATCCCCATCATTATGATGAGCAGCTTTTTGCAGCTAAACCTCACCCTGGTCAAGGACGTGTGGCAGCACGCATTCGCTCGGATCTTGAAAATGTACCAGAATATTTTCCAGAAGGGCGTTTGCAGGATCGTTATTCGACACGGTGTGCACCCCATATCATTGGCGTATTAGAAGATATGCTTCCCACCTTTAAATCTATTATTGAGATTGAGATTAATTCAGCCAATGATAATCCCCTTATTCACGAGGGAAGAATTCTTCATGGGGGCCACTTCTATGGCGGTCATATTGCATTTGTTATGGATAGTCTCAAAAACATTGTGGCAAACTTAGCCGATCTCCTTGATCGGCAAATGGCAATCCTTGTGGATCCAAAATTTAATAATGGTTTACCCGCAAATTTATCGGGCGTTCAAGGACCACGAGCAGTTATTAATCATGGCTTAAAAGCCTTACAAATTGGAGCCTCAGCTTGGACGGCGGAAGCCCTTAAAAACACGATGCCCGCCAGTGTTTTTTCGCGCTCCACAGAAAGTCATAATCAAGACAAAGTCAGTATGGGGACCATTGCCGCTCGTGATGCCTTGCGCGTTTTACAATTAACCGAGCAAGTGGCAGCTGCCCAAATGTTTGCCACATTCCAAGCCTTAAGATTACGAGAAAGAGAAGGAGTTTTAGCGCCAATCAATTATCCTTCTAACGTGACCAAATTTCTTCAAGAAGCAGGATCGTTTGTTCCCTTTGTCCAAGAAGATGCGGCGCTTGAGGGATACCTTAGAACAGTTGTACATGCCATTCAACATCGCACCTGGTCCCTGTACGGAGAAGAAGTATGAAAGCTTTAATTACCGCGCAAACCAAAATCAAAATCCACTTCTTTGATGTGGACCCCATGAACGTCGTGTGGCATGGGAATTACCCCAGATTTTTCGAAGTGGCTCGCTCATCTTTAATGGATAAGCTGGATTACAATTATGAGGAAATGAAAGCCTCTGGCTATGTTTGGCCCATTGTTGATATGCGCATCAAATATGTACGTCCAATCTTTTTAAATCAAGCCATCCTTGTGGAAGCAGGGCTAGTAGAATATGAAAATCGTCTGGTCGTCGATTACCGCATCTATGATGAGCCCACTGGTCAGGTTTTGACCAAGGCGACGACGATACAAGTGGCTGTTAAGGAGGGTCATACGTCCATGGAATTGGAATGTCCCCAAGTGTTGATCGATCGTGTTTTAGGAGCTCTATCATGAAAGTTAGTTTATTGGTGTGGACGTTAAGCGTCGGATCTGTGTTTGCTGCTCAACCCCTCGATCAAATTTGCCAATCTATGGCTCAGGATGGCATCGTTCATGCTCACTTTACCCAAGAAAAAACCTTGGCTGGGTTGCCTAAACCTCTCAAATCCACTGGTGAATTTATCTTGTGGAAGAACAAAGGCATTCTATGGCAGACAAAAACACCCTTTGTCCATAAAATTTTACTCTCCCCCAAGGGTATTTTTCGCTTGGAAGAAGATAAGAAGCTCCCACTTATGAAGGGTCAACACCAGGATCAGTTCATCCTTAATATTTTAACAAAGGTCTTAAGCGGTGCTTTTTCTGAAATCCATGAATTCCAAGTCGATGTTCTATCCCTTAAAGGGGATAAGCCATGGAAAGTAAGACTAGCCGCTAAAGGCGGAATGGCCAAATTTTTATCTTCTATTACCATTGAAGGGGATCAATTTATCCATCATATTACTGTTCTTCGCGCCAATGGTGATCGGGATGAAATCTCCTTAGACCACCACCAACTAGAGACATCCTTACCCACCGAGATAAAGAATGTATTCAATGACTAAGAGGCTCTTATCCCACCATAAACTGGCTGCCTTTGTCTGGGGTCTGATCGTTCTTGCTCTGGCTGGTTTTAGCTATCGGGGTCTTAGCGTGGAAGAGCGGATTCAGTTTGATATTCTCGCCATGTTACCGTCCAGTCATTCAGCATCCATTGCTGAGGTGCGCACCCTCATGGACAAATCCAAAATCACCCAACAAAATCTCATTTTTTTCGGTCATCCTGATCCCAAAGAGAGTAAGCAAGCGCTGCATAAATTTCGTAGACACCTTGCTAGCCATGCTGTGCCTATGAAAGAAAACTCTGTTAAAGCGCTTACAGAAAGTTACCATACGCTGTTTAAGAATTTGTTTCCGTATCGAGCAAGACTCTTAGCACAAGAAGATCGTCAGCACCTGATTAGCAGAAACCATGATTACCTGCTTCAAACGGCATTAGCTGAAATTGTTGGTCTATTTACGCCCGCTAATGTAAAACAGGATCCTTTCTCTTTCTTTAGTCATTATGTTAAAGGAAACCAATTCCCGTCCCCCTTTCAAATAGATAGAGATGGCGATGTCTATATTCTCTCTTCAGGAATAACCTGGCATGTCTATACGGGAACTTTAAAAGAATCTGCCTTTTCTATGGATGTACAGGACCTATTGTCTCAAAACGTCATCCCCTTCCTTAATGATCTCCAAGCCCAAGGGATTAAAATTCTGAAGATGGGAGGAATTTTTTATGCCACAGCAGGAGCAAACCAAGCACGTCATGAAATCTCTCTTATTGGCTTCATTTCCACAGTAGGGATAATTTTAATGATGCTGGTGATTTTTAGATCCTTGCGTCCCCTGGTCTTTGCAACCTTGGTTATTGCCACGGCGATTGTTACTGGCTTTGCTGCTTGCCTTGTGATATTTGGTTCGGTTCATATCCTAGCCATTGTTATCGGCTGTACTCTCGTCGGAATCACTGTGGATTATGCTCTGCATTATACGTGTGCCAGTTACACACCTCACCTCAATGGTGGAGGAAATAACTCTGCAGGGTTTAAAGTCCTTAAGAAATTAATGCCAGCACTCCCCTTAAGTGTACTTTCGTCAGCGGCTGGTTATGGTCTACTTCTGTTTATTCCTTTTCCTGGTATCCAGCAGATGGCTCTTTTATCTTGTCTTGGGTTGTTAACGGCCTTTGTCAGTGTTTGCTTATGGGGGCCTTATGTAATCAATCCTGAAAGCAAACCCATTCCCTCAGTAAGTCGTCATATTCAAGATCTTCTGGAGAAGATTGCGATCTTAGGCACTCTTAAGCATTGTCGTTCAATACTGGCGTTAATGTTGATGGGTCTCTTTGGTCTTGGCCTCCTATGCTTGTCGTTTGAGGATAATGTACGCAGCTTTCAAGCCCTTAACCCTGCTCTTAAACTCGAAGAAGACCAGATTAAGGCGATGATTGACTTGGATGCCTCATCCAAATTTTTAACAGTCCGGGGTAATTCTGTCCAAGATGTGCTGGAGAGAGAAGAAGAAGTCATGGAGAAACTGGAGGATTTGAAAATTTCCTATCGATGCCTTGCATCTTTAATTCCGTCTCAAAAACGTCAACAGGAAAATTACAAATATCTCGAGGATTTTTATCAATCTCATCTCAAATCTTTAGACCAACACTTGGGTCAAGACTTGATAACTTCTATGGATCACTTAGGGCTAGATGCACATCTATTAGATTTAGACCCTAAAATTCTACCCATGGGATGGAAAGAGCTTATCCATATCTCTGAATCTGGTTCTGTGGTTGGACGCATAATGATCACTCAACCTTGTGATGGTTCTCTACTTCACACCATTGCTGCTCAATTCGAGGATGTCCGCTATATTAATGCAGCCCAAGAATATTCCCTTCTCTTTCAAACCTATCGTCTTGCTGTAAGTGGGCTCATCCTTTTGGTTCTCGGGGGAATATTTATTCTCCTGGCGGTGAAGACAGGTGTAAACTCTGCCTGCCATGTGGTCACTCCGGTCATTCTATCCTTGGGCGCCACCTTGGGCATTCTAGCCATGAGTATGTCCTTAAATCTGTTTCATGCCATGGGGCTTTTATTGGTGTTATGCATTGGCATTGACTATGCGTTATTTCTCTTTTGGCGCACCCCTTGTCAGGAGCACCAAGGAGAATTATTACTGCTCGGCAATGGATTGGCCGCTGTCACCACAATCCTTTCCTTTGGATTACTTGCGTTTAGTCAAACCACAGCTGTCTATAGTTTTGGGCTCAGTGTTTTTATCGGCATATTTTTATGCTTCATGGTAACAACTTTATTTCTAGGCAGAGCTTCTCATGAAAAATAATTTCCTTAGCATAATGATGCTTAGCTTGTCTCTTTTGGGATGTACATCTCCTTTCCAAGGGCATGACCTGAATCAACCCCAAACCAAAATGATCCATACTGTAAATTTAGCACCTGGCTGTCTCTTAAAGTTAGATGGCATTTGGCCGTTGCAGGGAAAGGGAACTTATTTACAAAACGTCAAAATTAGGGCCCAAGATCAAGAACATACCTTAACCGTTCACATAACCTTATCATCGGATCTCCTGGATTTTATAGCTTTTGATGAAGCCGTTGGCCGACTATATCAATTAACCTGGACCCCTCATAACCTTACCTGGCAAGCCTCAGAGCATCTTCCTGACACCCTTGCACCTGAGAATGTTTTAGGTGATTTTTTGCTGGTCCACTTAACCCAAGAAGAGCTTCAACGCAATCTTGAAGGGGCAATAGTGTCAGAAGAAAAAGATGAGAGATTTATTCAAAGTTCTGAAAGAGTAATCCGCAAAATCAGCCGCCGCAATCTGATAGAATCGTTATGGCAAGATGTAAGCATCCACAATCCCCTGATCGGGTATACCCTTGATATTCAAACAGTGCCAGCTCCATGACCATAAAAGATACTCTTTACATCCCAGATATGGGGATTGTTTGTGCCCTCGGCCTTGGGAAAGAGGCTGTTGCACGATCCTTATTCTATAATGACGACTTTACCTGTAACGATTATGATAAACTCATTGGGGGCAATGTAATCCCCATTCGATCTGTCTCTCAGGAATTACTGTCTCTTCCCGATGGATTTAACGATCTGGATTCAAGAAACAACCGACTTCTCCAATTGGCATTGGAAGAAATTTTAAAGACAGTAGAGGCAACTAAAAAGAAATATGGCTCTCACCGCATCGGTGTGATTATGGCCACAAGCACTTCAGGCATGAGTGAAGGCGAAGAAGCCTTTACCAAACGCCAACAAACCGGATCTTGGCCTGAGACCTATCACTATTCTATTCAAGAAACAGCCAGTCCATCCCTGTTTGCCAGTCGCTATTTTGGCGTGTCAGGGCCATCTTATACCATTTCCACCGCTTGTTCTTCCGGGAGCAAAGCTTTGTGCTCGGCCCAACGTCTTATTCATGCCGGTATCTGCGATGCTGTTATTGTAGGAGGTGTGGATTCTTTGTGTCAGCTCACTTTGAATGGTTTTGATTCTCTTGAGCTTATTTCAAAGACCATTTGTAATCCATTAAGCAAGCATCGTTCAGGGATTACGATTGGTGAAGGTGCAGCTGTCTTTCTTCTTTCCAAAGATCCATCACCCATCGAATTTGCCGGCGGGGGTGAAAGCTCTGATGCTTATCACATTAGCTCACCAGCGCCTCAAGGGGAAGGGGCAGAAGCGGCGATCCGTGAAGCCCTCAAAGCTGCCAATCTAAAACCTGAAGATATTACCTATATTAATCTTCATGGAACAGGCACTGAACTCAATGACTCCATTGAAAGTCATTGCGTGTATCGAATATTCAAAGACCGGGTGCCCTGTAGCTCAACCAAAGCCCTGACAGGTCATACCCTTGGAGCATCAGGGGCTATTGAAGCTGCCTTTTTATGGCTTTCTTTATTTCATGAAGACCTTGGTTCCATTCCCTTGCCTCCCCATATATGGGATGGAGAGGTCGATACTGATCTTGCTCCTCTTACGTTGACCAAGAGAGGCGAGCGCGCTTATGGCCATTCCAAAGGATTTGCATTGATGAGCAATTCCTTTGCCTTTGGCGGCAGCAACGTAAGCATCATTCTTAGGAAACGAAGCCATGGTTGAGATTAATAATTTACCTATTAGCGAACTCTTGCCCCATAAAGAGCCCATGATTCTTGTGGATCGAGTTCTTGAGTTTCAAGATGACTTCATCCATGTAGAGGTCACCATCCGCCCTGGGATTCCTTTCTTTGAGAAAGGAGAAGTCCCTGCGTATGTTGCCCTTGAATATATGGCTCAAGCCATTGCTGCCTGGAATGGTATTTTATTGCGCAAATACAATTATCCTCCCCGAATTGGTTTCCTGCTGGGCACTCGCAAACTGACCCTCCATAAAACTCACTTCAAAGAGGGGGAAGTCTTGAACATTTTTGGTCGATCCAAATACAGTGATGGGGAGATGGCTTCTTTCGAATGTTGGATCGAGATTGATGGAAAACAAGCTGCAGCAGCAAGCCTCAATGTTTTCCAGCCCGAAGGAGAGAAATAATAAAATGGAATACTTAAATAAGACAGTTCTCGTTACCGGTGCCAGTAAAGGAATTGGTCAAGCTATTGCTGTAGAGGCCGCAAAAGCAGGATACAACATCGTCATTCACTATAATTCTGACCAACAGGGGGCTGACCATACCCTTAAGACTGTGGAAAGTTACGGTGTTCAAGGTCGACTCATCAGCTTTGATATCGCCAATCGCACCGCCTGTCAGAACATTCTTGAGGCAGATATAAGCGAACATGGCGCCTATTACGGCGTCATCTTAAATGCTGGGATTACCCGAGATAATGCTTTTCCTGCCCTAGAAGACCCAGACTGGGATCAAGTCATTCACACCAATTTGGATGGGTTTTACAATGTGCTTAAACCAGTCATCATGCCTATGATCAGAACGCGCCAACCTGGGCGAATCATCACCCTTTCTTCAGTCTCCGGCATTGGGGGCAATCGCGGACAAGTCAATTATAGCGCTGCCAAAGCAGGAATTATAGGTGCTACCAAGGCTTTAGCCATAGAGCTGGCGAGCCGGTCCATCACTGTCAATTGCATTGCCCCTGGTGTTATTGAAACCCAAATGGTTCAAGATCTTCCCTTAGATCACCTCATGGCGATGATCCCGATGAAGCGCATGGGACACCCTAAAGAGGTGGCTGCTACCGCCGTTTTCCTGCTCTCAGAAGATGCGGGTTATATTACACGCCAAGTTATCTCCGTGAATGGAGGGTTAGTCTAATGCGTCGAGTTGTCGTAACCGGAATGGGTGGTGTTACAGCTCTCGGTCATTCCTGGGCAGAGATTAAGGAAAACTTATTAAAACGAAAAACCGCCACACGGATCATGACGGAATGGAATGATTTTCAAGGCTTAAATACTAAAATGGCTGCCCCGATCGAAGGACTTTCTTTAGAAGGAAGATGGTCGCGTAAAAAGACAAGAACCATGGGGACCATTTCCCTTTATTCCGTTTACGCCACCGAACAAGCTCTCTTGGATGCTGGTCTTTTAGACGATCCCTTTCTGCAATCAGGCCGCGCCGGAATCGCTTATGGATCAAGTTTTGGCAGCACCGCTCCCATGTATGAATTTGCAGACTTACTATTTCATAAAAGTTTGCAAAAGCTTACTTCCACCAGTTACATACGAATGATGGGGCACACGGCCGCTGTCAATACCGGCTTGTTTTTCCAAATTAAGGGCAGAATTATCCCTACATCCACGGCCTGTACTTCAGGCAGTTTAGCAATCGGTTATGCCTATGAGGCCATTCGTTATGGAATGCAAGATGTGGTCATTGCTGGGGGAGCTGAGGAGCTATGTCCTTCCATGACCTCTGTTTTTGATGTTCTTTATGCTACCAGTACATGCAATAATCCTGAGTTGAGCCCTCGCCCTTACGATGCCAACCGAGATGGTCTGGTCATTGGTGAGGGTGCCACATCCCTTGTTTTAGAAGAATATGAACATGCGGTGGCACGCGGTGCACCCATTTATGCGGAACTGGTAGGTTTTGCTACTAATTTGGATGGCAACCATATTACCCAACCGTCTGCGGATACCATCGAACAAGTTATGCGTTTATCCTTACAAGATGCTGATCTTAGCCCTGATCAAATTGGTTTTATTAACGGTCATGGGACTGCCACCGAGTATGGAGATATTATTGAATCCATGGCCACCCATGCAGTCTTTGGAGATCAAAAACCCATTCATTCTTTAAAAAGTTACTTTGGCCACACATTAGGGGCTTGTGGGGCTTTAGAAGCCTGGCTTGGCATTGAAATGATGCGCGAGGGATGGTTTGCTCCCACGGCTAACCTGCACACCGTTGATGAAAGATGCGCCCCTCTAAATTACATAAAGGGCGATAATCTACCTTTAGAGACAGAATATATCATGAGCAATAATTATGCCTTTGGCGGTATTAATACCAGCCTGATCTTTAAAAGGGTCTAAGAATTAGACCCTTGCCAAGGCAACCCTTTGTTCTTAAATCTGTTCTTAAAGGACTCCATTTCTTTGACCAACTCTTTTTCCTTTTCCTTGGATAAAACTGTGTGGGCAAATTTGAAAACGTCTCTTTCTTCCTCTTGAATATGCTCTGTCACACATTGAGCCAGATTTTTAAATTCTTCTAGCCACTCAGGGCTTTGCGTATCCATATGATCCAATTTACGTAAAAGTTCTTTAATATGCTCGTGTTCCATTTCTTCATGATCTAGCTGTTCGCTGCCCATGGAATTCTTGCCTAGAGCTTTATAAAATATGGACTTTTCTCCAGCCGCATGGACTTCCAGTTCATCTTTGATCTCGCCATAGATTTTCCTCCGTTGAATGGGATCATTTTGGGCAAGAACTTTTTTAAAAAGGGCATCAACCTTTTTGTGCTCCTTTCTTAGATACATATAAATATCCATGATCCTTCCTCCCGTCATCAAAAGTTCTAACAACTAGACTAAAGGTCAACCATCAAAGACGTGCAAAGGTCAGGTAAGGGATGCTTTTTATTCGTATTGACAAGACAAGATCAGCAAAAAATCTCAATCACCAATTACGAAATATAATTTATAAAATAAAATTCAAGGGTTAGTAAAAAATTATCTCTGCTCGAGGAAGAGGCGTATGGCCATGCCATATAATCCTCTGAGCGCTTTAAAAGTCGCTCAATCATACTTTGACGAAGTGTTACCTTAAAGGATTAGAATTTTTCCTGTAGAAACCTATGTGGCTTGTTCTCTCACTTTGAAAAACTGGATCGCTTTCCAATTTTCCTCGGTGTTCTTTAAGTCCCAAAAGCTCCGAGCTAGATAAACAGGACGACCATATTGATCTTCCGCCATTTGGGAGCGATGACGCTCCATAAACTCTTTCATCTTAGCTGGATCTTCGCTAACCACCCAGCGAGCTGTTTCATATTGACTGGCTTCAAAACTGACTTGGATGCGGTACTCGGATTCAATGCGGGACGCCAATACCTCGAATTGCAATTGGCCAACCACACCCACGAGCCAATTGGATCCCATCAAAGGTTTAAAGAGTTGAGAAACCCCTTCTTCTGACAAATCTTCTAAGGCTTTACGGAGTTGCTTAACTCGCATGGGATCATCCACACGCACTTGGCGCAGAATTTCTGGCGCAAAGCTGGGGATTCCTTGAAAGTGGAGATCTTCGCCTTCTGTTAATGTATCACCAATACGCAAAGTTCCATGGTTGGGAATACCAATAATGTCACCTGGAAAGGCTTGTTCCGTGAGGGACCGTTCGCGCGCTAAAAAGAATACGGGATTGTGAACCGCAATAAATTTACCACTGCGGACATGTTTTAGTTTCATTCCGCGGTTAAAGATCCCTGAGCAAACACGGACAAAGGCCACCCGATCGCGATGATTTGGGTCCATATTGGCTTGAATCTTAAAGACAAAACCGGTGATCTTCTTTTCTTCTGGTTTTACCTCCCTTAAGTTGGTTTTCTGAAGACCAGGTCCTGGTGCATAGTCATGTAAACCGTTTAGCAGTTCCAAAACCCCATAGTTTCGTAGAGCACTCCCAAAATAAATGGGTGTTAAGTGCCCCTCAAGATAACTCTCTAAATCAAAAGGACATCCGGCCGCTTCCAAAAGAGCTAATTGTTCCATGAGGTTTTGACGTTCCTCTTGGGAAATATAAGCTAACAATTGATCATCATGGGCACCTGAAACCTGAAGCACCTCTTTATCCTCTGAGCCAGGTTTAAAAGGACTGAAAGTACGATTAAATATATGGTAACATCCTTTAAAATTGCGCCCCATGCCAACCGGCCAATTAATAGGACAAACATCTAAGGCCAATTTCTTTTCGATTTCTTCCAGAATTTCAAAAGGATCCCTTGCCTCACGATCCAATTTATTGACAAAGGTAACCATAGGAATATTGCGCAGGCGACATACCTCAAAAAGCTTTAGGGTTTGGCTTTCGATACCTTTAGCTGCATCCAACACCATAATGGCGGAATCTACGGCCGTTAAGGTGCGATATGTGTCCTCACTAAAATCTTGGTGTCCTGGTGTGTCGAGAAGGTTAAAGGTAACTTGGTTATATTCAAAGGTCATCACTGAGGAAGCAATAGAAATGCCTCGCTTCTTTTCCATATCAATCCAGTCTGAATGGGATTGCCGTTGCGCTCCTCGCGCTTTCACTTCACCAGCAATATGAATCGCCCCGCCTTCTAACAAAAGCTTTTCTGTTAAAGTGGTTTTACCAGCATCAGGGTGAGAGATGATTGCAAACGTACGTCGACTTTGAGCAAGGGAAGAATTCTGATGCATGGCAAATGGATTCCTTGTTAAGCAATGATACGGTTTTAAGGTAGAACAATCTTCAGAATCAAGATTAATCTCAAAAAACAGGCTTTCTATGAAGTATAGGTGGGATAGGCTTGATGTCTATTCAATACCTAAGGGTTAGATCCCTTCTGTTAAAATAGATAAAAACATTCAAATTGATTAAAACCAGATGGTTGATTTAGGGGAATGGAGGGCAAGAATATTCTCCCCATCACCCCCAGCCAAAAAAGTTAAGGAATTTTAAAGTTTAATTTATCCCCAAAAATGCTTTTCAAAAATACAAGTTTTTCTACCTCAGCAGTGATATCACATGCATGTCCTAGATTTAAGTAACTTAAGATAATGGGATTAGATCCAGTATGATGATCCCTAAGTTTTTTTACATATTTTAAAGTGTTCCAGTAAGGAACATGATTATCATATAACCCGTGATGGATGAGCATTGCTGGATAATCTTGTTTACGAATGTTCTCATAAGGACAATAGGACTTTATGTAGGCTGCTTCATCTTGATTTGCCACATCACCCCATTCACATTTCTCATGGGAGGTGAGAAGCAACTGAGGTTTTTGGCTATCTCTGTAAACATGAAGAAAAGGCAAAGACATTAAAATAGCTCTGAACTTTGAAGGTGCATTATTGGCAATATACCCCATAATAAGACCCCCTGCACTTCCTCCTTCGACAACAAAGTTTTCTTGTTTTACTAATTTGCGCTCAAGAAGAAAATCAGCAGCGCTAAGAAAGTCCGTAAAAGAATTTTTTTCTGCAAAAGCCTTCCTTGAGCATGCCATTGAGGACCATAATCCCCTCCCCCTCGAACGTGCGCATGGGCCAGTATAACCCCGGCATTCATAAGAGCAATGGAGGATTCATCTACAGAGAATTCTTCCCTCTCACCATAAGCGCCGTAAGCTGACAGAATCAGAATATTATCCCCTCTAGGGGATAATATTGTTTTTTTATAAGCCATAGTAATGGGGATTCTTGTCCCATCCTGGGCACTGGCATAAAGAATTTTCTGTTGATAATCATAAGGAATGTATTTTGGATGGATTGTTTCAGGAAAAATTAATTTTGTTTCCTGACTTGAGGCATCCATTGGCAGATAAGCCGCTCGTTCCCTATCTATCAAAGACGAATAATAGATGCCAATGAGATCACTATCAAACTCTTGACATCCTTGTAACTTAATCTGCTTGTTTAAAAGTTGGGGTATCATAAACCGTTTTAATTGGTCCCCGTTATGATTTAAGAGGTAAATGCTGTCCCCTTCTGGACGCTTTGTAACTAAGACAATTCCTTGATCAAATGTTTTAAGAGATTCAAAAATGAACCTAGAGTTAGGCTCAATGATATCTTTTGTCTCCCCAATGGTTCCCGCTTGAACCACAAATCTGCGAAGGATTCCTTGACTTTTTTCATTAATGAGAGCCGCATAAATGGTATTGCCATAACCATCTATGCCTGCAACTCTTAAAGACTCTCCGCGATCTACGAGCTTTAAGAGCTTGTCAGACAGTACTATGTAAATTTCATCTGTTTGATGGGTTGATGCGCTAAGCACTGTATGTTGACCATCACTCGTATTTGACAGACCTAGAAATTTTTCTGGATCATGATATATAGTTCTGTCGGCTTTTTGCTCTTGGCCATAAGCATGCCAATTAAGAGTTGTGCAAGAAAAATTTGTATAATAGAAACCTTGACTTGGATCTTGGGGCCAAATCACTTCATCTAATCCACCGGCAAGGTAAAGTTTTTCACCATGACGTTTTTCTTGAAGATCATAAAACCCAAGGCAATTCATACCGAGACCCATAAGATCAAAACTATAGATAAGATATCGACCATCAGGACTGACTATAAATTTATCTTCTACGAACAAATCTTTGGGATAGGGTGTTAATTCCTCCAACTTTAAGACGAGCTGTTTATCTTTCTTCTTAGGATAAGGTTCTTTTGATACATATATGGTTTTATACCCTGTCTCTTCACTTTCCTCGGAGGTAAAATAAAGGTCTTTGACTTTGACAGGTGTATCTTCCTCCCTCAGTTCTAGGCCCTCAAGTAATTTAGAAATTTTCTTTTTCACCTTTTTAAAAGGTTTAAAATATTTATCTCTTCTCTCATTTTCATCATCAATGGCAAGCCTAATATCTTGACTGTAAACATTAGGCCTTAAAATCGTCCATGAGGGATCTTCCAGCCATTGATAGGGATCTTTCTCTGTTGATGAAGTAGAGGAAGACGTGCTAAAGTGTATCACTTGGGTTGGGGGCGTTGAGCTATCTTCTGTTGCAAACCCTTCATGGAATCCCAAAGTTAATTTGAGAAACAAAGCATACTGTAAAAATCGATTATTTATATTTATCATTATGATTGATATATTGTTTATTTATATTGATTTTAGATACTTATATTATAGCTGCGATATAAAACAACAATTTAATTTCAATCATCATGATTTTATAGGCTATGCTTCTTCATATATACTTACAAGCTTTCAATATCCGATGTTTATTGTATTATATATATTTTGAATTCTTTAAATTATTGACGATTTAAAATGAATTTATTACAGATAATTCGTTAATGTTTTTAGAAAGTAATTTATAATGTTTAATTCTTTAAAAAATCTATATATCGTGCTAGCGATTGGTTTGTTTCTTAATCAATCTACTATGGCTATGGATAATGACGCTCCTCAAGAACCTAAGTCTACAGCTCAAACCGCATTACCTACCACATATCAATCTGAGGATTCTGCTATTAACGAGCTTATTGCCAAAGATCCCATTAAGAACTTTGCATTTCAAGCCATGAAGAGTTCTGAAACCGCAGACTGTGCTTGCCAAAAGTGTACATGCTATAAATTATCTTCCGTGAGATTATGGAATGATGTCCGTGATGCGGAAAACACCGCTTCTTCACAAATCAAGGATTTATTTACCCAATATGCTAATCATAATTGCTCCTTTACAAGACTTCCCCAAACCATGCAAACATGGCTTCAAGAAAATGGCTATCGCACAGCACCAATAGCCCAACCCATGCGTATATCCACCTTAGATCTTATGCTTGCAATTATGGACTTAGTTACAACTCAGAGTGAGGGCACTCCAGGGATAGTAAACCTTATTTCCGAAAATTTCCCGAATAACGGTAACCAGGATCAATCCGGTCAATCATCTGTTTCTTCCAGTGACTCTGAAGAGACCGATAGCGAAGGTGAAGTGAGATTTGGCGATACGGATAGCGAAGGTGAAGAATGGTTTAGTGATTCGGATAGCGAAGGTGAAGTGAGATTTGGTGATTCGGACGAAGAACAATCTGGCCAAACATTTGCTTCTTAGTGATTTTGAAGCAAACTTTATTGACGAGGAAGCATAAATCTGCCCAAAAGTTTCAACAAGCTGATCCGCCACCCGCAATTGGGTGGCGTTTATACCCATTTTCCTAATTAGTCCTATTTGTTTCTACCAGCTTTAGACGCTGACATACCCGATAACATAACATCGCAAAAGCTCCGTTCCCCATCACATTGGCACCTGTTAATATGGGATCTTGCAAAACATCCAACATAATCATTAAACTAGCCATCTCAGGGGTAAAACCCAATTGATTTTGCAAGATGGGCACAATTACAATAATCCCACCCCCAGGTATGGCTGTGGCGGAAAACTTAGCTAGACAATAAAAGACTACAAAGACAGAAAAACTTGCCAAATCCGGTAACGGATATCCTGACAACATTAAGACCGAAAGACTCAGGATGGGTATGCTTAAGCCATGTCCGATCATATGAATATTAACCGTGGCTGGAATAGCAAGATGAGCAAATTGGGCGTTCCCAATGTTTTTCTCAGTCGCAGCCAGAGTTACGGGCATGGTTACCGCGCTCGAGATTGTTGAAAATCCAGTCAATCCTGCCGGCATCATCTGCTTAATCGCATGGATAAAATGATCTTTTTGAAAACGGCTAGCCCATAAATACATGAAGACAATATAGGCAAAGAGAACCACACAGACCAATCCAAAAACTTGGCCATAATTTTTCAAAAGAACTTGGAGACTCCCTTCATGCTGCATTTTGATCACAAATCCTAACACATACAAAGGTAACAAGGGAACGAAGGCTCTCTCAAGAAAGGATGTAACACCTTGTTGGAGGCTATCTGTTAGTCGATTAACCAGCGGGTTTCTAATGAAGGTAAAAAATAATCCAAAGAGCACGCCAAAAATCATGGCTCGATCCGGGGAGAACAGTTGAGGGATTCCAAGAGACCAATAAGGTGTGATTTCAGGAGCATTAAGGGTCAATCCTGCTCCTTCATTCAATGTAATATAGGGAAGAATAGAAATTCCAACACCATAAGAGACAAATGCCGCCAAAGCATTGGAAATGATCACAAGAATGACCACACTAAGAATAAGGGCGGGAGCCTTTTGATCTAAGGATAAGATAGCTGCTGCTATGTAGCTAAATATAATAACTGGCAAAATTGCCATTAGAATCTCTTTTAACATACAGCTAATGGTCAAAAGACTACGAACTTGATCGACAGAAAGATAATCGCCGAATAGAAACGCTGCCAAAATACAAAAAAAGAGCTGAAAGGGTAAACTTTTAAACAACCGGTTAAGCATAGCACACCTTGAAGATTTATTTATTTTTTACGAATTTTGAGAAAGGGAGTGAAAGAATGTAAGCCGCGCTTAAGCGGCGGCACCGGCAGTGTAAATAGCGTAGATCGTAAGTGTCATAGTAATAGTCATAAAATTGTTTTTAAGATTCATGCAGTTTCTTGTCAAGGAAATTGGACCGGGAGCTAGCATGAAGTAATTTTTTTTAAATATACACCAAGCTCAATCAAATGGGTTAGATAAATAACTTTAATAATCCAGCGTTGCATCTTCATTTGTAAGATAAGATGTTATTCTGGATTATTCTTGGTGATATTATTAAAAATGAACTTCAACCTTTTCTGTCTAATCACATATGTATCGCTCTAGGTTTATGAGAGCTTCAGCCATGTTTTTCCGGCCAAAGCCTATACGAAAATGAGGAGAACCCACATCATAAACACTTCCTGGCAATAAGAGGACGCCTGTCTTTGCAAGAAGGCTTTGGCAGAATTCATCCACAGATCCTGGACCATGATACCTTACAAACCCTACACATCCACCTTGAGGGCGCACCCAAGAGAACAAATCCTTGTAGGTGTTAAAAAACTGATCCAAAAGGGTAAGATTTTGCTTCACAATAGTGTTATTTCGTTCCAGAAGAATGTTTTGGCATCTAAGAGCGATTAAACTGAGTATCTCTGAAGGAGCACTGTTGCATATAGACGTATAATGCTTCGTTTTCTCTATCTTTTTCAAAACATCACGATCCTGGCATGCAAGCCACCCAACCCTTAACCCTGCAAGGCCATAAGCTTTACTCATAACCCCCAAGGACAGAGCACGATGATAAGCTAGTGCTGCAGGATCTGACCATTGAGCAGAACCAAGCAATCGATAAACCTCATCACTAAAAAGCCAGATGCCATGATGGTCGAGGAGCCGTACCAGGGCCTTAAGTTCCTCTTGGGTAATAATTTGTCCAGTCGGATTATGGGGAAAATTCATGACCAGCCATTTAGTGTTAGGTGTGATCGCCTTCTTAATCTCTTCTAAATCAATTTGCCACCCCTTAGTTTCCTTTAAAGAAACAGGTGTAACGGAGCACCCTCTTACTTTTGGGAGCTCCAGGAGAGATTGATAGCAAGGCGTTAAAACTATGACATGATCCTCAGGTTCTAAAAGGGCGTAAAGGGCACAGAATATACCCTCTTCAGCACCAGCAAAACAAAGAACCTGATCTTCATTAAAACCTGAGTAATGCTGATCAATAATAGTCCTTCTTAAAACGGGAGAGCCTTTCACTTCAGTGTATCCCAACGATAATTGATTCCACAACGTCTGCTCATTATCATCAGCCAATGTCAATAATTCATTTAAATTCCAGGACTCCGCATCGGAACAACATAGCAGATAAGGCGCTGAGAATTCATATTTTCCTAAATATTCCTCCAACTTAAAAACGTTCATTATTATTTATTTCTCCATTTTCTTAAATAATTAAATATTGTTGCTCTTCCCATGCTAAGAATTTTAGCAATATAATCCACCGCATTCCTTTCTTGAAAAGCTCCTTGATCGTATAGCAGTCTGACCATCTCCTGTTTTTGACGAGTCGTTAAATGGGCTAAGTGCCAGTGTTTTTGGCTTAAATAGTCATTAATCACATGGTGAATTCGCTCATGCCAATCGTTTTTAAATAAGGAGACAGGTTGGTCATTCTGGGATCCTTCTAAAAATAAATCTGCAAGATGTTTCATCTGATGAAAGGAGGTAGCATCAAAATTAATGCACATTAAGCCAACCACCTTGCCTCCATCTTTCAAAGGTATGGAAATGGATTTTAGCATACGACCATCAAACCCTAATTTTGGATAAACCTTATGGGCTAGTGCTTCTTCCCAATCTGTCATATCCTCATCTAGATTTGAGTCATCCCCCACTTGGCGTTCTGAAAGTCCACCTTCAATGAAAAGTATTTTGCCAGTCGCAAGTTCATGAATGACTACTTCCAGAAAGGGCTTCATCAATAAAACAAGACTTTTAGCTATGGAAATCGAATTATCAAACATTAAAATTTGTACATTTTAGTTTATATACAAAATATATATGGACTTTTATGTATATTGTAAAGGGGAATTTGGATAAAAAAAACCTCTGATCAGGTCTTCTTGCCCGATCAGAGGTCGAAACTTAAACTAATATTTTCTAAAACGAAACCGATGACTTACTTCTTGCCTGATGTAGTGCACCAACCAACTTATTCGGATGATGAGCTTGGGTAAAAAAGCGAAGACTATAGTGAGTCTTTCTTGTGACTATGTCACGATCACCTGTAGCCCACAAATACTCCCCCGAACGAGTCCATAGCTTTGCAAGAAAATTCATTTCCGTTAATTGGAGTTGCGCAGAGCCAAAAAGGATATTTTTAGTTTGAGCTTGAATAGTTTGGGCACTAAATCCCGTCACACGTCGTAAGTCTAGCTCGTGGGAGGCATTTATAATTTTGCTCAAGTAATTAAAATCTGTTTGTTGACCTTGAGATAATTGACCTGTTGGGCAAAGAACTTCTTTATAAAGTTGAAGTTCAGCTTGATCTTTAAATAACTTGCCTGATCCTATAAAATTCTTAACTCTAGCAAAATAACCCAAATTGTCTGCGTCACGCAATTTGTAGGAATGATAGAGTTGTGGGTTACTTTGGGAGCTGACCTCACTACCACGACCTGTTCTTTGGAAAGAGGATACAAACTGAATCTTTCGAATAAATGATTTGTCTGCTGCAATCTTGTTATTTATCCAAGTAATAAAATTTCTTGTCTCCTGGCTTAGATTCTGAGTTGCAGAAGCAAGTTTTTGCATTCCATAAACGATATCTGAGGCCAAAAATCCCTGACGCATACCATGAGCTAATGCGTGGTTAGGTCTATTCACCGTATAGGGTTGGCCTTGAATTGTAGTCCTTATTTTATCATTGGGGGCGTGTTTATAAGCCTTCTTGAAATAAGTATTAACACAGCCAGCAATCTCATTGCTCCAGCGATAATCATTAGCCTGAACACTTTGTCCTAATAGACCACAGAAAACTAATGATAAAATATAACGTTTCATAAAATCCTCGCTAAAAAGTAAAATGCAATATGTTTATTTGGATATATTTATCAATATCTATATAATTTAGTATATCTAATATTTCAATAATATATATTTTATTTATATGTTTGCAATTACCTACATCTTTACAAATTGATATTTAGAAAACAAAGTTCTTGCATTCTTCACTCAATACAAAAGGTCTTTATCAGTTCAAAATCACCACTTTATAAAACCATTTTTCCCTTACCGTCAAATTCCACAATGCGGGTTGCGACATGATCAACAAAGTCTCGATCATGAGATACAAACACCACTGTACCTGAATACTGGCGCAACCACTCAGCAAGGACTTGCGTACTGGCTAAATCCAAGTGATTAGTTGGCTCATCAAGCAGTAGAAAATTAGGCGTTTGGGCCAATAAACAGCAAAGCGCTAAACGAGATCTTTCTCCCCCAGACAAGACTGAAACCATTTTGGCCATGCTATTCCCTTTGAATAGGAAAGACCCTAACAAGGCAAAGTAGGTGGAATCAGCTAGGTCTCCATTGGATGATTTGATGGTGTCAAAAACCGATAGATTCTTAGCAAGTTTATCGGCGGCATCCTGAGTAAAGAATCCCATTTTTACTTGATGACCATACCTCACTTCCCCAGACAGTGGGGGAATGGTGCTGGCTAAGGTTTTAAGAAATGTACTTTTCCCAATGCCATTAGCTCCCACAACCGCGAGACGTTGACCACGCTGGATAGATAAATTCAAAGATTTTATTAAGGGCGCGTTATAGCCAATATGTAAGTCTTTTAAGTCAACCACATCCTTTCCACTGGGAATTATGGTAAGTTTTGGAAAATGCAGGGTTTCCTGACGGTCCTCTGGCCCCTCATTCCCCAACAACGTTTCCAATTTTTGGATCATTTTAACCCGACTAGAAGCTTGAGCTGCTTTGCTGGCTTTAGCCCGGAAACGATCAACGAATCGTTGCAAATGAGCTTGTTGTTGGAGAATCTTTTTTCTGGTTGCCTCCTGAGTTTGGGCATTTTGATCCCGTTGATGAACAAAATCATCAAAATTCCCCGTATAGGCTTGAAGCCTACCTCGATTTAAATAGAGCACAACTGTTGCTAAACTATTTAAAAAGGACCGATCGTGAGAAACAAAGAGCAAGGTACCAGGAAAGGTCATTAAATACGACTCTAACCACTCAATGCTCGGTAAGTCTAAATGATTGGTCGGCTCATCCAGGATCATAAAATCTGGGTTAGCCAGCAATATTTTTGCCAACTCCAAGCGCATACGCCATCCTCCTGACAAAGTTTGAGGATGATCCTGAAGCTGTTCTGTTTTAAAGCCTAATCCTAACAGAATCTTTTCTGCTAATCCTTCCCACTGATAGCCGCCACTATTTTCAAAGGCTTTTAAGATATTTTCATACCTTTCATAATCCGCATCACAATAATTAGTTTCCATGCGATGAATAAGCTCATTCATCTCTTCTTGCCATTGATGTAACTGCTGATCTCCAGCCATACATTCTTTTAAAATGGTTTCTTGAGGATTCAGGCCAGGAGATTGAGGCAAGAAAGCCAACTTCATAGCCTTGGGTTTAATAACCTGACCTTGGTCCATTTCCTCCAGTCCAGTGATCATATTTAATAGGGTGGTTTTCCCTTGGCCGTTGGCCCCAAAAAGAGCAATTCTTTCACCTTGTGGAAAGTGATAGTGAACCCGATCAAGAATCACCTTGTCGGCAAAGGATTTGGATATATTTTCAAGTCGAATCATAGCGCTACTCTGTAAAAAGAATATTATTTCAGAAATTAGGCCGCGCTAATCTTAAAACATAAATCAAGGCGCGGCACACGTTCTTTGGTCTAACCCTACGTGTACCGGAAGCTATCCTGTAATAATTTGGATGGTTTTTAACATTATTAGTCCCCAGAATTTAGCCTATATATAGTCCTATCTTGCAGCAAACACCAGTGCTTTGTAACAATCTGGTCCTTTTTTCTCTTATTGGTTACCAAACATTCCTGATTTTAGCGCTCTCTGGATGGAGGCTGTAATGGTGTTAACTGTTTCAATGGACTCATCAACAGCTTCTTGACGGGAAATTCCCATCTCTTCCAAATCTTGAGGCCGGATATTTTTACCATCTGTATCCACAATCATGCGTGCTGCCATTTGCAAAGCGATAAGTTCTTGAAGATAATTCAAATCTTTCTGAGAGTAGACGGCAATCGATTTAATATTGCCTTTCCCTTCGAAGGTTTGTAGTCCTGCTGCAACACCCTTTTTGACGCACGCAGCTAATGACCATCCCTCACCAAAACGAATCCGTAATTCGTATCCACCGATCTGGTGGACTTCGGTGCAATCACTTTTACACATGGAAAATGCATGACGAGTCTTGCAAAAAAATGCTTTGTTACATAAAGAACAACGGTTTTTCTTTTTCGATAAAGCAACAACAGCGGCTTTGGTTGTACCAGCCACCTCAGTTAAAACATCTTTAGCGATAGGAAGCACAATCGGAGCTATCACACTTGCAGTCAAAATCTCAGCGCCATGTGTTGTACTGGTTTTTCCTATGGGGAATATGCCAATGATACTAAGACTTAAAAAAACACGTAAAATCAATGTCATGAGGTTATTCCTTTAAAGAAGTTAAAGTCCTTAACCTCAAGAATAGTCTACATTCCTTTACAAACTGTTACATCACTTGTGGATTTTTGCTATGCCAGAAACCTTGTTTTCATCGAGAGTCATATTTTTCAGGCTTAAGGTTCCTAAACCGCTTTTAACTTTCAAGAAACCAGAGAGTCGAACATTATCCAATTCAATTTCTACCGGTTTCCCTTCATGATCGTTCACCTCTAAATCCCTGATGGTACAATCTTTCAAAATTAGCTTATTGGTATGAATGGTCAAAGATCCCTCGAAAATACAATGAGTTGCTTCAAGAAAGCCAAAAACAGTAATAGGCTTATTAAAGATCATCCACTTTGCGAATACAGGTCCAAAAACTTGGACATTGGATTTAACCTGATTATAGATTTCAGATTTCCCTGTTAACTTAACCGGGCCATGAACTGTAACCAAATCTTCAAAATCTGTTTGATGGGCAGTTAAGGGACCAAAGACATTTATTGGACCTGTAACGCGGGCTTGTGTTAAAGATAGAGGTCCCTTGTGATTGGTTAAGGAAACTTTGCCCTTCAAATTTGCAACTCCTAGGGAGATATTAGCTGATGATTCATCCTCGTCTTCCAGATCAGGTATATATTGCTTAGCCTCCTCAGGGATGTGCTTTTGCCAGTTGTAAGAATGTCCTATATTATAGGTACTCAATAAAACCACCCCGAAAACAGTTAGTATTTTAAACATTTTCCTTCCCTATAATTATTATGATTAAACGTTATAGATGGATAATATACCCTTTATTCATAAGTCAATGTTAGCATACAAAGGAATTAAGGCACGATTGTAAAGAGGAATATAATGGTCACCTATCCTACCCATCACTACGAGATGATGATTCGGGAAAATCATCTGGATACCTTTGGACACGTTAACAATGCAGTTTATTTACAAATCTTGGAAGAAGCCCGTTGGGAAATGTTGACTCAAAACAAATTTGGTATGGAACAAATCAAGAAAACAGGCATAGGACCAACGATTTTAGAAATCACAATCAAATATCTTCGCGAACTAAGACTTAGAGAAAAAATTATGATTGAAAGTCAACTCATCTCTTACCCCTCTAAGATCGGTACCATGAAGCAAACGATCTTTAATGAAAAGAAAGATATCTGCTGTAATGTAGATATCAAATTCGGGTTGTTTGATTTAAAGCAACGTAAATTGATTTTACCAACGGCTGAATGGTGGAAAGCTTTAGGCATAACCTATATCACCGACCAAACCCCATAGTCCTCATTAAGGGTTCATTAACCCCTACCTCCCTTAGTAATCTTAATAAATTATCAAAAAACTAGAGGATATGTTAAGGTATGGGCCCTTAACAACCGCTAACAAGATGGTATTAAATTTCATATTCCGTTGGTGTGTATGCTTTATTCTATCCTTCACCCCTGGATCTGTATCAAGTCATGGGGAAGATCCTCACATTCAAGAGGTGAATCAAAAAAGTTTTGCTCAAGGCAATGGTCAGCGAATTTTTAAAACGGGGAATATCTTTGAAGTCGTAATTCATCTCAGGACAACCCCAAAATCTGAAATAGTCATTATGGTCTGTGATGCCCTATCCAATATTCCGACCAGAGGGGCGCTTATAAATTTAAGTATTGCACGTTCATCAGATATCTATGAATCATTAAAGATTGAAGAATCGAAAAACGCCGGTATATATCGTGCGGATATTCTTCCAAAAGGCGTATCAAAAATACGTCTAAATGTTCAGGAAGGTTCTAAGGTGGAAGAATTTTTATTCGATGTCCCGATGCTCTCAAATAACGACTCTAACTCTACGTGGTGGCCTTTTTATGGAGCAATTTTAGGGGTTGCTTTATTTTTGGTGACCCTAATCATTCGGCACTTTTATCACAGAAACCCCAGAATTTATCAGATGATCCTGATATATTACGTTCTCTTGCCATATCCCACTTTTGGTCATGGAGAAGGCGATGCAAGCCATGACCATGAAATAACGCCAATGACCGCAATACATAACAACATCATTGTCCCCAAAGAAATTCAATTTCATTTAGGCATTACAACAGAAAAAGTTACCACAAAACCGTTAAAAGGATCGATCCGCCTCATGGGTAAGGTTATCAGTGACCCATCGGGATATGTCCGTCTTCATGTGAGTCAAACATCTAGGATTATTAATCATAGCTCTTATCCTTTGCCATTGCCAGGACAGAAGGTAAAAGTAGATGAGGTGATTCTCGCTGTAGCTCCCACACTTACTAAGGTAGAGACAGGTGATCAGCGCAGTGCCTTATATAAAGCAGAAAGTGAAATTACTCAATTTCGCAAAGAGGTCGATCGATTAGAAAAGCTAGGAAGCTTTGCCATTCAAAAGAACTTAGACAATGCAAGAGCAGAACTAGAAAAAGCCATCAAACAGCGGGATGAGATTCTTAATCAAACTTTTAAGCCAGAAATCTTGCGCAGCCCCATTAATGGGGTAATCGCGGATTTTCATGTTCGCCCAGGGGAAATTGTCACCCCAGATCAGACCGTCGTAGAGATTATTGATCCTGATAAATTTCTTATAGAAGCTCAGGTGTTTAACCCGCCGATTGCTCCCCTGATTAATAGAGGATACGCGCGCCATCCCCTCTATCCCCAAAACCTTTTACCTCTAAAGGTTCTTGGTATCAGCCCCAAGGTTAATGCCGAGGATCAATCCATCCATATCCTATTTCAACCTGAAGGTAAGAGTGAGGAAATTAAGTTGGATATGGCCATTGAAATTTTAGGAGAGTTAAACCAAACGGAATCTCATCTGGTCATCCCCAGAAAATCCCTGGTGGAGGATTCATCGGGGTCTTGGGTTTTTATCCACACCAACCCCGAGACCTTTGAAGCAAGGAAAGTGAAAGTTCGCCGTACCATAGATGATTTTGTGGAGGTTGAGGAAGGATTGGAAGAGGGTGAGAAAATTGTCACCCACGGTGCTTATTTATTAAATGAAGCGAGGTAATAGGTTGCTGAATGTTTGATCGGATTATTCACTTCTCTCTTACATACCGTTTTTTTGTGATGGTAATTGCCGTATTACTGATGATATATGGCATTTATACCACAAACCAATTGCCCGTCGATGTTTTACCCGATTTGAATCGTCCTACCATAACGATTATGACTGAGGCTCCAGGTCTTGCCCCAGAAGAAGTAGAAACTCAAGTCACCATTCCCTTGGAAAGATCACTTTCTGGTGTGGCTGACCTAACCCGACTTCGATCCATCTCAGGTATTGGTCTTTCCATTATATTTCTTGAATTTGATTGGAATAGTGACATTTATCGCCAACGACAGCTGGTTTTAGAGCGTCTTTCAACAACAGATTCTCAACTGCCACCTGGGACCACACCCATCATGACCCCCATTACCTCCATCATGGGTGAAGTAATGCTGCTTGGGGTAACAGCAGAAAATGATGATCTTTCACCTATGCAATTACGCACCATTGCCGAGTGGACCATTAAACCACGCCTATTAGGCATCCCCGGAATTGCACAAATTACAGCCATAGGGGGAGAGGTCAAACAGTACCATGTGCTCATTGAACCCAGTGTACTTCAGTCTTATAAACTGACACTAAGCCAAGTAGAGAATAGCCTTAAAGGCTACGGTCAAAATACAACTGGAGGGTATTTAGAGGAGAACTCAAGAGAATGGTTAATTCGTCATGTAGGCTTACCCATAGAATTATCTGGTTTGCGTAAAAACGTAGTCAAAATCATTGATGGCACCCCCATCTCCCTTGAAAATATTGCCGAAGTGCGCGCCGCAGCTGCAGTTAAACGAGGAGATGCGAGCATTAATGGAAAACCAGCAGTTATTTTAGCGATAATGAAACACCCCTCGGCCAACACCTTATCCCTAACCCAAAAAATTGACGAAAATTTAGCAGAACTCCAAAAAACGCTGCCCAGTTCTCTTAAAATTCATTCTGAAATTTTTCGTCAAGCAGACTTTATCAACCGTTCTATTGATAACGTAGAAGAAGCTTTAAGAGACGGCTTTATCCTAATTACGATAATTTTGCTGCTTTTTCTTGCCAATGGACGTACCACCATCATAACTCTGACGGCTATTCCCCTTTCCATCATTATCACTTTGATATTTTTTAAATGGTTTAATTTATCCATTAACACCATGACACTAGGAGGAATTGCGATCGCCATTGGTGAGCTGGTAGATGATGCAATTGTTGATGTGGAAAATATTTTCCGCAGATTGAAAGAAAACGCTCAAACATTCCACCCCCACACGGTTTTCTCTGTCATCTTTGAAGCGTCCAAAGAAATTCGAAATTCCATCGTCTATGCAACCCTTATTGTCATCCTCGTCTTTGTACCTTTATTGGCGCTCAGTGGTATTGAAGGTCGTCTATTTATGCCCCTGGGCATTGCTTATATGGTCTCAATTTCGGCTTCTCTCCTCGTCTCTTTGACAGTTACACCCGTTTTGTCATACTTTCTTTTGCCCCATTCTAGGGGGCTAAGTGAAAAAGAGTCCTGGTTGGTCAAACATTTGAAACACTTGGATACCCAAATTTTAACTTGGTCCTTAGCCCATCCAAAAAAAGTAATTTTTCCCTTCCTGGTTCTTTTTATGAGTGCAATTGTGAGTATTCCCTTTTTGGGCAAGGGATTCTTACCTCCATTTAATGAGGGAACGCTAACCATTAATCTCAGATTATCCCCTGGCACTTCATTGACTGAAGCCAATAAGGTTGGAGATGCCGCTCAAACAATTCTTAAAGAAATCCCAGAAGTCGTTACCATTGCACGACGAACAGGACGGGCTGAGCAAGACGAGCATGCAGAGGGTGTTAATAGTTCTGATTTAGAGGTGGTTTTAACCGAAAGCAATCGCTCACGCAAAGACATCTTAGCAGATATACGTGAAAAATTGCGCCAAATTCCAGGTATCACATTAAATATCGGCCAGCCGATCTCCCACCGTCTTGACCATATGCTATCAGGTGTTAGAGCAGAAGTTGTCTTAAAAATATTTGGCAACGATCTCAAAATTTTGCGCCGCAAGGCACAGGAAATCGTCGAGACTATGCAGTCTATCCCTGGTCTTGCCGATCTTCAAATTGAACAGCAGGTTAACATTCCTCAAATGCAAATTAAGCCAGACCCGTTTAATACCCTTTTGTACGGTGTCAACGTGGGGCAACTCACGACATCCCTAGAAACTCTTTTAAAGGGCAGAGAAATCGCCTTGATTCGAGAAGGAGAAAGACCTGTACCTGTTATTTTAAGGTTAAGCGAAAATTGGCGCGATCGCCTCCCTATCCTCCCCCAACTACCTATTGAGAGTGCCTACGGTTTAATCCCGCTGCAATTAGTCGCTGAGGTGATTCAGACTCAAGGTCCAAATGTCATTAATCGAGAAAATCAACAACGACGCCTGGCTGTTTATGCTAACATCCATGAACGAGACCTAAATTCGGTTGTCAGCGATGTACAAGAGAAATTAAAAGAACTGGAGTGGCCAAGCGGCTATCATGTTGTTTTAGAAGGACAATTTAAAAGTCAACAAGAAGCCAATCAATTGATCGCTATACTAGCTTTTATTTCTCTCACAGTCATTTTTATGACGCTTTTTTCTCATTTCAAATCAGCGATTCTTGCCTTAATTATCATGCTCAACATCCCTATGGCCTTGATCGGAAGTGTTGCTGCTCTTTGGTTAACCAATACACCGTTGACTATAGCCAGTCTTGTTGGGTTTATCACCTTAACCGGAATTGCATCGCGTAACGGTATTTTAAAAATATCCCACTATCTCCATTTGATGAAATATGAGAACGAAACTTTCAGCCAAGGGATGGTTGTCCGAGGGTCACTTGAACGGTTAACACCGGTTTTAATGACCGCTTTAGTTGCTGCCCTGGCGCTCATTCCCTTACTCTTTCATGGAGATGCTCCCGGAAAGGAAATATTGCATCCCGTGGCTCTGGTGATCTTTGGTGGACTGATATCATCAACCTTATTAGATACCCTTTTAACGCCCGTGATTTTTTGGAAATTAGGCTCAGATAAGATCGAAAGAATTTTAAAATTCTAAGCATTCCTATTGATTAGCTTCGATAAAAACATCCATTTGCTGACCAATGAAAAGGTTAGTAGGTTGGCCTTGAATCTTATAAACCACCTCCACAATCCGTGTATCTACTAGTTCTGTACTTTCCCCTGTCAAGCGTTGCTTTGGTGCGGCATAGGGTTCTAGACGCACAAATTCTATAGGAAAATTAATTTCTCGATTACTTTTCAAGTATGCCATGGCTTTTGCTTGAGAATTGAAGCGCCAAACATCATTTTCATCAATCTGAACCCTTATGTGTAAGGGCTTATCATTTCCCATTAAAACAGGGGAGGGACTGCTTTGGACATTTTCATTAATATACTCACCAGGGCGAATTCTTACCTTTAGAATAACGCCATCTGTTGGGGCAAGAACGGTCAATTTAGCCAGTGTAATCCGAGCCATCTCGAGTTGAGCTTTGGCCTGCTCCAAAGTTCTTCTTTGCAATTCTAATTGAGCCTTGGCCCGCTGTACCGCAAACTGACGCTTTTTAATTTCTTCTTCAGTAATGGCTAGCCCAGCACGTAATCCTTTAGCGCGCTTGACCTGATCTTCACTGTCAGCAAGGTTAACTTCAGCCACTTCAACACTAGCTTGCCCTGCTTCTACAGCTTTTTCCTTAACCTCTACATCTGCCAAAGCTGTTCGGCGGTCTAAAACGAAAAGAGGCGTGTCTTTTTTAACATAATCACCTTCCTTGACGAGTACTTCAGCAACAATTCCTGAGGTAAAGGACCCTACACTTATATTTCTTGTATTTGCCTCCACAAATCCGGCACCGGAAATATTATAATCAAACGGAGCCGTTGCAGGCACGGTGAGTTGGTTCGCTGGCAAGGGTGGAGCACTACCTCTGGTCAAAGTAAAAACAATACCAGAAATGATCCCCACAGCCCCTAAAGCGACCAGCTTATGCTCTTTGATGAGGACCAATAATTTTAAAAGAGTTTTTTTATTCATTTCCACTTGTCGTAATCCTGTGTATGCGGCCGTCATCCATGTGGGCTATACGGTGGGCAAATTGATAAATACGTGCGTCATGGGTCACAATAACAAATGTTGTTTTTAATCTTTCATTTATATCCCGCATTAATTCTAAAATTTTCATGCCCGTTGTGTGATCCAATGCAGAGGTCGGTTCATCACAAATGATGAGGGTAGGAGAATGAATTAAAGCGCGAGCAATGGCGACTCGTTGTTGCTGTCCTCCTGACAACTGATTGGGCATGTTACGGGTCCTCTCGTTTAATCCCACATCACTTAAAACTTTCTGTGCCCTTTTAAGGGCATCCTCAAAGGGCATTCCATTAATTATTAACGGAATTGCGACATTTTCAAGAATGGTTAAGGTAGGAATTAGGTTAAAGGATTGGAACACGAATCCGATGTGTTTAGAGCGAAACTCTAACAATTCTTCTTCTTTCATGTGGAGATAATTATGCCCTTCTACAGAACATTGACCTGATTCAGCGTGAAGAATACCTGCTATAATTGATATGAGTGTTGTCTTCCCACATCCAGAGGGGCCCACTAACATCATAAATTCCCCTTGGTAGACCTCTAAATCAACACCACGTAAAGCAATCGTTTCCACATCCTTTGTTCGAAAGGTCATTTTTAACTGATCACACTTGACAGCAATTTTGCTCATTCTTTTAACTTCTAAAAACGATAGAAGAGTCCGCTTTCAAAACCCTTCGAATACCAACAATAGCTGCTACCATTACAATCATCATCACCCCGATACCCGAAAAGAGCAAAAGAATGGGTGGCATTCTAAAAGCAAGTATTGAATCATGAAATTTCAGCCCAAAAAGCACTGTAATGCCTACCCCGATTCCATAGCCCACAGTACCCACAACAAGTGCTTGCAACATCACCATCCGCGCTAAAATATTATTTTTTAACCCCATAGCTTTTAAAGCAGCGTAATGCTTGATATTTTCCTGTACGAAACTATAAAAGGTCTGACCAGCCACGGCCGCACCAACAATAAAACCCAATAGGACAGAAATGCCAAAGTTAATGGGAATACCCGTGTTCTTCATCCAATAATCTAAATTCATCATCCGAAATTCATCAGAAGTCATGGCTTTCAAGCCCGTTAGCTGTTCGACCTTGCGAGCCAACAGAGTATGGTCTTGATTTTCTTTGGCCTTAACCAAAACGTAAGTCAGCTGTCGTCGATCAGGGGGAGAATAATTTAAAGCTCTACTATAAGTGGTATATACCTGAGGTTGAAGGACAAAATTGCGGCTTGACTTAATATAGCCAATAACAACGGCACGACGGTCATGAATTTCAATGGTATCACCAATAGCAAGTGGCCGATACTCGTCTTCCCCTATCTTAACTTGTAATCGTGTTTTTGCCGATTCATAATCGACAAAAACGGCGTCAGCTCTCCTAAAATCATTGATGTTGCCTTGAAGAATTCGATGGGGCGCGCCAATAAGGGTAGTATCATCAAGTCCTGTCAAGTCAATGGTTTTGGTCCGTCCATCTGGTAGTTTGGCTCGCATGAGATTCTTATACATTGGCACAGCCCAAGCAACCCCATGAATACCACGGACCCGACTTAAATCCACATCTCTAAGGGGTTTGTGTTCTTCGACAAACTGAACCCCAGGGTCCATGACCCAAACGTCAGGAAGAGAGACATCATTGACAAAGCTATAAGTGCGGGTCATCAGCCCAATGAATATGGAAGGTTGTTGATTCATAATTAAGGATGAAAAAGAAATCCCAACCACCATAGCAATATACTTTCCGTAATCGCCAAAAAGCATTTTTAAGGCAATGATGTACACGGTTTAAAAGCCTTATCTAATTTCTATGGGTCCATAATAAAATTATAGTAAAAAATATCTACTGTTTTATTAAGAAATACAAATTTGAAGCTTTTTGATTCATTTATTTTCTCAACCTCCCTTGCAATTACGCTTTCTATGATATATATGTAAAGGGTAAGAATTTTTGTGTGTATCTCTTCTACGCTCGTTCTGCTGCACTAAAGTTTAGATTTTTTATCGTTAGACTTTGTCCATCTTTCCTTGTTGCGTTAGTCAAGATACCTTCAGTTTTCTGAAAACAAATTTTCTGCATTTATTGCAGGATAATTGACGTTAACGTATTTAAGGAGTTTCTCGTTCATGGACGGTATTGTAAAGTGGTTTAATCCAACAAAAGGTTATGGTTTTATTCAACCCACTCAAGGTGGTAGTGATGTTTTTGTGCATATTTCTAGTTTAGAAAAAGCAGGTATTTTTACTTTGAATGAGGGGCAAAAAGTTAATTATGAACTCGCCTCAAATAAAGGTAAAGTTTCTGCTGTACATATTACACTTGTGCAAGATTAGACTTTAATTGCGCGTTGTAAGTTCCAAGACATCATGATTTAGGCAAAACCCAAGGCCTTAGTTAATAATTGAATATCATGAAATAATCTTCCTTGGGACTTACAAGAAAATACTTAGGTTCAGCATCTAAGTCATACCTTACGATTTATTAAAAATTACGATTTTTAGGGTTAATAATGAATTCTTTTCATGAGATGGCTCTTCATCCATCACTTATTGCATCTTTAGATAAACTCGGCTTTTCCACCCCGACACCTATTCAAGCTCAAACCATACCCTTGGCCTTGGACAACAAAGATATTTTGGGAACTGCCCAAACCGGAACAGGCAAAACCTTGGCGTTTGTGGTTCCTCTGTTGACCAAACTCTTGGAAAAACCTACAGGTACAGGCCTCGTCTTGGTCCCTACCCGTGAACTTGCCCAGCAAGTTATGGTTATTGTCAAGAAAGTGCTCTCGGCCAACTCTCCTATTAAGACAGCTTTACTCATTGGCGGTGAGTCAATTTTTAAACAGTTTCAACAACTCCGCAGTAAGCCTAGAATTATAGTTGGAACACCTGGTCGCGTTATTGATCATTTAGAGAGGAAGAGCTTTAACCCTGCTTATGTTAAGTTTCTTGCTCTTGATGAAGCTGATCGGATGTTTGACATGGGATTTGGTGTTCAATTGGAAGAAATTTTCAGCCAACTTCCAAAAGAAAGGCAAACCCTAATGTTTTCAGCTACCATGGCTGATTCTATTGTCAAGCTTGCCACTAAATATCTTCATAATCCAGAACGCATTTCCATTGGATCAGTTAGAGCTCCATGCGCTAAAATTAAGCAGGAAGTGATCCAAACAGCCGAAGCTGAAAAATACCAGAAACTCTTGTCCCAATTAGACCAACGGGAGGGTTCTATCCTGGTCTTTGTTAAAACAAAACAAGGCGCAGAAAGACTGGCTGATCGCTTATGTGAAAAGAATCACAAGGCATCTGCAATTCATGGAGACCTTCGACAAAATAAGCGGGAAAAAGTGATTAACGCTTTTCGTCTTGGGCGTCACCGTATCATGGTTGCAACTGACATTGCTGCCCGTGGTCTGGATATTCCTCACATACAACATGTGATTAACTATGATTTACCTCAAGCTCCTGAAGATTATATTCACCGCATCGGTCGCACAGCTCGGGCTGGAGCTCAAGGAAGCGCTTTGTGTCTTATTACCCCTGGAGATTCTAAAAAATGGAAAGCCATTTGTCGATTAATACAGGGCAATGATAACAGTCCAAAAGTTAACGTCCAATCCAATAAACCTAAACACGCTCGCAAGCGCAGAACATTTAAGAAGTAATCCTTTTAAGTCATGTCAATCAATCCTTGAGAGATGTGACTTAACCCTTTTTGATATAAGACTTGATGTTCTTGTTGTAAAAGATCATATTCCTGTTTTGTAAGTCCCAAAGCCAACAATGAGGCAAGAGAACAAACACGAATATAATAGGGCGAGGCTTCACATACGAGATTTCTGAAGATAACACCTCCAAAACCAATGAATCGAGCAACATTTGGCTTAACTAGTAGATCACTGTAACCATCACCCACAAACATTATTCTGGAATATATTTCTTGGAGATTCCTTATTACCAATACCTTACCAAGGGGTTGGATTAACGGGGAAAGATGATCAAAATCTTGATAGTGTCCTTCCTCATCAAAATAAGACCCTACGGCAAATATTTATGGGAAGGACGAATGGGGAGCTGATTGAAGGCATGAAGAATCGGATATAGCAAACCACTTGAAACAATAAATATCTTTAAACATAGATTGAAAGGCTGCCATAACCTCTTTAGCATCTGGAACCCCGTTTTCCTTATAAAGTTTTCCCAACTTTAAGAGGTCATTTTTAGTTGTTCAATAAACCTAAGTCTTTTGTCATAGAGATCTTTGTTGAGTCCCGTTTGGCCCATAGCTTTCCCAGTTAGTTGGTGAACGGTCTCGTAAAAACCATTAAATCTGGCCAACTCATCTACTCCTTCTAAAGTCACCAATGTGCTATCAAAATCAAAAATTATAGCCTGAAGCGATTCTTGAAGTTGCCAGTCCTTGTTATTCATGAATGTTCTTCCCTAAAGGTATACAACGACTTTAAGAAACGAAGTCAGGCAATTGTGCAATTGATCTTTCATAGCCATCTTTATGTTATATAGACCATAAATTGGACTAGTTTCCTTAAGTAGCAATTCTTGCACAATACAATTTCCAGAGGCCTTAATAACTTTTTAAAAATAATCAAAGTCTTTTTCATCACGCCCAAACATGGTAATACCATAAGGCTTTGCCTGGAGGCCACAAGAGGGGGAGGAAATTGACACCCCGAGTGCATTAAAAACAGGAATACCTTGCACAGTGAGACGCGGAATTTAATATTATTTATCCCAACACCATATCGGTCTACCGTTAAAAGGCTTTGAGGGATGACCATGTCAGATAAATCATGGGATCTCAATTAAATCACATGAGGGTCATGCATATTTTGGGCCCAGGAAAAAACATCCTTAGATCATAATCCTTGCATTGCTATTTCGTCATAAAGCCTGATTCGATACATGGTATCTTTTTTCAATCTTGCTCATGGTTCTCCTATTCAAACACAATAGTTCTGTTGTTATAGGTAAACACCCTATCCTCTGCGACCAAATGCAAGGCTCGGGCTAAGCACTTTTTCTCAATATCGTGACCGGCTACCTGCATATCATGGATGCTTGTTGCGTGATTGATAGGGATTGTGTCTTGCACAATAATCGGTCCATCATCCAACTGCTCTGTGACAAAATGAGCAGTTGCTCCTATGAGTTTTACCCCCCGATGATAAGCCTCCAGGTAAGGGTTATAACCAATAAATGCCGGTAAAAAAGAGTGATGAATATTGATGATTCGATTGGGGTATCGATCCACAAAATTACTGGTTAAGATGCGCATATATTTGGCCATGACAAGGTAGTCTGGCTTATGCCCATCCAGAACTTGATGAATGCTTTCTTCATGATCTAGTCGACTCCTCTCGACAGGAATGTAATAAAAAGGAATTTCAAATCTCTTGGCTAAAGACTCAAGAGAGGGGTGATCACTGATACAGGCTAGTATTTCGCAATTTAACTCTTGATAAAGACATCTGACCGCAATATCAGCCAAACAATAAGGTTCATGGCTTGCAAAAATTACCAATTTCTTAGGTGCATTGTCTGGGAAATTAATAATCGCCTCTTTACCCAGAGCTTGTTGGCATTCGTACATTAGCTGGGTTCTTGAAAATTTTCCCTCTACCTCAAGGCGCATAAAGAACCGCTTGTTCTCTATGTCTACATACTCAAAAATAGAAACAATATTTAGATGGCGGGCTAAAAGGAGCGTGGTAATTTTAGATGTTATACCCATTTGATCTGGACATTCAAATAAGAGTAGTTGGGTATGGGGAAGGGTTTGCCGCATCTGACAAAGATTGTGCTGAATTATTTATGCTCTTAACTATATGGACAATATCTCAATAAATCCTTAATAGACCCTGAACTTATTATCGATTTGTAAGGCTTGGTTATAACCTAAACAAAGGATAATTCATTGAAGAAATTCCCAAATTGGTTTATATTTCTTGCAATGTAAAGACTCTAATAGATTGATTAGAAAGGTATATTTATGGCCGTACTTGTTGGTAAAAAAGCTCCCGAGTTTAAAGCGACTGCCGTTTATCCAGATGGGTTTAAGGAGATTCAGTTAAAAGATTTTGCAGGTAAATATGTATTATTATTCTTTTATCCGCTCGACTTTACTTTTGTTTGTCCCACAGAGCTTCTAGCTTTCCAAGAAAAAAAGCAAGAGCTAGAAAAACTAGGGGTTGTTCTGTTTGGTTGCAGCATTGATAGCCACTTTTCTCACCATGCTTGGCTTAACACCCCACGAGACAAAGGTGGGATTCATGGCGTTGAGTACGGCTTAATCTCAGATATTGGTGGTAAAATTGCTCAAGAGTATGACGTTTTAAGTGATCAAAATATTGCTTATCGTGGGTTGTTCCTCATTGATAAAAACGGCATTGTTCGTCATCAACTTGTTAATGATCTTCCCTTAGGCCGCAGTGTGGACGAAGCTATCCGTGTGGTTCAAGCCTTACAACATGTGGAAGAACATGGTGAGGTTTGTCCTGCGAACTGGAACAGTGAAAAACCAGCGATTAAGCCAACCTTAACTTCTGTTTCCAGTTATTTAAAACAGCGTTTCGGTTGATTTGTTAAGGAGCAAGCCAAGGACTTAAGGATCTTGGCTTGCATCACACACTAGATTTCTTCCTCCTCCACCCAATCTAAGACAACCCGATATATTTGTGGGTAGGAGAATCAAATGTCCTCTCAAAAAGAATTCCTAACAGGTCACATTGATCGCGTTACCTTTCATAATGAGGAAAGCGGGTTTTGTGTCTTTAAGGCAAGAATAAAGAAGCATAAAGACTTAGTCACTGTGGTCGCAAACTGTGCCTCGGTCACGGTTGGTGAATGGTTTGAGGCTCAAGGTTATTGGATATCCGATCGTCAGTATGGTCTTCAATTTAGATCAGAACTTCTCTCTCTCATCACCCCCTCCACCCTGGAAGGGATTGAGAAATACCTTGGCTCTGGACTTATTAAAGGGATAGGTCCCGTTTATGCTAAAAAGCTAGTGGATACCTTTGATACTGAGATTTTTACGGTCATTGAAAAGACACCTCAAAAATTACTCAAGATCCCGGGTATCGGACACTACCGCATAGAAAAAATCTCGTCAGGTTGGCAAGATCAAAAGGTGATCCGCGAGATTATGGTGTTTCTCCATTCCCATCAGGTCAGCACCTCAAAGTCTGTACGTATTTATAAAACTTATGGCCAAGAAGCAATTACTAAAATTAAAAATAATCCTTATTGCCTGGCACAAGACATTCGCGGCATTGGTTTTGTCAGTGCGGATAAAATTGCCCTTCAATTGGGCATCCCCTCCTCTTCCATGCTTAGGGCACGAGCTGGCATCAGTTATGCTTTGGCTAAAGCTATGGATCAGGGACATTGTGTTCTTCCCCGAGAAATATTAATTCAATCCTGTTGCGAGCTTTTAAGTATTGACACCGCTCTGATTGAGGAAGCACTGGTCCTAGAATTGGAAGAGGGTGTCGTTGTCCAAACCATCCTTGATAACCAAGATTACATAGGCTTGAAAGGTTTGGTCCAGGCTGAAAAATCTCTTGCCCAACGACTCCTTAGCTTGGGTAATGGCACTCCTCCTTGGCCAACCATGGATTTATCCCAAGCTATAAGAGCTCTTGAGGATAAGGACGGCATTATATTCTCAAGCAGTCAAAGACAAGCTTTTGAACAAGTTTTATCGCACAAAGTGTCCGTGATTACAGGTGGTCCAGGTGTTGGAAAAACTACGTTGCTGCGCTCCTTGCTCCACACCCTTTTACAACACAATTTAACTCTGACGTTGTGTGCACCCACGGGTCGCGCAGCCAAGCGTATGAGTGAAGCAACCGGCAGAGAGGCCAAAACCATTCATCGATTACTCAATATCAACCCTGTGAATGGTGCCTTTCAGCATAACGAATTTTGCCCCCTTGAGTGCGATGTGGTTATTGTGGATGAAGTTTCTATGATTGATGTATCGTTATTGCATTCGTTATTGAAAGCCATTCCAGATCATAGCGCTTTGATTCTTGTGGGCGATAAAGATCAATTGCCGTCGGTAGGTCCTGGTCAAGTTTTGTCAGATATTATTAATTCTGGCACCCTTCCCTTTAGTCAATTAACCGAAACTTTCCGTCAAGCAGCTTCCAGCATCATTGTCAAGGTAGCCCAGGAAATCAATAAGGGAATCATACCTCGTTTAAAAGGGTATGGACCCCATTCAGATTTCTTTTTTCTTGAGGTGAATGATCCTGCAGAGGCATTGTCAACCATTGTGGATCTGGTTCATCGTCGACTTCCAGAGAAACTGGGCTACTCCCCTCACCATGATATTCAAGTTTTGTGTCCTATGACCCGAGGTATTGTCGGCACCCATAATCTCAATAAAGAATTGCAAACTATTCTTAACCCCTCTCCTTCAAAAGGTATTCAAAAGTTTGGAATGACCTTTGGCGTGGGAGACAAAGTTATGCAAACAGAAAATAATTATCAAAAAGAAGTTTATAATGGAGATCTTGGCATGATTACCAAAATCCTTGAGGAGGAGGGAGAAATTTATATCCACTTTGATGGTCGCGATGTGATTTATGACGTTCAAGAGGTGGACGAGATTATTCACGCCTATGCTATGACCATTCATAAATCTCAAGGATCAGAATATCCTGTCGTTATTATTCCGATCATGATGAATCATTACCCTATGCTTCAAAAAAATCTAATTTATACAGGGATCACCCGAGGGAAAAAACTGGTTATTATGATTGGACAAAAAAAGGCCTTAGCTATAGCCATTGCCAACAAGATTTCAAAACCTCGCTGGACTCTGTTATCCTACTGGCTTAAAACACGCGTTAGATAATGATCCTTATCTGAAAGAGACAGAGTTCTTTTGTATTTCATTTGATTAATAATAAAATTTAGATCTCTTATACAGAACCTAGAGCTGCATTTAATCGATGATCTTTAATTGGTTAAATTTGCGCGTTTTTACCCCTTTTTTCTTGGGCAACCCTTTTCCTTGTAAATCATAATGGGCCTCTTTTAACAAATTATTCTCGTGATCATAAATCCAAACATCTACTGTCTTTTCCTTATGATTGCCAGCAATACGTCCAAACAGATTTTCCTTCAACGTAGGCTTAATTCCCTTTTCTGCCTTAGCATAGTAGCCATACTTCCGCAAATCCATGTGATCGCTTAATAGATCGGCTTTACGACGCGAGACGGCAAACAAACCGGAGACAAGAACCTCTAAAATTTGGGCTTGAGCTTTTCCTTCATCATTATAAATCGTAAATAGAGCATCATTTTGACAGTGGGCATCACCACTTAAGACCATAATATGTTGAATATGATTGGTAGCAATATGGGTTAGAAGTTCGGCTAACTGTTCTTTATAGCCACCCCAAGAATCCTCTGTATCCAGAAGTAACATGGGAACGGATGACACAATAACTTTAATTCTATCTTTTAAATCCTTTCGCACCAACCAACCTTTCAATGCTTCCATTTGTTCTGGACTCATAATTAGGTTTTTAGAAGGCTCTCGCTCACTGCGGGTATCGGTAAAGAAAATGTCGATATCTCCACTGATGGAATACCACCATTTGGGTGTAATCTTGGCCAATGGACGCTGGAACAAATCGTAGGCTTTCTTAGCAGCAACGTTTTGATCAGGACGTGCTTCTTGAGCTTCTTTGTTGGCATCATTCCACCACTCATGATCATCTCGCATCATGTATATAGGGATACCAGAGGCCATGAGTTTTCGGATGAAATGTTGGGAAAAAGCAAGTTCATAGCGTTTAGCATATTCTTTAAAGGTAGAACAATTGCCTAATGGATCAGTCGCATCAGCATAAATTTGATCTCCAATAAAGGCAATGAGGTTGGTTTTGCCACCACTGGCTTGAGTAATTTGAGCATCTTTAACCATCGCCTCATAAATTTGATCCCCTTTATCATCCCATAAGGCAATCCCCATCACTTTTCCAAGACGGCGACAAGATCCAGCAAGAAAGGAGAAGGTGTCAGACTTTTCTGTCCCTTGTGTTGCGATATTCACTTTATGGGCTTGATCCCAATTCACTTGCGAAAGATCATCATGAGATGGAGCATAACCAATTTGAATTTGATAAGCAGTTCCGGGTTCTAAATTGTCCAACAAGGCATGACCAACGTTTCGATCAGCTTGATCCATAGAAAAGGTATGAGGGGTAGAAAAATTATCTAAACGGTCTCTGTCTAGTATCTTGGTAAAACGGTAAACACCTTGAACATCCTGCCCTCTTTTCCCCTGGCCCATGATAACAACGCGTTCTTCTGTAATGTCTCTTACTATTGGCCCCACTTCAGGAAAAGCCATAACTTCCATAGCATAGCAAAAAGTCCCGCTGGTTAGAACGACCCCAATTACCCCTAAAATCCGGCCAATTATCCCACCCATTATGACAGCTCCTCAATTAATGGTATTGCACACATCGTAGGGCAAAATTCTTAATAAAGTTTTGAAGAAGGAGTTTTTAGGCACAGTTTAAAAAAAGAAATGGATAGTCCCACTTTCAAGACTATCCAGATTAAACTGTCATTAATTGTTCACTTGAGATTTAACTACGCAGGGTAAAAAATAACTTACCATGATCCCTGTTCTTTTTTAATTCTTCGATCTTTTTATTCATAGAAGCAACTCTGTTGGGGCCAGTGGATGATTTTTTTAGGGTCATATGAGGCACATATCGACTATTTGTAGTCAGTCCATTAAAATGGGGTTTTGATGTCTTGCCAACAAAAAGCTGAGAGATCATTTCCTCTAATTTTTGATTTAATGTTTTTAATTCTTCTTCAGATTTACTAGTGGGAACTAAGGCTGTAAACCCAGCAAAATTAACCGTCTTAAACTTGGTGCCTTCGCACATGCTAACTTCAAAAACTAAAGGATTCTTTTTTAAATACTCTGATAAAAACTCTTTTGCTTTTAATTTTATTAAGCTGGCTTCTTTGTCATTTTGTAAACCGGTTACATAGCCAATGGTTACATGCAAGTGGCTGGCATCGATAAGATCGGGCAAGTCGCTGGTATTGTAAGTAGCAGCAGCTACAATCTCTTTACTGATAATACTTTTGGCGTCATCTGTCAGATTTAATTTAATGGCAAAATCTTGAGCCCAAAGATTGCCTGCCAAAACCAAATTGGCCAGTAACATCAATTTTTTCATCATTTTATTTCTTTAACGATAGGGTTTAACACTAAAAATATATAGCTGTTCTTCCGGTTGAATTCAAGTTTTGGCTTTTCTACTGAATCTATCAGACCATAAGCTTTGGCTCCTTTTTCTAGAATGAGATGAATTTAAATGATACTGCGAAATTTCAAGTTTTCCAACTTAACCATCCTAGCCATTTTACTTTCCACAACCACTTTCCCACACTCTTTGTGGATAACTTTGTTATTAACCCTTTATTAACTTTAATTAACAATTATGTTTCATATAGTTAGATCGTTATGCCTATTAATTAGGCAGTTCTTTCAGACAGCCGTTTTTTTGCATTTTTAATCTCTAATCAGCCATAGCTTTCTGTCAATCTTAGTAATACTTCTTAAGAATATGTATTTTTAATAAAATTTTTGCTAAAATCCAAAGGTAGACGATTTTTTTATTTGGGGTTTATATGGGGTCCTTCACCTCCATAGTTAACGTAGTTATTTTAGCTTTCCTTATCTTGCCTGGTTGCCAACATATGGAAACAGCAGAGGAAGATAAACTATTGCGTGTTGCTGAACGCATGGAATTGCAAGGAAATAAGAAAGAAGCTATTCAGGTATATAAAGACCTTTTGAATAAAACAGATAAAAAGATCCCCCTTTACACAAAGATAAGCGACTCCTATCTCGCTGCTGGTGACTATAAGAGTGCAAGAGCGATTTTGTATGAAGCATTGCCCATGGATGAGCAAAACCAAATCAAATTAAGGTTGGCTAAATGTTATCTTCTTGAAGGGGCTCCTGATAAGGCTTTGCCCCTTTATCAGCAGATCACTCAAATAACACCCCATGAGCCACAAAGTCATAATGGATTGGGTCTTAGTTATACTTTACAAGGATATGATGATGCAGCTATAGCCTCATACCAAAGGGCCGTTGCTCTCGAACCACACAATAAAGAGTATCAGAGCAATCTAGGTTTAGCTCTCGCCCTAAAAGGAGAGTATAAAAAATCCCTGGCTATTTTAGAGCCATTGGGAAATCGTGAAGGGGCCACAGCTAAGCAACGTCACAATTTAGCCTTCGCCTACGGTTTGTCAGGAGATGAGCTCAAGGCCCGAAAACTTTTTGAACAAAATTTAGAAGATATAGAAGTTGAAAGAAACTTAAAAACCATTCGATACATTCGTAACAGTCCCTCCCATAGACCTACAAAGTCTGAGAGACTGGTCGAGAGGCAAGCGCTGGAGCAGGGATAATATGGGCCTCATGAGCATAATTCTTGCAAGCTTCATTTACCTTATCAACAGTATGTTGGATTTTTTATACTACCGTTTGCCGAACAAACTCTTTTACGCCCTATTTTATCTCTTTCCCATTCATGCTCTATTAACAAAAAATTACTCTATATTATCCCATTATAGCGCTTTCTTGGTTTTTATAGTTATCGGTTTTGGTTTATTCACCTTCTCGATCTTTGATGCAGGGGATGCCAAGCTATTGGCTGTATCTGTTCTATGGCTCGGATGGAGCAAATTAATCCCTTTTCTCTTGATTATGGCATTGGTGGGAGGCGGGATAGGCATAGCGTATCTATATGCCCCCGATTGGATTTACCCATGGTGCCAATCCATTCGTAACACCCTCCAAAGCCATGGTTTTTTGCGTTCTTTTATCCAGTTTTTTATCCCCGATATGGATACCATTGAGATCCAAGTTCAGGAAATGCAACAAAAAAGGCTTGTTCCTTATGGAATTGCCATATCTTTGGGAGCAATCTTTTCTTTGTGGTGGGGTATCTAGCGCATGCAACGATCGGATATTATTTTAACAATCGGCTCCCTTGTCATTGCTACCTTCGTTGCCCTTGGCGTATATCATCTGGTTGCCTCTCGAATTAATGAAACGCCTAAGCAACAAGAATGTACTACCAAACCAACCTATAAGACCATTGCCGTGGCTAAACAGCATATTCATTTGGGAGAATCTATTCGCTTGGAAGTTTTGGATTTTGTTAAATGGCCGGAAGAAGCGATCCACCCTGATTTTTATCTTGAATCAGCTATTAATACCGATACTTTTAAGGAGTATGTTGCTGATCGTCCCATTTCGCCAGGAGAACCCATTACCAAATCCAACATTGTGGACTCGAAAAATCAAGGAGCACTTGCAGCTCTAGTCAGACCAGGCATGAGAGCTGTTTCGATCAGTGTAGACCCTCATTCCATCAGCAGTGGTCTTGTTGTCCCTGGTGATATTGTGGATGTGATCGTCACTTATAACTTGGATGATACCCAAAAAAACGATGTGCTTAGCCAACATATACTTTGTTCCATTCGCGTCTTAGCTCTGGATCAGAGAACCCATGAACACATCAATGAACCTCTGAATGTCAAAGCTGAAGCAAATCAAAATCAGCCTATGATTCCTAAAACTGCCACATTGGAAGTTTCTAGCCCTCAAGCCGAACTGCTATTAACGGCGTCAAAGGTAGGTACGATTTCTTTGAGCCTCCATCCAGCTAACTCGCTCATGGAAGATAAATGTAGACCTGGCTTTCTGATTACCAAAAAGGAAATAAAGAAAGAACCAGAAAAGGTGGAAGCAAAGGAAGATGAGAAAAAGCAGGAAGATAAAAAAGAAGAAGTTATCATTATACGAGGCACACCCTCTCAAACAAGCGGGGCAAAATCTTAATGAGGAAAAGACAATCCAATAAAATACGCGTCAAATGCTTAAGGATTTTCATAGGCTTATTATGCTTTAATGCCATTGGCTGGGCGGAGGAACCTCAAAAAGAATCCCTTTCCAAAGCAGATTTTTTTAACACAGAATTATTGGAGGAAATCTCGACTACCACTCTAGAAAACCGACAACCCTTAAAATATAATATCAAGGTTCAGACAACAGAAAAGACCCCAGGCCAACCATTTTCTGGAGGCACAAACAAAGGGAGTATGCTCTACCAAATTAAGTTGGAAAGTCCCTTGCAAAAACAAGAAACTCAGAGACCCCAATCCCCCCCTTCTGAGGAGATATCTGCTCCATCTGCTGTTGATGCGGCGCCTCATGCACCTCAAGCCCCTACGCATGGGGTTTCACAACCAACCTTACCTCCAACAAGTGCCTCTCCCTCACCAGTCGCTACTTCCATCATGACCGATGAGAGTTTTGAATTATACCCAAGGGAATCTCACCTGATTATTTTACCTGAAGATCCTATTCAAATCTTCTTAGCTGATCCCAAGATTGCAGAAATTCAACAAACCAATCCTTCTACCGTCCACATTCAAGCCTTGAGCCCCGGACACACTGAAATTGTAGTGACCGGAAAGAGAAGTCGTAACCTTTATCGGTATCGAGTTAAAGTCCAACCAGATTTCCGTGAGTTACGGGATTTTATTGCTCGAAACTATCAGAACAGTAACGTCCTCATCAAACCCTTACCCAATGGCATTTTGTTGGAAGGCGCAGTTACGTCCAGTAAAGCTGCTGAAGATATTAAAACCCTCGCTGAGCGGTTTTTTCCAGAAAAAGGAGCGGTTGTTAATCGATTACAAGTCAAAAGTAATTCTCAAATTAATCTTCGCGTAAAAATAGCCGAGGTCAATCGCACCGTTGTTAATCAACTAGGGATCAATTGGAATACGGTCTCCAATTACGGGAACTTCCGTTTTGGCATGCTCAATGGAAGATTGCCCATCGATTCAACAACGAGCGGATTTAACAGTCCGAGTGAACTTATCGACCCCATTAAGAGTATTGGAGGCCGCTTTACCGATTCTAGAAATGATATTGCTGGCTTATTAGATATGTTAGCTGCGGAAAATCTAGCTACTGTCTTAGCTGAACCGAATTTAATTACCAGTTCTGGGGAAGAAGCCAGCTTTCTTGTAGGTGGCGAATTTCCTTACCCTGTAGCCCAGGGAATAGGCACAACCCAAACCGTCAGTTTCCAATTCAAAAAATATGGTATTAGTTTATCCTTTTTGCCTGTCGTCATGGGCAACACGATTACCTTAAGGGTTAGACCAGAGGTCAGTGACCTAGATCAAACACGAACCATCAGAGACCAGAATGGAAATAACATCCCATCCATACGCACACGGAGGGCTGAAAGCACCATTGAAATGGGTAATGGTCAAAGCATGGTTATGGCCGGCCTTTTGTCTGATCAAACCTCTAGTAATATTAATGCCTTTCCTGGTTTAGGTGATGTGCCAATTCTTGGTGCCTTGTTCCGTTCGAACGCGTTTAAAAATGAAAAAACCGAATTGGTTATTGTGGTCACTCCTTATTTTGTCGAACCCACAGATAACCCAACAGAAGTTGCCCTACCCACAGATGGTCTCAAATATGCCAACTTCTTTGATATGGTTTGGCGCCGTCGTATCAATGAACCTAGAGGAGATGGCATCAATGACCCTGTATCCTCACTTAAGGGGGAAACAGGATTTTATTACTAAGGACATGAGCTCTTTGAGGAGAATATAATGACACTTATCAGGCCTTTTTTAGTGAATCGGCCATCCATCGCCAAGGGAATTTTCGATTGCTCCTTAGTTTTTATTTTGTGCGTTTTATGGTTATCTGGGTGCCAACATGCCATCAAAGACCCTCCTTTTGAGAAGAAATCATATGAATTAGAACGCCAACAAACAACCTATACCCTTCACATTGATCCCAGGAATTTCAAGATCAATACTCAAGATATATACGAGCTGCATTCCTTGCTTAATCCTGAATCAATAGGAAAGGTTTCTGTTCACGCAACCTTACCTTTAGCACGTAATAAGGGTGAAGACAAAAAGATAGTGGCTATTAAGAATGCTCTAATAAAACAAGGCATGAAAGAGACCAGAATTCACATTAAACCTATTCCCTTGGCCATTACCTCTCATAGTGTTGAGATCGCATTGGACACTTATCGCGCCATTCCACCCGTTTGTGGTGATTGGCATTTTCCCATGGGAGAGGCTCGCGGGGCTATGATATACCCCAATTATGGATGTGCCGATGCACGTAATTTTATTTTAATGCTTGAGGATCCTATTGTCTTGTGGCAAGGCGCCAAAGACAGTGGTCACGACACCAATCGAGACATTAAGTTCCTACGGGATTTCCAATCAGGTATGTCCCTTAAATTATCAGAAGATACCTCAGATAACCAGTTGCAGGATCAAAATTATGGCCAAGACTCAAGTAATAACGGATGATGTCATATTCTTTCTTCAAGATAGTGCGACCAAAACTATCGCTCAAGATGTGGTGGATAAATTTGAGAATCTCTATGCTCAGATTTTAGATGGCGGCGTAGAGGAAGCCTCAAATTTTTTGAAAACCACCATGTACACTAAGGTTGTTGTGGTAGATGCTAGCAGATCGACCTTAATTACCTCAGACGTGGAAAAACTCATGAGTGTCTGTGCACCTGAGACAACCGTTATCATTTTGGGAAAAGTAAACGATGTGAGTATTTTTCGCGATTTAGTGAAACTCAATGTTGCTGACTATCTGGTCATGCCTCTTAATTTTGATATTCTTATGCGCTCCTTAAATGAGGCACTTAGAAAGGAAAGTCAACGAAAGAGAAGTGGTAAGATTATTGGGTTTATGGGTGTTAAAGGTGGTGTTGGCGCAAGCACACTTGCCATCAATAGTGCTTATGTTTTAGCTAATATTAGACAAAAGAAAGTGGCTTTAATTGATGGGGATATTTTCTTTGGTCATGTCCCATTAATGCTTGATTTACGTCTTTCCCATGCCTTGAGTGATGCTCTTGAGAACCCGGAACGCATTGATGACATTTTTCTTGAGCAAGCTATGTCTGCCTATGGAAACCACTTAAGGATTTTAAGTTCTGAAGAACCATTACATGGAGAGCCCATCTTAAGTGATGAACAACAAGAAGAGAATTTTAATATACTCATAAACTCCCTTAAGTCCAAATTTCACTACATTATGGTAGACATCCCTCGGCATGCCATCAAACTATGGAAAAATATTGCAGTGGAAGCCAATATGATGTTTATTGTCACGGATTTGTCTACCCCGAGCTTGCGAGATTTGGTCAGAATTAAAAATGTCTTGGCCGAAGAATCACCAACTTTACGACTTTTCGTCATTGTCAACCATACTCGTCTCAAGGAAAGTCTTTCTCTTAAAAAATTTGAAAAATATCTTGGGAATTCGGTTGATTTAGTTATTCCCCATTTTCCTCAAGCAGATAAAGCTCTAAATTATGGTATTCCTCTTGCCTCTACCATGGCCAGTTATTCAACCTATATTGATCAAGTCCTCTCACTCATTTCAGGTGAGCACAAGGCCCCATTTTCATTGTTTACCCAAAACTCAATATTTTCCAGATTCCTTAAAAAACTTGCCGGTTGATAGATATTAATCTTGAATTATTCAACGACAAGATAAAGGTCCCTTGATTTTAAAGGTTCTTACTCTATTTCATAATTTGAAGGACGCTGTTTGTTCTTAACTCAATGTTAAGATGTTTCTTATTAAAGTTAAGGTAACAACAGCACTCGAGTCCGCTGTGGTGGATTAATACTAAGGAGAGGTCCTATGAAACAATTGTTTTCAAACTTTTGCAAAAGTGAGCAAGGCGGTGGACTTGTGGAATACACGCTCATTCTTGCCCTAATCGCTGTCGTTGCAATTACTTTGTTAACCAATATTGGTACAAACATTCAAACAAAATTAACCACCATTAGAACAGGTTTAAGCTAAATCTAAGGTTTAATGGGGGTTTTACTAATCACAAAGGGGTAAGGATCTGTTATGTCTAGAATTTGGAGAAAATTCGTCCTCCAGGATAAAGGCGGAGGATTGATAGAGTATACTCTTATCCTTGGGCTTATAGCGCTTGTAGCTATAACCCTCCTAACTGATGTTGGCACAGTGCTACAAACCAAACTCACTTCTATACAGAGCTCTATAAGTTGATCGCCAATCTATGGGTCTCTGAGAAGTCATAACCTCCTGTTAATCAAAAATTAACTTTCTTTTACGTATACTATTCATAGGTATACAATTGTAAGTAAGTAAATTTGAATATATGAATCGTATAGGAGAAAATCATGGCAAGTTCTCTATATACGACTGATCTATCTCAACAAATTCGACTCCAAATCGAAATCAACCAACGACTCGCCCCGATAAGATCCAATATTTACGACGCATTGATGTTGCGCATTGACCCTAATGCCGCCATTCGTATGTCGCGGGATGAACTCCATCACGAGGTAGAACAATTCGTCATTGGTTATATTTTGGATCAAGGAATTCAATTGAATCGCCGTGAGCAACGCCAAGTTGCCATGGATATTGTCAACGATATGATTGGTTTTGGTCCTCTAGAAATTGTTCTCCAAGACGATGAAGTAACCGATGTAATGGTCAATGGACCCGCGGAAGTTTACGTGGAAAGGCGGGGCAAAATTGAAAAAAGTTGGCTTACTTTTCGCGATCAATCTCATATTTTACAAATAGCTCAAAGAATTGCTAACCGCATTGGTCGTCGCATCGATGAATCCAGCCCCATGGTCGATGCTCGGCTGCCTGATGGCAGCCGCGTCAATATCATTACAGCGCCCGTGTCATTAAATGGTACGGTCATATCCATACGTAAGTTCTCCAAAACCGCAATCAATATAGAGACTATGGTTAAACAGGGTAATTTGTCAGAGTCTATTGCTGAATTTCTGAGAATTGCTATGATCTGCCGTTTGAATGTCCTGGTTTCCGGAGGGACAGGTTCAGGGAAAACCACCTTGCTTAATGCCATCTCACAAAAAATTAATCCATCTGAACGTATTATAACCATAGAAGATGCTGCTGAACTAAAGCTTCAACAACCGCACGTTGTACGGCTGGAAACACGTCCTGCCAACATTGAAGGCGAGGGAGCCATTTCTATTCGTGATTTGGTTAAAAATGCCTTAAGGATGAGACCTGATCGCATCATTGTGGGTGAGGTACGTGGCAGTGAAACAGTTGATATGTTGCAAGCCATGAACACAGGCCACGATGGGTCCATGTCCACCATTCACGCCAACATGGCTACAGAAGCGCTATTTCGCCTAGAAAATATGATTGCCATCTCGGCGGGCAATATCCCCTCCAAAGTTATTCGGTCTCAAATAGCAGGGGGGTTGGATTTGATCGTACATGTATCCCGCATGCGGGACGGAATTCGGCGCATTCAAGAAATTATTGAGATCAATCACATGGACGGGGACAATATTAAGATAACCCCGCTCTTTACGTTTAATTTTATTAAGGAAGATGAATATGGTTTCCTTCAAGGTCAATTTGCCCCCTCAGGTATATTGCCCGCTTTTATGGAAAGAGCTCACTACTATGGATTAGATCAAGATTTAGCAAAGATTATAAAATGACATTACCAGAAATAAACTTCATCATTGTATCCTTATCCTTTGTAGGAACGTACTATTTCATCACCAAAGTTCTATATCCTTATTACACATCCACCCAAATCTTGAACCGTCGCCTGGAGAAAGCAGGCGTGACCAGCTTTGAAGATAATTTTCTCAAAGAACAAGAAGCTCTGAGGTTACAGCGCACTGCCTCAGCCATTGACAGCAAATTACCTGAATTCTTTAAGTATACGCCTACATTTAGTACAAAGGTTCATAATTTCCTCTATCGCAGTGGATTTTTGAGCTATTCAAGAGTTTTTTCGTTTTTATTCCTGGCTATATCATTTATTTGTTACCCGATTTCTCTAATTTTTTTTAAACCTTTGTCTTGGGAAGCTCCCTTATTTTCTACTACACTGGCGGGATTAACTTTTTTTATTTTCTTAAAAGCTCGGGAGCATCTTTGGATCCGAAAAATAGCTCAACAATTTCCTTCAGCTTTAGACATCATTAACCGTTCCCTAAAAGCAGGTCTTCCCTTAAAACGAGGCATCACCTTGGTTGCAGAGGAAATGCCCAATCCCATTGGTGGGGAATTCCGCTATATGGAAGCACAACTTCAAATTGGAATCCCACCAAAGCAAGTTCTTACGGATGCATCCAGTCGAGTTACTATTGAAGATTTTAGATTGTTTACGATCGCTCTACTTTTGCAACAAGAAATGGGTGGCAGTCTAGCTGATATTATTGTTAAACTTTATGATGTTCTTGCTGAGCGGGAAAAAATTCGTCTTAAGATTGATGTTTTATCCACCGAGGCTAAGACCAGCTCCTGGATTGTCAGTGCCTTACCGTTTTTGGTGGCAGCCTGTCTTGAATACTTAAACCCAAATTATTTGCTATTTTTTATTCAAACCTCCGAAGGCAATATTATGCTGGCTATGATTGCCTTTCTAAGTATCTTTGGCATCTTAACCATTCGTCGTATGACAAGATTTACTGAGGAGTAAAAGATATATGGTTGGCGTTATGGAGAGTCTAAACACCCTTTCAATTGCTTCGCTTTTCTTAATCCTATTATCAGTTTTCTGTACTGTTATTTTTGTCTTTATTATGGGACGGATGACTATTTATAAATCTCCCTTGGATCAAAAGCTTAGTGAAGCATGTAACCGAGCATTAAGCCGTAAAGAATATGGAGATGTTTTATCTCAATCCTATTTAAGGCAGCAACTCAAACAACAAGAAGAGGAACAAGTTAAAAAAGCAGCCAGCCTGGTCATTAGGGGAGTCCTTGATCATTTTTTTAACAAGCCGTTCTTTCGGAATGACCAGGCAAAGCTGACCTTTAGTCAAGCAGGATGGCCTACAAAAAATGCTCAACTCTATTACTTACTGGCAAAAATAATTACTTTTATTTTATCTTTTTGTATAACGTTTTGGCTTCTTGCAACGGTCCAATCCTTGCAAAATTATCTCATGATTGTCTATGTGACGGCAACACTGGTGGGGTGGAGTGCCTTTGATTGGTTTTTGCACCATGTGATAAAGGACAGAGCAGAGAGAATTGAGAATGGACTGGCCAGTGCCTTGGATTTAATGATGATTTGTGTTGGCGCTGGCCTCAGTTTTCAAAAGAGCATGGATCGTGTTGCCCGGGAAATTGCACCATATAATACGGATATTGGTAAAGAGTTAGCCATTACTAGTTTGGAATTGGAAATTCTTTTAGATACTAAGCAAGCCGTGATGAATTTAGCGGAACGCGTCCCAAGCCCCATTGTTAGAAGCTTTGCCATGACCATGGTTCAATCCATGCAACAGGGAACTCAGATCAGCAGGTCTTTGGATGCTATTGCAGGCACCATTCGACAACAAAGACTTCAAGCAGCAGAAATCAAAGCTTCCAGACTCCCGTCTCTCTTAGTTATTCCCCTAGTTCTTTTTACCCTTCCCAATATCTTTATTGTCTTACTTGGCCCCTCCCTGGTCAAAGTTCTAAAGGTTTTAGGAGGAACACCTTAGGGTCAAAAACAGACTATTTTAATATCACATCGCCGCTAGTTCGTAGAGTTTATTATACTTTTAAAATCACAAAGGTTAGATTTTCTTAATCACTTTTAGGGTACCCTATGTATATCATTATGAAATGAGAGGATTTAATTATGCTAAATCGGCAAACAAAGAAGTATTGGTCCCTCCCCTCAATTTTCCTATGGAGCGTTGTTTTATGCTTAATATCTCTCAATTCAAGAGCCGACGTTGCTCAGGTGCTCGATCCACTTCAATGGAATAAACGGGTCATCATTTTATTTGGTGCTAGTGAAGCGAATGTTCATTTTCAAGAACAGAAAAGAGAATTTACTCAAAATACAGCTGGCTTTAAAGATAGGGAGATTACACTAATTGAGGTTACCTATGGAAATAAATTAAGAATAGATAACGTTGAGTCATTAACTGCCTCTGATCAAGATTTTCGTAAAACCTTCCGAGTAGCTGATAATCAATTCATGATTGTTTTAATTGGAAAGGATGGGAGTGAAAAATTTAGATCATCTAAATTTGTACCTATGAAAACTCTTAACGAGATTATTGATGACATGCCCATGCGCCAAGACGAGATGAAAGAGTAAGCCTAGTTAGTATTACCCTTCTTCGAAAAGGAGAAAGGGTAATACACTATTTTATTTGTTCTGTTTTAAAAGTTGATCTCGAACTTTAGGGGCACTGGTCTTAGAGGAAAGCCAAATGTCAGAAAAATATTTTAAGAATTCTGAATCTGTTATGTTCCCCCTTGGTTGAGAATTATAGAAAAACTTTACTTCTGCGGGAGGCAAAAATATGGCTGTAATTTGATCCCCGGGCTTTACTGAGGGAAAAATTCTTTTAAGCTGGTCCTGGAAACGAGAAGGCGTGTTCTTTGGACCATCTAGGCGATTCATTTCCTCTACAGTTTTGCTCAGCAAATCCTCTGTTGTAAAACTCATCTTGTAAGTAATATTCAACGCATAAGGAGATGTTGGCTTCCAGGGCGTACTATCAGTCCACAAAGAAATATCATAAACATCAAAAAATGTCCAAGTTAAAGTCGCTTTTCCATAATGATGATTGGACTTTATAAGACCTTGAAGTTCTTGGGGCTTACTCTGGGAATGAACTTGTGAAGTTAGAAGAAAGGGTATTACTGCTAAAGCTGCTTTAACCATCGCTTCTCCTATTTCATAATTAAGTTAGGGTTACAATCCAGTTACAGGTTAAATCCTACATCTATTAAAATATGTTTTTTAGAGTTAAAGACAACTCTCCTATAAAGATAACTTGTGGAACCTTAGGGTTTTCTCAACATAAAAATTGATTGTTAAGTAGGTTGGATAAATATGGCCTTAGGACTCGCCATATACTTACAAGTAAATTTTAGCAAAAACTGTCTATATTTTAATAAATTTTCTTGATACATATCCTTAAATGAGGTTATTTTCCAATAAAAATGAAGGGTTGAAGAGAAATATCATAAAAAATTCACCAAAAAAAATTGCAATTATAGGCTCAGGTATCAGTGGATTGACGGCAGCCTTAAACTTATACAGAGATCACGATCTTTACATCTTTGAAGCCGATGACCATATCGGCGGACATGTTCATACCCATGCTTTAGAACTCAATGAGTCCAAGGTTAATGTTGATACCGGCTTTATCGTCTTCAATGAAGGGAATTATCCAAACTTTACACGTCTCATAAAAGAACTTGATATACCGGTTAATGAAACATCTATGTCTTTTTCCTATGCCGATGAAGATAAAAAATTCGCCCTTGCCAGTCATTTTCCTTCAGGTATTTTCCCCTCCATAAAATGTTTTTTTTCTTTTCAAAGATGGCTCTTGATTCTTGAAATCCTACGTTTTTTTAGGAAAGGAAAGAAGCATTTGCATACCCTTTCTGAAGAACTCTCCCTTAAAGAATTTTGTCAAACTGTTCATCTGACTTCCCTGAGTATGGAAAGATATATTCTTCCCATGGTCAGTGCTATCTGGTCCGTACCTCTTGAAAGAGCCAGTCAATTTCCAGCAAAAACAATTCTTACCTTTTTTAATAATCATGGACTACTAAGTGCTTTTAACCAGCCCCAATGGAAGACCATTAAGGGGGGAAGTCGGCAGTATGTCGATAAAATGGTTCTTCCGTTCCTAGATCGCATCCACCTCAATACCCCGGTTGTAAAAGTTGAAGTAACGAATGGTAAACCAGTTGTCATAGATCATATGGGACAAGAATATCCTGTTGATCATGTGATTTTTGCTTGTCACAGTGATCAGGTTTTAAAAACATGCACGGACTTAACCCCAGGTCAAAGAAAACTTTTGGGCAAGATAACTTATCAAGAGAATCATGTCGTTTTGCACCAAGATGATTCCCTCATGCCAGGAGAGAAAAAATGTTGGGCAAGTTGGAATGTGGTTCAAAAGAATGGTCAGGTATTGACGACTTACTGGATGAATAAGTTACAAAATATTTCCCACGATATCCCTCTTTTTGTCACCCTTAATTATCATGGAGAAATTAAAAACGTTTTCAAAAGAATGACTTACATGCACCCTGTTTTTGATCATGCCGCCATCAAAGCTCAGCAATTCCTACACGAGGTTCAAGGGTATCATAACTTTTGGTTTTGCGGCGCTTATATGAGATACGGTTTTCATGAGGACGGCATGTATTCAGCGCTGAAAATGCTTGAAGTGATGAGGACCCGACTATGAAATGTTTTTCTCATCAAATTTTAGACGCTCTTGTCTTCCACAAAAGGTTTTCACCTAAAGTAAATAAATTTAATTATAAAATTTTCAACTTGTTGATTAATCTTGATGATTTGACGAGTCTTAAAAATGTCGGTGTTCGTTTAAATGGTTTTGGTGTGGTAAGTTTCTGTGAGAAAAAATATGGTCCAAGAGATGGAAGTAGTCTTCGAAAATGGTTCGATCATTTGATTGAAGACTATAACCTGGCCCCTCCAACCCATCTATTGTTGCTAACCAATCCCAGAATTTTATCTTATGTTTTTAATCCTGTTAGCTTTTATTTAGCTTATAACAAGGATAATCAGCTATATGCAGTTGTTGCAGAAGTCAATAATACTTTTCATGATCATCACTTTTATTTGATTTCCAATGAAGGTCTTCCCTTAACATCAGATCAAAACCTTGAGCTTATACCCAAAACTTTTTTTGTCTCTCCCTTTTTAAAAATTGAAGGTGAGTATCAGTTTAAATTCTTAGATTCTAAGGACAAATTTAGCGTTTTTATAGATTACTTTATTAAAGATGAAAAAAAATTTGAAAGCTTTATTTCAGGTTCATTACAGCTTCTAACAAAGAGGAATCTGCGTCTTACATTATTGCGCTATCCTTTGCAAATATTTAAGATAATTCTACTTATCCACTTTCAAGGGTTTAAATTATGGCTCAAACGGATTGCCTATCACAAAAAATCTCCCCCCCCCACAACACAAGGTCACAACCTCAAAAACCTCCCTTACAAAGTACAAGCGTTCTTAAAAGCATTAAGTCTGATTCAATTTGGTCACTTTAAGATTATCTCAAGGGAATATTCAGGGAACATTGCCTCAGACTCAATGACAGAATCTGTGACATGGGAAATCAAGGATTGGACATTTATTAATGATGTCCTTTCTCGAGGAGATATTGGTTTTTTTCATGCCTACCAAGCACAAAAGTTTGAGATTGATAATTTGCCGTTGTTTCTGCTTTATATGCTTAAGAATCAAGATACTTTAAGTGACTATTTTGAAGCAAAAAAAGGTTGGCAACTTTTTTTTCGGATAAAGCACTTATTGCGTCCAAATAGTCGAGCCAATGCTAAGAGAAATATTCGTGACCATTATGATTTAAGCAATAAGTTTTTTGAGTTATGGCTCGATAAAACCATGACATATTCCGCTGCTTATTTTGGTGAGAACCCAAGTAGCTCTTTGCAAATTGCTCAAGAACACAAATACCAAGTGATCCTGGACACTCTCGATTTAAAACCTGGATCAAAAATTATGGAGATAGGTTGTGGCTGGGGCGGATTCGCCAACTACGCAACCCAAAAGGGTTATGTTGTTGAGGGGATTACCATTTCTCAAGCCCAGTTTGATTATATAAAAGCCGCTCAGAAAAAGGGAAAGCTTTCACCGTTTGAAGTTCATCTTCAAGATTATAGAGACCTCAACGGTTCTTTTGATGGTATTGTTTCCATTGAAATGTATGAAGCCCTAGGGGAAGAGTATTGGCAAACATATTTTAAGGTTTTCCATCAACTGTTAAAACCAGGGGGAAAAGCTGTCATTCAAGGAATAACCATTGATGAAAAATATTTTGAGACCTATCGTCGAAACCCTGATTTTATTCAACTCTATGTATTTCCTGGCGGGATGCTCGCTTCTAAAGAAAGAATCATTAATACAGCCACTTTAGAGCAACTCTTTTGTAGGGAAACCTTAAGATTTGGGGAAGATTATGCAAAAACGCTGAAAATTTGGCTCTCAAATTTTAAAAGTGCTTGGGTTGATGTGGAAAATCTTGGCTTTGATATCAAGTTTAAACGTCTCTGGGAGTATTACTTGGCTTATTGTATTGCCGGATTTCTGGGTAAAAGAATAGATGTAAATCACTTTCTGATTGAAAAACCCCAATGACTTTCTTCATCCATTTTTTTTCAGCTACGGTTTCAAGTACAGAGGTCTTCTATTATGTCATCACTCCCTATCTATTCTTATCCCCTAGTGTAAGTCAAGCTGGGTTGCTCTCGCTAATTATTGGCATTAGTGCCGCTTTTGATCTGCTAAAGGAAGCCCCTCTAGGTCGTTTTCTTGATCGCAAACAGTACTCTCTTGCCAAGAAATTTGCCGTTGGTTCAGGATTGTCAATTCTATCCTTAATGATAGCTATAATAGTTACGTTTGGAGGGTATTCAGGATCAGTCTTCTTTGCCCTTATGCTTTTAAGCTATGGAATCTTTAACGTTGCTAGTGGTCTTATTAATATCTCCCTGAAAAGCTTCATTATTGAGTACAGTCAAAACGATCAAGAGCGACAACACTGGGTACAAGAGCGAGAAAAGTATCGTATAGCTGGTTTTTGCTTTATTATTCTTTCGTTTTTTATTTTATCCAGTATTTTTGAAGAGCAAGACATCCTGTATCAAGCCCTTACCTATCTTCTATTATTGATTTACCTAGGACTGATGATCTGGTGCAACGTCACCATACGCTTTAGGAATCCTCAAAACACCCCCTTTAAAGAAGAATCAACAAATTCTCTGGTCATGTTCACAGATCCCGTCTTAAAGCACCTGCTATTGATTCAAGGAATTATTTTTACCATTTTTGGTTTTACATCCATATTCTATGTAAATTTTGTAAGTTTTTACCTGAAGCTTCCACACCTGGCAGGCCTCTTTATTCTCATTTATTTTATCGTTGCCATTGCCACCATGAGGTTACTCTCAAAAAGAGATTTTAATCCCTTCGGTCTTTGGAAAATGGTTTCATTCTTATCCGCTATAACATTTCTATCCGCCCTCTTTTTCAACCAAGGGCATGAGTACGGACGCATTCTTGGATTTTCTGTGGTGTGTATGATTACTGGGGCAAGCTTAGCGCTAGATCTTTCTCTTCCAGGATTTTACTTTGCCAAGTACACACAAGAAAAAAACTATCCTCCCAATTTTTCGAGCAGCATCTGGAATATTGTTGTTAAATTAGGATTCGCCGTTGCTTCCATCACCATCCTATCTTTCCGCAGTTCTATAGATCCTAATTCTTTCAATAATTGGATTCCGATATTTTATATTGTCATTCCTGCCCTCTTAAAGTTCATTAGCGTTTTGTTTATCAGACAACTCCAAAGGAAATTATCATGAGAATAAAAGCCATAGTATCTCTCTTCGCCTCACTGTTAATGACAGGGTGTTCCCCCACGAAAATTGAAGATTACAAAGATTCACAGCCCCGATTTGATTTTGTGAAATTTTTTAAAGGTCATACCCATGGCCATGGAATTTTCCAAGATTATTCCGGAAAAGTAATTCGACATTTTGAAGTAGATATTTTAGGCAGTTTTGAGAACAGCAAAGGCCAACTGCATGAAACATTTAAATGGGAGGATGACAGCCAATCAACGCGTACTTGGCAAGTTTCGATTGCTGAAGATGGAACTGTCTCGGGCAAAGCAAGTGATGGCGTTGGTCTCGGTCAGGGAAAATCCGTAGGCCAAGCTTTCCAGTTTGAATATGTTCTGCTCATCTCAGCAAAAGGTGCAGACAGAGAATTTTCTTTTGATGATTGGATGTATCAGGTTTCCGATGATGTCATTATCAACAAAGCTAAAATGAAAAAGTTCGGTTTCACCGTCGGCGAAGTCACCCTTTATCTGACCAAACTTAAATAGGTTCTAAAATATGAGCGCAAAACCGATTTTAGATTGGCGTGGCCAGCGTGTATGGATCATTGGAGCCTCTCATGGTATAGGCCACGCTTTAAGCGTAGAACTTTATAAGAAAGGCGCTCTATTGGCCTTAAGTGGCAGAGATAAAACACGTCTTGAAGCGCTTAAGGACACCCTAGCGGGCTCTTTATTATTACCTCTAGACGTAACCAACCCAGAAGATGTTCATCAAGCAGCAAGACAACTCCAAGAGCACTGGACTCACCTAGATGTGGTCATACATTGCGCGGGTGATTATCGCCCCATGTCATCTGCAGAGGCTGATTTTGAAAAAGCACGTCAGATTGTTAATGTTAATTTTATGTCCTATTTCCATCTGTTTGAACGTGTCTTGCCTTGGATGATGAAGAAGCGCTCAGGACATATTATCATGGTTGGGAGTGTTGCAGGCTATGTGGGGTTACCCAACGGATTTGGCTATTGTGCCAGCAAAGCAGCTGTTATGAATTTAGCAGAAAGCATGAAAATAGAATTAGAGCCTGAGGGAATCGATGTAAGACTTGTGAGTCCTGGCTTTGTTAAGTCAAGACTGACAGATCTTAATACTTTCTCCATGCCATTTCTCTTATCTGTTGAGGATGCATCACAGGCGATTATCAAAGGTCTATCGACGAAATCCTTTGAAATTCATTTTCCCTACAAATTTACTTTATTACTTAAATTTCTCAGAATTATGCCCCGCTCGATACGTCATCGAATTCTTCGCCTCATGGCTGATCAGCCTAAAGAATAAGAGGATATATTTTGATCACCTAACTGATCGGCCTTGGTTTAAAGCAAAGACCATTTAGGCTGGGCATCATCATCCTTTCAGGCATTGATTTTATCTTTTTGATCCTCATATAAGATGTGCACAGATCAATGAGGAAATTATGCCGAGTAGCTGGATCAAAAAAATCGTTGTTTTTGCAATGATTCTTCGCTATTGCGAAGGCGATTGCGTTGAAATAAGTTATGATAATCCTCCTTCTAGACCTCTTAATCACTTTGTTCAACAAACCCATGGGATAGAGGTCTCTTCCTCTCCGAGAAATCAGCTCCTCACTGAATCAAACCAGGAGTATGCTAGGCAGGATCTTCTTAAAAAAATAGGCTTGGGCGCCCTCCCCCATGATCAGTTCAAACACCTAAAGATCGACCAGTTAATCCCTCACCAAAAATACCAAGCGTTAACCTCTGAGGAGCTTACAGCTGTCACCATCCTTTGGCCCAAAAATGATCCTCTGCCCAAGGAACTTCAAACCATTATTCGTCACCGTGCTAAAAAAAGGAATGAAGCTTTTGCCCAATATCTTAGAGGATGGATCTACTATCATGGTTTTGGGGCAAAAAAGAATCTTTCAAAAGCTTTGAAATGGTTCACGCTTGCAGCCGAAAACGGGGATGCCAATGCTCAATTCATGTTAGCAAGCCTGTATCAGAAAGATAAAAAACCTAAAGAGGCAAGGAATCTTTATTATAGGTCTGCTCAGCAAGGTCATGTTGGTGCTCAATATAACTTAGGTCTTATGCATCACCGGGGATGGGGCGGAGATATAAATTATGAGGAAGCCAGGAAATGGTTCACGCCTGCAGCTGAGAACGGGGATGCGAATGCTCAATTTATGTTGGGGTATATTTATCACCAGGGACGCGGAGTCAAGCAGGATTTTCAACAAGCTAGGAAATGGTATACACTGGCAGCCAACCAAGGTCATGTTCATGCTCAAAATAATTTGGGTATGATGAACAAAGACGGTCACGGGAGCACCCAAGATGATCAAGAAGCTTTCAGACTCATTCAATTAGCAGCACTACAGGGTTTAGCGGCTGCACAAGCAAATTTAGGGGATTTGTACAGGGATGGTCTTGGGACAAACAAAAATTATTTCCTGGCAATAGAATGGTATTTGCAAGCCATCAATCAAAAGAATACTTTTGCAGAAAACCGCTTAAAATCCCTCTTTCAAATCAGCTCAGAGGTGATCTTGAATGCCCAAATTCCAGAAAATGCCCATGAAGAAAGAGTCGATCTCTTAGAAAACCTCAATCATATGCAGGATTATTACCTTTACTTCCTTGGTCTATCAGGTGGTCACATGGAAATGAGGGATAATTTTTCCCATAACCCAGTGTTTACTGAAGCTTGCGAAGGTATTCTTGCCACTCTTAAACACTACCAGAAACTTCTGGAAACTGATTTATTAACGCCTGGCTTTCTTGTAGACTGCTTAATCCCAAGTGAAACTTCCTCTCAAGAACAGGTAACGATGACCTTAACGGGAACCCCACGGCCTTTGACTTCACTGGTATCCTTTGATTCTTTAAAAAAGATTCAAGAAGGCACATTGGTCACGGTCATCACGGAGCTCAGTCAACACATGGATACAGCTTACATACTTCTTGAAAAGATTGGCCCTCATCGAGAAAGAGTAAGAGGTATGTTGGTTAGCCTTGAAACCCTGAATCCAAAGCTGATCCCTTTTATCACCCCCTTTTTGGAACCTTTCTTAAAGCTGAAAAAAAAATCAACAAGAACTCTGGCCTATGCCAATATTTTAAATTTTCTTAAGGACACTCATAGTATTCTCCAAAATCATTTGGCGTTTGCCGAGCAATTAAATGATCGTATTAATGAATTGATTCTTCAAACCACCAGCTATCGCAATCATCTTTGCTTAGATAAATATCCTTATTGGTCGTAAAAATACTTTGCCTTATGCTAAAGTCGCACAGTCATAAGGCCCTCTCTCCCCTATCCTTATTCATGACTGACCATCAGAAATCATTCTCCCAGCACCTAAAATCTTATATTCTCTTTATGGCTGACTTAAATGAAGATGCACGTTTTGCTTCCATAAAAGTTCTAAGTCCTGGATAAAATGCCCTTTAATCCATTCCCGGTGAAAGGATGTTGGAACATGAATCGTCACACCATGCTCGTTTTGATGAATGGAACAGGTATGAAACCACGATAAGTAGGTAGCCATTCCTAAATGGGATTTAATTTGATCTTTCAACCCGGTTGGATCAGAGGTTTGAGTTTGGTCAAACATAATCATCGATTCTTCTTTGATGCCAAATTGACGCTCTAAAACCCGTTGTATACTATCAAATTTAAGCGCCCAATCCAAAGTTGCCTTAAATCCTTTTTTGATTTTGCCCATCAGAAATTCACTCGATGCGATTTTTTGGCAGTAATTGTGCCATAAATCTAATCTTTGCTGAAACTTATGCTTTAAAGCCGCCATTAACAGTTTCGCTCGTCGTTGAGTCAAGGAAACAGGAACTTCTGGTTCAATCATTTGGTTCCAAATATTCACCATTTGCTGAACCAAGGGAATCGTATGAGGCTGTTTATTTTCACTGATTTCCTCAATAAATTGGGTAGAATCATTTTGATTTTCTAAATTTTTTTTGTTGTTTATCTCAGCATCTATAATGATCGACTCATTTTGAGACGATGGTCGTGTCATTTTGACCTTTTGCTTACTATAAATATTTTGCTCTTGATCTAACATCGCTGAAGATCTTAATAATTGGCTAATTTGATCGTAGTTAATTGTATACCAATTGGTTCGATCTCCCTTTTGGCAGCGAAATTGCTTCACAGCAATCAGTCCAAATTTACGCAGTACCGTTAATGAGCGGTGAATGGTACTTCTTGAGACAGTCTTAAGCTCAGATACCCAATCTTCATAGGTGTTATAAACCCAACGCTGGCCATCATGCATACGGCCAATTGAATCTTTCGAGGAAAGCCAATAGTGAATTTGTTGAAGCAACAACGCAGGCGATCGGCCCACAATTGCTACGAGCTCTGGCTGTAGAACGAGGCATTTATCCTCTCTCAGCAAGAGACGTTTTTTATTTGTGTGCATAAACATCCCTTTCTTTATCCAGACTGTTTACACACGAAAATCAACAACAAAAATTTGACATAACCGCAAAATTGCAGTAGTATCTAATTATGGTAAGAGCTTTGTTATTGAAGCTCGTGTGTTTTTAAAGCCCCTGCGTCAACAGGGGTTTTTTATTGTCAAAATTTTACTGATCCATAAAATTTTCCCAAAAATAAATACTCATATTTTTTTAATTACCACCATATTTTTAACAATGCAACTAAATTAACAGAAATTTTTAAAATAAGTTGCATCAAAGTTATTTTTGTGGTCGTATATAGTTAGTATGTAAGAGGTAAAAATGCTTGATTATACAGATTGTGGTGTTACACAAAAGGTGATCGCAAACCTTGCTAAGATAAATCACTCTACCATTAGTAGATGGTTTTCAAAGCATTCGACACAACCTATTAATAAATCTCGGGAGAATTCTCGAAATTTACGTTATTCCATTCAAGATGCGCGAATATTTTTTCAAGATGGTGTCATATCTAACCAATTGAAAAATAAAGACATTATCATGAGCTTTTATAACTTTAAGGGGGGCACAGGCAAAACCAGTATTTGTTATCAGGTGGCAGCACACTTAGCTATTATGGGTTTTGATGTGCTGGTCATAGATGCAGATCCTCAAGGACATTTGTCTACCTCCCTTGGTTTTGATAACAACCATGATTACCCTACTCTTTCCGATGTGGTGAATGGAACGGTTTCCATTGATAGTGCCATTCGTCAAGTCTATCCTGGGCTCAGCTGTATTCCTTCAAACTTGGCCTTAACCCGTTTGGAGGTTACGCTTAATGAGCTGCCTAAACGGGAAGAGCGATTAAAAATGATTATGGAGAGCATTAAAGGTAAGTATGACTTTATTATATTTGATACCAATCCGACCATCAGTCTCCTTAATCGCAACATTTTGGTTTGCTCCGATCATGTCTCTATTGTTTGTGAAACACAGCCTTACAGCTTGAATGGGTTAAAAATCCTAATGGAAGATATGATCAAATTCTATAACAATATGCAGTTGGTTTTACCTGATATATTGGTAATTCCTAATAAGTATGAAGATCGATCTTCCAACTCAGCAGAAGCCATGACTGTATTGCGACAGTATTATGGCCCCTATATGATTCCTGATTTTGCTGTGCGGAAAAGTGAAGATATCACCTCTTCAGCCAAGCAATCTATGCCTTTGGCGTTTTTTGCTCGTGCTAATTCCATAGCCTTAGAGGATATATCCGATCTGATTTGGTCTCTGCTCAATACCATCCAATCACTCATAACCAGTAAAGAAGCAGCATAATGAGAAAGATTCGATATAAGGAAGTCTCTGGTTCCCTAGAACGTATGGTTGCTCCCAATTTTGAGCAAACCAGCCGGGCCAGTGTGGGAATGGATAAATTTGTTGGGGAATACTACTACTTGGATGTACAAAAGTTAGTTCCCTATAAGAATCAAGCCCGCAAGATCTTTGATGAAGATGAATTAAAAAATCTTGCTGACACCATACGGGAACATGGGGTACGTCAACCTTTAACGGTCCTAAAATCACCCAATCAAGATGGCATTTTTGAAGTTATTAGCGGCGAGAGGCGTTTGAAAGCGGCAAAAATGATCGGTTTGGAAAAAGTTCCGTGTATCATCATTGATAATGAGGACAGTGCTGCCGAAATTGCTTTAATTGAGAACATTCAGCGTCAAGACCTTCATCCCATAGAATTAGCCCGTGGATTGAAATTACTAGTTGATAGGATAGGCTGGGGTGCTCAATCTGAATTAGAACGAAAATTGGGCCTTCCCCAATCCAGAATTTCTGAATATCTCAGTTTACTCCAGTTATCTGATGAAATTCAGGATTTAGCTATTCAATATAATTATACCGGCCGGGATAATCTCCTCTGCCTTCTCAAGATCGAAGATGAAAATCAATTGAAGGATATGATTAGAGGAAAATCTGGAGGAGGAGCCTCTAGAAGTTCATTTTCTGTTTTGCGACTTTCTTTTAATTCAGGTGATCTTAAAGTCCAAAGTGCTGGGATCAAAAAACTATCTTCCGATGAAAAAAAACTTGTAAGGGAAAAACTCCAAGAATTGATCATCGAACTCACTTAGATTGTTATAGATATGTATTTGCTTTATATTTATCGCACCTAAACTTTTATACCGGCCGGGATAAATCGGCCCCTCCCCTTCTCCTTATTATCTCACTGCGAATTTTGCCAACTATTTCTATGCAAAGCTGTCACACCAATATAATAGATTCCGTGTGATCAAATATCTCTAAAAAACACGAAGCTAACAGACGATGTTTAATGAGTGAAAGTTATATGGTTGAAAATTTGTGGTGTTCTGATATTCTACACACTTTAAGTGGATAAGAAAATTCCTTATACGAATCAGGTGTGAGCAAAAAGTGCCATTGCATGTCAAGATTTTTAGAATTATTTATCCTCGGTCATAATCTTTAGTCAGGCAACAAAGTTATATTGAAATACCTTTTCTCTTAATCTCTTCATTGTTCTAAGGCAGAATTAAAAAACATCTTTATTGGGACATTTTAGATTAAATCGCTGCATAAAATAGTTTTAACAATCTTTCCTCCTAATACAGTTTAAAGGATCGATTGAACAAACATTATTAGTTTGATGCTTCTAAAGCAAGATAAGACCCAACCTTATCTTTGAGATGACAATATCTGATGAACCAAGGCAAGGAACGGCTTGATTAGGTGTGACTAACCATTTTTTTTCTTTTATCCTTTTTAAGGCTAATTCTCAAATAAATTAGATTTATATGCCTAGGAATGAAATGAAACTGTTTTTAATCTAATGTTTGCAAGCGGTATCTCTATTTAATCAATAAATAAGTAAAAAGGCATTAAGAATCAGAAAAGTTATACCGGCCGGGATAAAATAGCATATAATGAACAATACAAATTACACCTAATCAATTACAAAAACAACCTGGTTGGCTAGCGGATTAGGTATGTAATTACAATGAGATGTACTCATGTCTCCTAAACTTGTTGGATAAGCTTAAGTGTGAATTATATCTATTTACTGTTCAGCACACCAAGAAAAAATATGATTAGGAAACCATCGTATAAAAAGTAGACCTGAAATAAATATATAGACTATTAAGCAAGTAACGAGTGCTGTGGCCATTTTCTGCATGCATTATAAATCCCAAACTTCATAAGTTCTAAAATATTTCAGTAAGTTATGTGTTATGAACATTTATAATTTTGCCCATTTTATACCTGCTGAATATGCAAAGAATGTCCACAAAAACATTGGAAATTGGATCATAATCAGCAAGCATGTTGTCAATGATAGAATCCCCAATATGCCTACCTCTAGCATTAAAGGGGTGATTGGTGACAAACGAGTAACAAACAATAATAGGATTTAGGGTTGAATCTTGGTAAACCTACACAGCAACAGCATCATGACTTTCTAATGGTACTATTGAAGATTCATTCATCTCTCTAACAATTCAATGGAATGAGGTGAGCACTCCATATTTTGGAAGAATACGATTCTGAGTGAAAACTTGTATCCAAAGTAATTAAATATTCAAGTTACCATGGGATTTTAATTATGTTTTTAAAATCCTGATGTGTTGAAAATTCTGGAATTACAAAGTAAAACAGGATACGTAATTCACTACATTTCTATTAATGAAAAGCTAGGAAACATAATGAAAATATTATTCTCTATACTGTCAATTATTGGAATTTCTATGGTATTACAACAAACCCAAGCTGCTCAACAAATCATACTTCATGCCCCTCCAAAAATGCCTCAACAAACAAAGGTTCTTAATGAGGGAAATATATTATTGCCTCCTACTTCTAGAAATGAATTTGAAATAAGAATACTTACAGCTAAAACTCCCGAAAATATGAAAAAAAAAGAATATGCAGACAAGTACCTTATTGAGTTAGTCAAGGTTGATACAACGTTAACTCGTCTTCTTCCAAACAGCCGTAAACTAGAATTAAGCTTCATTATGGATCCTAAAGAAAAAGACAAAGACTATGGGTTGTTTTTAGAAGAATTTATTACACTAAGAGATGTACTTCTACATTTTAAGGAAAATCTCTTTCTTGTCCTAACCGGTGAATCTCAATTAACCATTGAAAATAAAAAATTAGAGGAAGAATTATCTCAGGTATTTAACGAACAAGAGGAAGAAGAGGAAGAAGTCCTTAATGTTTATCGAGAACTTCTCTGCACACCTAGCCGAGGAAATAGAGAAAATTCTTTTGTTGAGCTAGTTAAAGCAGTTGTTAAGTCTGACGAATTACAAACACCACTTAAAACAAAAATAAGAAGAAGTGTGAAAAGAAAAGCGGAAGATTTTATAGATATGAGAAATAGGAAAAGACAAAAGCTAATGATTGCTAGCTGGGCCACTAATGATGAAACTGTAGATTATTCTCTAACCTACAAAAATCCTCTCAATCTCGGTAGCACGACAATCAAATTTGTTATTTCAAAATTAGAGGAAAATCCAGGTAATTTAAGTTACTTGATCTGTCAATTAGATGAATTGATTATGGGAAACTTTTTTAACCTTATTTTACGTAATATTTACAACGTGATTAGTGAAATAAATAGCTCTACTCCGAAGCAAGCCCAAAGTGGGCATCAAATGTACTCTTAGATAGAGCGAAAGGAGCCTTATTGGCTCCTTATTAAAATACGATGCCCTTGGTTTTTTCAACTGCAAATTAGTAAACCTAGGGGCTGTCAAGATAGCTAAAGAAGACTAGAGTAAGGTCTACCTCCCATGTTTTAACGATATAACAACGAGAAGCAGCCCATAGACCAAGACTTTGACGGCAGAAAAGGGTAGCCGTTGATCAGACTTGTAAAACTTAGGTTGATCTGACAGTTCAGAGTTATTTTGCTTTAAGAAAAGTAGCATTTTTATCTTTAGCTCCTGTGACTTAATTAGAGAGAGTTTGTTCGCTAGCAAACGATTCTCATCTATAAAATTTTACAATGAGTTTTTCTGAAGGGTATCTCACTTCTTAAACGTACAATTAGGGGAGGGGGATTGAAAGTTCATTTGGGTTCTAGGGATCATAGATGATTGCTAGTCTAACTTTCTTGTTTTTGAGTCTCTGATGAAACCTAAAAACAAAGCGCTGAAAATGATTGCAAAATTTATTAGGCTTTGCCCATGGTCTAGCAATCAGGTATTATCATCTGTTGCCAGATAAATCTCTTTAAAGGAATACGCTTCATGATTCTGATCATGAATAAAGGGAGCTATTTTAACACTTCTGTTACTTCATATTCGTATTTTACCCGTTTACGATATCCACATCATTGATCTATTCTTTTATTTATCCTTGCTAATGGTTTGAAACTTGATTCTTGGTTGGATGTTTTACGACTTAATATAGTTTTCTACCCTTATGAAAGAATAATTCATCAAAGAGAAATAAAGGCGAGCATAAATAATCTCATCCAAATTTCACATCCTCACTCATCTGTTATTTAGATTTATGAGGCAATGAAATTATCATTAGGGAAGCAATTATTATTTTGAATTTAATAGGGTATACATAAATGATAAAGAAAAGCTTTAACATGTCTGTCGGGGAATCTTCGTCCTTGAAAATTAATAGACAAAAAGGACTAATTCATCAACTTGAAGAGCACGGTCCCTTTGATGTGATTGGGGACATTCATGGGTGTTATGATGAACTTCAAGCGCTCTTAAGAATGCTCGGATATGAAGTCAAGGACGGGGATGAGATAAGCCATCCAGAAGGGCGTAAAATTATCTTTGTTGGTGACTTGGTGGATCGTGGGCCTAAAAATCCGGAAGTTCTGAGTTTGGTAATAGCCATAGTAACTTCTGGCATGGGCTTTTGCGTTTGTGGTAATCACGATGATAAATTAAGGCGCAAGCTTCAAGGACGCGATGTCAAAATCACTAATGGACTTGAGGAAACCCTTGGCCAATTGGATCCTTATCCACAAACGTTTAAGGATAAAGTGAGATCATTCCTTGAATATCTTCCCCATCACCATGTTTTAGATCAAGGAAAACTGGTGATTGCTCACGCCGGGATCTTGGAGCGGTATATGGGGGTTGATACCGCAATCGTTCGTGCGTTTTGCTTATATGGTCCAACTGCGGGTAAGGTGGATGAATCAGGTCTTCCTATCCGTTATCCTTGGGCTCAAGAGTATCATGGGAAATCTATGATTGTATATGGACATACGCCGATATCGCGTCCTCAATGGGTTAATAATACCATCAATATTGATACAGGGTGTGTTTATGGTCACCAGCTAACGGCTCTAAGATACCCAGAGAGACAGTTGATAAGCGTCCAGGCGCTCAAGACTTACTATTATCCCAAACGCCCTTTTATGACCAGCCATGAAACCGTCTCTGGCTGAGCTTTCAAATCTTCTATATCAAGGGGGATCCGTTAAGGAGAAGCCTGAGCGTTAAAACCCCCGGCGGGATTGTGGATCGGGTAGCAGATTACCGACCCTTTCTTAAAGTGGAATACTTTGATCAGAGGAGGGGAGGGAGATCCCTATTTATTTCCCCATGATCTTATTTATGAACAGCTGAAACTATAGGTGTTGAATTGACCAACCATCCTCTTGCGGGATAAAATGCACTAATTCAGCATTACCAAGGAAAGTTATAGGTTGTTGGACTGATTCTAAAAGAGCCAAAAAAACTAAACCATGGGAAACAACCAGAATGTCATTTCCATGGGTCGATAACCAACGATTCAAACCATTTAAAACTCTTTTGGTCAGTTGGCTTTTAGATTCCCCATTAGGGAGAGGTACGTGGGAAGGTAAAGTATCTACGGTGGTGACGAAGTCAGAAACAGGGGCACCCTCAAAATCTCCTAAATCCCATTCTCTTAAATCTGGTTCAATCATAATGGGGTGCAAAGCTTGAGTTGCAATGGCGGCAGTATGGCGCGTGCGAAGCAGAGGGCTGGAGATAACATGATCTACTTCCAAGTGGCGGATCTTCTCTTGTAACTTTTGCGCCTGTTGTATTCCTTGAAAGGTCAGAAAACTATCAATTTGACTGCCCGCGCACAAACCTTGTTGATTATGTTCTGTCTCTGCATGACGCAGAAAATAGAACGACTTTTTTACAATCACAACATCACCCCATTAGGTAAACAAAAAATAGCAATATATGAAGTTTTAAGCTGGATCATCTTAAAAGAAGGTTAATTTTTAAAAGAACTTTTTAGAAATGAAGAAAAGGGCAGGTGAATCCATAAAAATCTATACTTAAGATTGGTTTAACGCTGCTTTAATTTTTGCAGCTTATTTTATAAATGAGCATAGCAGATTTTAAGAGTCCCAAGTCTCTCTCTCGTGCTAGGTCCACACTAAGATTCCGGAAGCTTTTCTCCTCTTTGTTGTGTCAACGGGCGCTTGTCCCTCCTAAAAGGTTTTTTGAAATTTTTAGGTTTTTTATGCTCAGCCCGACGCTTGGCTTGTTCTTTGAGTTGATCAACAGCTCTTTCTTTGTGAGCACCTTGAATTTCTTCCACAGGATTACCTTGAAGATCATAACGATGTGTTGATTCGGTCAATGCTCGCCGATATTTAACCCAACGGGTATAAAAAGCAATGGCGCGTCTAAGGGTTAGCCGAGAAATGGATTGATCTTCGGGGAGAAGGGGATAAATATCTTTTTCTATTCTACGTTTCAGAGGCTTAGGATGAGCGCGATCAAAGCATAAGGGGAAGGTTTGATACAGCCAATCAAGAGCATGTTGAATATGTTCCTGACGCTGTTCCTTTGCTTCAAGGCTGGGGTCAAGGCGAGATGTATTACTTTCAATCACCTTCTGAATTTTTTTTTCTTGATGATTTTGTCGCTTTTCACTTTCCAGCTGCTTTTTCAAGGGCAAGAGTAAATCATGAAGAGCGGACATTCCCTCTTTATTGGTCTTACTTTTTAATTGGCGTGGAGATGTGGTTTTATCACTCATCTGTAGGATCCATTACCCTTTTTCAAAATTCATGAACTCTTATAAGATAAATATCAAGGTTTATTTAATAAACAATAAAAATTATTTTTTCACCCCCAGATGGGAATAACCGTGAACGTTAGTTGATTCTCCAAGATTATCAATAAGATCTATAGAGATAAAGGTTTCTATCGGATCCTCTGTTTTTATAAGAGTTGTAAGGGGACAAGTCTACATTTATAAAATGTGTCTTATTTACTTAAATGTTGGAGAATCTGAGGTGAACTTTAATGATATTCCACGTTAAAATTGAATGATATTTCACGTTTTATTCGTTAGGTACCTTAAACTAGCATCCAAATTGGGATGTATAGGGAGTAAAACTAACGCAAATCCCAAAGAGAGACTAGTTGGAGGCCCAACTATACATCCCTGGTTTTGGATAAGTTTGGCATGATGAATTATGAAAACGATTGCTAATAATAATAATAAGATAGATCATTTTCGCTTCACATCGTTAAACTTATCCAAAATTTGTTTGGCTTGGTAATTTTTGTGGAGGTTCAACAACGTTAAGACTGAGGAGAGATGGAAGATATCCATAGAACTTAAAAGATTAGAACTGAAATAATTGCAAAACCACAAATTCTTTTAAGCATCATGAGTCTATTCCCCACAAACCTTTTCTTATATTAATTAAAATTATGTGTGCATCCTTTCTTTTTTAATCGCTTGAGGTATATTTAGAGGTTTAGTCACCTCGTGAAACTCCTCTCCTTCCAAAACTTCTTTCAAGATTTGTGTTATTGAACCTCTTTATCATCGCACTGTAAGGGGTTGGAATTTATCCAGAAATGGATGGCATGTAAAAGAATGTTAAGTGCTAGCAAACATTTCAGATTCATTCGTCGGTATAATTTGCTAGTAGAGTATGGTTGTTAGGTATTGAAAATGCAAGTTGTACTGGTTTGGAATAGCACAGCCATTTACGGGGTTATAGGTTTAAAGCCATAAGGAAATATCAATTAACATCAGAAATAAAAATATAAATATCAAAATAAATTCAATTTAAACGAGATACAATACTTAGTATAAGTTATTGGTCGAATGATTCTTTGTAAAAAAATTTGAGGAAGCCCTATATGAAGTTTTTTTGTCTATTTATGTTAGTCTGTACGTTTGTTAAAGCCTGTGATATTGACGAAGAACGTGCTAATCAACCGTTTCAACCAACTCAGACAAAAATTCAACAAACTCAAAATGTAAGTTTAAGTTATCCCGACGAAGAACATGAATATCAACCTTTACTTCAAGGTGCAGTGCAATTTCAGCATCATCAAAATATAGTTGATACAACTGCCCTTTGGGATAAAAGATTCCTGTGTTCAGCTTTTTTTGCAATATTTCCTGCATCAGTATTTACTTGCCTTAAAGCGGCACCTTGGTCTGCAATTGAATTCCAAAAATCATTATGTGAGGATGTCAATAGACAATTCGACCCAAACTGGAACGGTACAAATTGTGATATACCCCAGGGATTTCCCTGCGCAGATGAAATTCGATCTATAGCACCGACTTACTGTAATATGGATCTGGCTGGCAATTATGGACTGATTGCTACTGCATCCTTAGCAGCTATACCCGCTGCATGGTTTGTTGGACGTGGCATTCGCCATTTTTACAAAAAGTGCACCAAACCAGCACCTAACACTTCAAATTAATGTGTTTCAAGGGGAAGCTTTCTTCCCCCGAGCCAAAGGTATGATTAATCATATTTAAACACGCTTTAAGATCAATTGCAGGCCTCACCGGCTTACGACTAACCATCTAACCAATAATCTATTTAGTGTTAGTTGATTTAAATCAGAATTCTTTGTAAGGATGAGTTAATTTCCTAAATTCTTGTATGACCGTTCTTGATTTAAATTATGAAAAAACCCCTATCTCTGCCTGCGCCCTTTCTCAAGAGAATCCACTTTCATCGAGCAGAGAAGGATCTTCAAACCTATCCACTAAACCTTCCCATTTTTCAAAAGGATTTTGAGCTCATCATTGATCGCCCGGTAACCATACTTGTCGGTGAAAATGGTTCAGGAAAATCTACATTGTTAGAGTATATAGCCAATGTGTGTAATTTTAATTTGCAAGGTGGATCGAGCGATCATGTCTATCAAACCAAATCGCTAGAAAACCACGCGTCCCTAAAATCTTTAAAATCGATGATACGCTTGTCATGGTTGCCAAAAATTTCCCAAGGGTTCTTTATGAGAGCAGAGACGTTTTATAATTTTTTGGAATACATCTATGATCCCCAATTTCAAGATTTAAATTATCAGGACTATTATGGCGGCTATTTGTTGGAGAAAAGTCATGGAGAAGCTTTTTTATCACTTTTTACTCACCGCTTTCAAAGAGGAGGGATATATTTGTTGGACGAGCCAGAAGCCGCTTTATCGCCTAATCGTCAGCTGGAGTTTTTAAAAATTATGAAAACCATGGAGCAACGAGGGGATAGTCAAATTTTGATGGTAACCCACTCGCCCATCTTAATGAGTTACCCTGAGGCACAAGTCCTATTATTCTCTGACAATGGGATCAAACCCTGTCAATTGGAAGAAGTGGAAAACTATCGTTTAGTCAGAGACTTTTTAGCCAATCCCCAACCTTATTTGGATGAAATCAACGGCTACAATTGACGGGGCTAGGTATCCTCCTTAAGATTAAAATTATTTTAATAAAATTGGAGTTATTTAGTGGGAAAGCTTTTAAAAATATGTGCCCTTGCTTTCATGATGAGCAGTTCTATAGTCGCTCATGAAGTAGACCAGGCGAATGAAATTGCAAAAGTAATCCTTTGCCACGCACCAACGGAGGTTCAATCTTATTTTGGCGATTACACGTACGCATCAAGCGCTTCTCTCATTGGAGAAAATTATACCGAGGGGGTGAGAAAGAGTTTGCAGTGCCAACTTGACTATTTGCGAGAACAGCGGTCCCTTCACCAAGACAATCCCTCATTAGTCTTCGAAATTGACATCCTGGAAAATATTTTAAGAGCGAATCAAGACATTCTAACTCAAAAAGAAATTTACGGTGTCGTTGACTTGATCAATCCTTGGTATCAAGTCACCTATGGAAATTTTATGGATCCGCTGGAATATGTATTTAACGGTTTGTCTGACTTTATCCTAAGAGGTGGGCAAGACAAGCTGGCATTTGCCCGTAAGAGATTTCAAGAGTATGTCCAAGGTGATGGTCAAAAACCGCCCCTGGTAGAAGGCATCATGAATGAACTTAGGAGGCTTAAGAGAAAATATGAAAATGAAGGCAAAAAGCCTATTCTTCCCTGCCAGCAAAAACTCAAAAGGGGCTGTCCCAGATAACACATAAAAGTGTTAAGCTGGTGATATGAGAAAGAGT
>CAZITL010000007.1:0-113348 GCA_964542195.1 uncultured Verrucomicrobiales bacterium
TCTCATATCACCAGCTTAACACTTTTATGTGTTATCTGGGACAGCCCCTAAATTTTATTTCTTCAGCCCACATGCAGGGAAGCAACAAATTAGGTCCTCATCCAAAAACCAGCGTTGTATCACTAAATTTTAAGGTGTGGCATTCAAAAACTAATCGTGAATTTGAAAACCTATATGTTTGCGATAGCAGTGTCTTCCCCACCTCAGTGGGAGCCAATCCTATGCAATCCATTTACACCATCGCTAAGCTTTTCGTGGATGAACTCCTCAAACTGAATGTTTAAAAAGTTCTTATCTCACAATAAACTTAATGAAGACGACCATCAAAATCTGCATAAATGAGTGAGCCACTGTTAAGGGGATCCCCATAAACCACCCGCACTGAATGAAGCTTACCATCCAAGGACTTATTCCAGAACTCAAGAAAATGGGATAATCTTGGATATTTGGGAGGAAGATCGTAATCTTGCCACAGAAATGTTTGCAAAAGTTCAGGATAATCAGGTATGTGGTACAGTATTTCTGCCGTGGTTAGGCGAAAATCTTCTAAAAGGGTTCTAAACTGGGCCATCCTAGCATCTCCCCCAATTTCAACCTTACACCTATAATATATTCTATTTTTTGCTAATTTATAGTTAATATAACTTTACTATTGGTTATATAATTACATAAATAATGACCAAATTTGACAATTAAGAACATAAATGTTTTAAGAAAAAATCATAAAGCATGAGCGCAAAGGATTCAGCTCACCAATTCTTATCTCTTACATTCCCCTCTTAATGAATTATTAATCTTAAACCGCGACAATTATGGAGTAATGTGCATTATCCAGAGGCACGGCAACCATGATCCGGACGGTGTTAATCTTATCTCTTGGTCTGTTGAATCCATTATCTGCTATGGAAAAATCTCCTCATAACAATGCCAAAGCATCTGATGAAGCTTTGGCGACTCAACAAACAGGATGGCAGAATATCCAAGAGCTATATACATCATATCAGAATAATCCAACTCCATCGATAAGGGGTCAAATGATTCAAGGCTTATACTCCCTCCTTAGCACAGGGCAACTTGATCAATTACAGAAAAATCAAGCTTTGATCATAGCTCAAGTATTAAAGGCTCCTAATCTAGCTCGCCGGATTGAATCAGATCAAATTCAACGTGATTATGGAGATTTAACGGTCTTTCCGGAAGAAATTATCCATGAGATCATACAATATCTTGGAAATGATAAAATGTTTGGGGTACAAGATCTGAAGAATTTACGCCTTGCCAATAAAAGCTTTCATCAGTTGATGGCCTCAGCCCCTGTGCATATGGATCTATCCCCCTTTAAAGATGTGATCACTGATGAAATTATAGCTCAGATTATTGAGTTATTTCCTAATATTGTTTCCCTTAAGTTATCAAGGTGCTATAAAATCACCGATGCTGGTTTAGCACATTTGGCGAAATTAACTCAGCTGACCTACCTTGATATATCAAGGTGCGATAACATTACGGATGTCGGATTAGCACATCTGACGACATTAACTCAGCTGACCTACGTTGACTTATCAGGGTGCTATAAAATCACCGATGCCGGATTAGCGCATCTGACGAAATTAAATCGTCTAACTTCGCTTTACTTAGATTGGTGCAATCTAATCACCGATGCCGGATTAGCGCACCTAGCGGGATTAACTCAGCTGACTTTCCTTGATTTATCTGGGTGCAATCTAACCACCGATGCCGGATTGGCGCATCTAGCGGGATTAGCCTATCTGAACTCTCTTAATTTGTCAGGCTGCGAAGAAATCACCGATGGTGGCTTATCACATCTAGCGGGATTAACTCAGCTGACTTTCCTTGATTTATCTGGGTGCAATCTAATCACCGATGGTGGCTTATCACATCTAGCGGGATTAACTCAGCTGACCACTCTTAACTTATCTAGAGGATATAAAATCACGGATGCCGGATTAGCACATCTAGCGGGATTAGCCCATCTAACCTATCTTAACTTAGCTGACTGCTATAAAATCACTGATACCGGATTAGCGTACCTAGCGGGATTAACTCAGCTGACAGATCTTTACTTACCTGGGTGCAATCAAATCACAGATGTCGGATTAACGCATCTGGCGGGATTAACTCGGCTGAACTCCCTTGACTTATCTGGGTGTAAACAAATTACGGATACAGGATTAGCGTACCTATCGAGGTTAACTCAGCTAACCGGTCTTTACTTATCTAAGTGTAATCAAATTACAGATGTCGGATTAGCACATCTGGCGGAATTAATTCAGTTGACCTCCCTTGATTTATCAATGTGCAATCAAATCACGGATAACGGATTAGCGCATCTGACAGAACTATATCAGCTTACCTACCTTGTCTTATCTATGTGCGATCAAATCACGGATAACGGATTGAAGCATCTGGGGACATTATATCAGCTAACCTCCCTTACCTTAACTGGGTGCTATAAGATTACAGATAACGGATTAGCGCATCTAAAAGAACTGTATCAGCTGAACTCCCTTGACTTATCTATGTGCAATCAAATCACGGACACCGGATTAACACATCTGGCGACATTATATCAGCTAACCTCCCTTGACTTAACTGGGTGCTTTAACATTACAGATGCTGGATTAGCGCATCTAGCAGAATTACATCAGCTAATTTACATTAGGTTAACAGGATGTGCAAAAATCACGCCACAAGGTAAGCAATCTCTCAAAGAGGCATTACCCATGGTTACAATAATTTAAGATTTGATAAAAAGGTTTTATCCCTCTTTTGAAATGAGGGGAAATTCCGAAAACAGTTGGAGATACTTAAGAGCAATCCTTTATGTCTCCTTCTGAATCATGATTAATCCCGCACTTAACCTACTCTTAAGTTTAATCAGGTATCATCAAGGAGTATAGGACTGTATTGGGGAATGCGTGCCATGATTCAAAGGGTGTTAATCTTATCTCTTGGTCTGTTAAATGCAGCCTCGGCCATGGAAGCATCACCTCAAAACAATGCCAAAACATCTCACGAAGCTTTGACAACTCAACAAACAGGATGGCAGAAACTCCAAGAGTTATACACATCTTATCAAAAAAATCCCAGTCCATCGATAAGAGGCCAAATCATTCAAGGGTTATACTCTCTCCTTAACACAGGGCATCTTGATCAATTACAGAAAAATCAAGCTTTGATCATGGCTCAAATATTAAAGGCTCCTCATCTAGCTCGCCGGATTGAATGGAATCAAAGTCGAGGAGATCATGGAGATTTGACGCTTTTTCCTGAAGAAATTCTCCAGGAAATGATTGGGTTTTTGGGGCAAGGTGGGCTAAAGGATCTAAAAAACTTACTCCTTGCTAATAAAAGCTTCTATCAAATTATAGCATCAGCCCGATTGTATCTTGATTTATCCCCTTATGGAAATAAGATTACTGATGAGATGCTCGCTCAGATTATTGAACTGTTTCCGAATGTTGTCTCCCTTAACTTATCTGGATGCGAAGAAATCACGGATGCTGGATTAGCACATCTGAAGGAATTAACTCAGCTAACCGACCTTAACTTAGTTTGGTGCCATCTAATAACGGATGCTGGATTAGCACATCTGGCGAGATTAACTCAGCTGACCTCCCTTAACTTATTTGGGTGTGCTCTAATAACGGATGCTGGATTAGCACATCTGGCGAGATTAACTCAGCTAACCGACCTTAACTTAGTTTGGTGCCATCTAATAACGGATGCTGGATTAGCACATCTGGCGGGATTAGCTCAGCTGACCTCCCTTAACTTATCAGATTGCGCTCTTATCACGGATGCTGGATTAGCACATCTGGCGGGATTAGCTCAGCTGACCTACCTTGACTTATCAGATTGCGCTCTAATCACAGATGCCGGATTAGCGCATCTGAAAGAATTAACTCAGCTGACCTTGCTTGACTTACTTGGATGTGAAAAAGTCACACCACACGGCAAACAATCTCTGAAGAAGGTATTACCCATGGTGAAAATCATTGGTTAAGATCTGACAGAAACGCTTAATACCTCTTTTCAAGTAAGGGGAAATTAGAGGTTTTTGGGGATAAAAAGCGTTATGATTAATCAGGCGTTGAACCTTAAGACAAAATAACAGCTTAGTAATCCTGAACCTGTCAACTGGTGAAAAGTTCTATTTTCTCGATGGTAGCTTTGACACTAAAAGTGCCATAATCCAAGGTCATATCTTTAATAATTCCCACATCCAAGACACTTTGCTTCATTTCGTAATCTGGATCAGGATTGTTACTATTCGTCGGATAGACAGCAATATGCATAGGCCAGGATTTTTTGGTCGTCAAAGATTCGGTCCCCCCAATAATTAAATGAGGATCTTGAGGTGCTCCGACAACCGTATCCACAGCTACTGGCTCCTGAGTTTCACTACTGCCATCAAAAATAATGTCGGAGACAACAGTTTTCCCTGCTTTCGCCTCATTCAAAACATGGATGAGGTAGTGAAGAGGAAAAATGGTATTGCTGGGAAGATGAACTTCTGTATTTGTCGGTTGACTATATTGAACTGTACATTGGTTGTTCTCTACGCGTGCTTCACCTTCGATATTATCTTCTTGAACCCCATTTCTTAAGGTTGAGCAATTAAATCGATAACGATCACCCGCATAATTTTGCCAAGAATTGACCCTGGTGTTTATTTGTTGAGCCTCACCATCAGAATTATAAATAATTAAGCTGGACTGTTGGTCATAAATCCAACCGTCTCCGGTATCTATCACTTGGATGGTCATCCATCCATTGGCATCAGCCACATCATCCTGTCCATAATTCTTATCTAAGCTGATTGAATAAGTGGCTTTGTGGGGAAGAATGTGGGTAGGACCTGTTGGAGCAAGATCTTCTTTATCCTTCTCACTAAGAATTGCTTCATGATTTTTACCTTCAGATTCTTTTTGTGTCACCGCTTGGGTTGGCAACACGCCCCCTTCCCCTTTGTGCTCCATAGAGCCGTGCGTTAAACTATTTTCATCATGGCTCTGGGTTGAGTCGGATTTTTTGGCATACACATAATACTTGTCTATCCATCCTTTAAATACATCGCTAAAGGAAAAACCATGACCATCTGTTGTTGCATGAGCAACACATGTTCCAAGCAATAAAAAAGCCAACCAGCGCATAATGTAAATATTTAGTCTAAGAGTTGATATCTGTCCTATTAGATAGTATCGCATCTCAATTTTTTAAACAATTAATGTTGCATAATAATCATTTTATCCCTTCCCTCTGTGACGAAAAAACACTATTTGAATTAAAGACGTCCCTCATAAGGGGCAAAGAATGAAAGAAATGGATAAAAATGACACACCCTCAGCCCTTGGTTTTGATCATTGATGATAATGCTGGCATGCGTCTGGATCGTTGGTTACGCAAACGGTATCCAGAATTACGCCAAGGCATGCTGGAGAAAATGCTAAGACAAGGTAAAATTCGCTTAAACGGGATGAAAGTAACCTCAAGTACTCGGGTTGAAGAAGGCCAGGTTATAACCGCTCCCCAAGAAATAGCGCTCATCCAAAACCACCTTCCTCCCAAACCTCAGACGAAAAGCTATGAATTAACGGCTAAAGATAAAGAGCTTATTGAGTCAAACATTTTATGGGAAGATGAAGACTTACTGATTCTTAACAAGCCCCATAATCTTGCAGTCCAAGGGGGAAATAAGATATCTCAGAGTTTGGATAAGATGTTAGAGGCTTACGGCGAATGTCAAAACATCCGCTACCGTCTCGTCCATCGTTTGGACCGATATACCAGCGGTGTATTTGTCATTGCCAAGAACCAAGCTACTGCGGCTCATTTGACAGAAAGTTTTCGCCTTGGATCCGTGGAAAAAACATACTGGGCAATTGTCTTGGGTCAACCTAAACCAGATCATGGCACTATTCAAAATAAATTGATCAAAGGTGGTATAGGCGACCAAGAAAAAGTCTATATTGATAACAAGGCTGGAAAGGTTGCAATCACCCGTTACCGTACGGTCAAAAAGCTAACCTCCAAAAAGTTTGGCGCCCTGGCCTGGTTGGAACTTTATCCTGAAACTGGACGCACCCATCAAATCCGCGTTCACTGTCAATCCTTGAACACCCCCATTATTGGTGATGGAAAATATGGAGGACGGGAGGTCGTTCAAATATCAAATGACTTACATTTACATGCTCGTTCCATTATAATCAGGGATAGATCAGGTAATAAGTTTGAATTTGTGGCCCCTCCTCCGGACCACTTTAAAAAGACTTTAAAGCAATATGGCGTGGAATGGAGTCAGTACGCCCAATAAACATCTTTAAAAAACCCCTAGAGGATTATGCCTCTCTAGGGCGCCGCAAATCTCTATTTTATCGCCTCATGGGCTCAACAGTGGGTCAGGCGCTCTTTCACCTCCCCTCAAACATTCAAGTTTGGCGGCCAATCCACCATATTTGCCAAGCCCAAAAAGGGGAGAATATTAGAATCGACGTGGAAGTCAAAGCGCACGCACCTAACTCTCGTCCCAGCAAACCCTACAAAATTCACTGCTTTGATGGTCAGCAGACCTTGGAAGTCATCTACTTTAATGGCAGACGCCCTTTTTTAGAAAAAATGTTTCCTGTAAATGCCCGCCGTACCCTTTTGGGAAAAGCAGAGTATTTTCATGGCACCTGGTCTATGGTCCATCCTGATAAAGTTACAATGATCCCTTATTCAACCGCACCCATTCATCATCCTATCTATCCCCTCACAGCTGGAATAACCAATGGGTGTGTACAACGGGTTTTTGGCCACCTATTCCCTCATCTTCGTCCTTTACCTGAATGGCTGACCCCGGATATGGTTAAAGCTTATAACTGGCCTTCATGGCACGAGGCTATCCATAAGGCTCATCACCCAAAATCTCAGGAAGAATTAACTTTAAGAGAAAAAGCGCGTCAACGTTTAGCTTATGACGAACTATTATCCCACCAGTTAGCGCTCCATTTAGCTCGCACCCATCGCCCCAAACAACAACGAGAAGCAGGCTTGAACGGTTCAGGACAATACACAAATGCTTTACGAAGTGTTCTCCCATACTCGTTAACAGCAGCTCAAGAATCAGCTATTGAGGATATCTTTCAAGACATGGCAGGCATAAAGCCCATGGCTCGACTTCTTCAAGGCGATGTTGGCAGCGGAAAAACCCTAGTGGCTTTGATGGCCATGCTGCATGCCGTAGAATCTGGCCATCAGGCAGCTATTTTAGCTCCTACAGACATCTTAGCACGACAGCATTTTGAGACCATCAGCCAATTATGCAATAAAATTGACTTGGATGTTCTTTTGCTCACAGGAAGAGACAAGGGTAAGAACCGCACACAGATTCTACAACGTATTGCCAACCATGAAGTACCGATCTTAATTGGAACCCATGCGCTCATCCAAGATCATGTCCAATTTGCCCGATTGGGCCTGGCGGTTATTGATGAACAACACCGCTTTGGCGTTGAACAACGTCTGGCTTTAGCGGAAAAAGGTCATTTGGTTCATCTTCTGGCCATGACAGCCACTCCCATTCCAAGAACCATGATTTTAGCAAATTATGGTGATATGGATGTCTCCCTACTCAAAGAAAAACCTCCAGGACGTCTTCCCGTTCAAACGAAAGTAATGGCAATTAGCCGGATGGATGAAGTGATTGGAGGAGTACAAAGATCCCTTAAGACAGGCGCAAAAGTATTCTGGGTTTGCCCCTTAGTAGAAGAATCTGAAGCCCTAGACATTTCAGCCGCTGAAAATCGTTTTCAAGAATTAGAACAAATTTTCGGCAAGCAGGTTGGGTTGATTCATGGCCGGATGAAAGGACAAGAAAAAGATTACGTAATGGAAAGGTTTATCCATGGGTCAGTTCATATTCTTGTCGCAACCACAGTAATTGAGGTGGGGGTTAATGTTCCTGAGGCAACCATCATGATTATTGAGCATGCCGAGCGTTTTGGCCTCGCCCAATTACATCAATTGCGTGGACGTATCGGACGAGGCCATAAGCCAGGAACATGCTTATTACTTTATGGTGAGCATCTGAGTGCTACAGGCCGCCAACGATTGGAAACCATGCGCCAAACAGATGACGGGTTTAAAATTGCTGAGGCCGATCTAAAACTACGAGGTGGGGGAGATATTTTGGGCACCCGTCAAAGCGGAATGCCCCAGTTTCGCTTAGCAGATTTCATCAATGAAAGTGATTTTTGTTCTGACCTTCTCGCTAAAGCCAACCAAGAAGCAAAAGACATTTTAGCCAAAGATCCGCTGTTAACCTCAGAGCGTGGCCAGGCACTTCGATGTCTTTTAGAACTTTTCGATCGCGATGAAGCGATTAAATATACCCGTTCATGAGCTGGAATCATAACCCTCCCCTTTCTAACATGGCAGCAACGGTTGTATCGCGCAATTTACTATCCCTGGATGAGCCAAACTCAAACGCATAAGCATCCTTCAAGCAAGCGCCAAAAATGCCCGCGACAGTGGAGATGATGCCGACCGCTTCTCCAGGCAAGTGATCAGAGTAGTAAGCCAGAGAGACCAAGCAGCTGATGAGTCCCCCCGCAGCACACAGCACCATAATATCAGCACGAATATTGCTCCGCCCGGCTAACATTAGAGATACATCACGAGACCGAGCATTTTGCCGATCTTGTAGTGCATGGATCTCCGCCTCCCCATCGAGCTGGATTATCATTTTTTGAAATTCCACAAGAAGCTCAGGGTTCTTTTTTAAAATTTGAATGGCTTCCAAGGGATCATCCACACCGCAGACTTGTTTTGCAATACCGACAATGTCAGCAGCCACCTGTTCAGCGTGCTCACCACCTAACCACCGAGCAATATTAGGTACAAATTGAGCCAATCCTAAAGCAGAGGTAATAAGAGATAAAGACATTACGGTTTCTTCCTCAAGTCATAAAACCAGTGATGACCAATGGTGATTTTTGGCCTCAACCCATGAGCCCAAGTGGGAATCTTTCCATAAGATGTATGATAATGGTCACACCCCAAGGTTAAATCTGGCCATTGATCTGTACTTACCTTTTCTGCTACCTGGAAACAGATTTGATATAAAGGATCAGTGATCACATCTTGAATGACCAAGGAATAATTAGGGTCATCGGAATTCCAACAGGAAAACTGCCAGGGCTTTTGACAGACCTCCCCAATGGTTCGTCCATACCATGTCTTTTGGTGAAAACGATTCATCACCACGTTTCCAACCGCTATCAATGCACTTAATCCTCCTTGTGCATGAGCATACTCGCCCCGCGCTTCTCCATAAATCGTGCGGGCTAAGATTTGAAGATCTCGATTCACGACTCTCTCCTCACATAAGTAAGGATCAATTGATCATGAGAAGTTCCCTGACCATCAATAGATTGATAATGACCGATGATCTCCGCTTCATGATCATCGACCCCACCATACAAACTCAGACGTGCTCCCCCTTTTTGCAAAGCTGATCTTAAATTTTCTATGGGTTCCTCTCCTCCATTAATAAAGCGAATTTGATGGCCTTCCTGAGACGCTGGAATAGGTGGCTGAATGCCTTTGTGATGCCAATCACTCAAAGTTGACAAGTAAAAATAAGAACAGTTGCCCTCAAACCCCGAGGTAAAGAAAATCTGCTGCACCTCTTCTAAAGCACATCCCAAGCGATAGTATCCGCCATACCCTCTCACGTCCTGAACGCCTTCTTCACTCTTAATATTTAAACTGCTTTCCTGAGTGATAAAGGGAAGTCGATAAAGAAGGGTTCCTTCAAAACAAAGAGTTCCCCATGGCAGTTGTTGGCCTAGAAAGGTATGAATTTGATGATCATGGGGATCTCGATATTCGCCCATACCCAAGTAATGAATTTCAATCTCTGAGGTGTAATAGTTATCCATAGATTCTGGATATAACAAGACTGGATCATGAACAAATCCTCCCTCTTCATAACTAAGACTAATCCCGTGCTCTCGTTCCTTTAGCGTAATAATTTTTGCTTTTAATTGGAGATAAAGGGGAAAATCTTGAAGATTTTTGATATTTTCTAACTTATCCGTGCCGATCATAAGTTGACCTTTATCGGTATTGTAAAAGGCTGTGTGAGGGCTTGATTCCACAGGATAAATTGGCTTTTTGTGATGATCGATCCATCGCATTAGCTGAAAAACCATCTTTTATATCTCTTTTAAATTGTTACATTGAATTGATTGGGTCCCGACCAAGTCAAAGGTGTGGCGACCTTTAACACTTGCTCCAGGCATGATTTTGAGCGCAGATCTTTCATGATTAAGGTGATTTGTGTGGGAGGAACCTGTGGTAATCCTGTCTCTTGCAAATAACGTATCTGCTCTTCCACTCCATTTCTGATCTCCAGATACTCGACAAAATCTTCAAAGCCCAGACAATCTTCCTCTAAACTCCCTTGAACGGGATGTTCGGGAACAATTTCAAGGGTTTGTGGAAATTCTACTTCTTGAATCCCGGCAGTTACAGCCACGGTTAATTGGGTTAGCCAACCCTTAATGGTAAATCGATGGCTATACTCAACCAGCTTTCCCTCTATCCATTGATCATGGAAGGGATGCTTAAAGCGCACCATTTGATCTAAGGTCACAAGTCCGTTGAAGGGCATCCACCATTTGAACCTTAAATTACGAGCACTGGCCGCCAAAAAACATGTAGACTTATGGAAAGCCTTTAGAATCGCTGATTTTCCCGCTGGTGTGTCAAAATAACTGTCCATGGAGTTTTGTGAAACAGAAGGATCATCCAGGCGAACTTTCAAAACAATTTTTTTAGACTCCCCTTGTCCTTGCCTTACATGCTGGTGATCATGCTTTACTATAAAAACTACTTTTTGGCGTCTTTTTTGTCGATACTGCCAATCCATCTCTAATACCCCTGATAGCCAATATCGACGAAAGCGAAGAGGATGACCATCAATGGTAATCTTTTTTGTCAAAGTTGGATAAACATTTAACCCTCCTGTAGATGGCGGTGGAACAACTTCTAAATGACTCTTAGTAATAAAGTAACCAGAACGCTTCACCCACATTCCCTCTTTTGGCCAAGTCTGGATTAAACTTTGCGGGGTCAGTGTACTGATGATACCATTAGGAAAACGGCAATTGATAAGGGGCAATAAATTTATAGTGCCTTCTCGTTCCTGAATCCATTCTGCGACAACCTCCACAGTGATGGATTCAAAAGGATAAAAAGCAAGTTTTTGTTGGAAGCTATCTCGGATAATCTGCTGATTCATTTCGAGCGTTGAGGTTCCACTCATCAGCCCCTGAAGGCTGACTTCATGGGTTGTCGGGTGGAAATGCCAGATTAAAGGAAGTGAGGCCAAGGGGTGATCATCCTCTTCAAAGCAAACTGAGCTCTCAGGCAATAAGGAAACTTGATGATCGGTCTGTTCTCGCCAATCTGGAGGAATTGCTTGTAAAGTTATCACCGCCACATGTCCAGTCTCATAATCCAAAGGCCCTACTCTGTGACCTTGAAAAAGAGGGACAATTTGATCATGGGTTTGCACGCTGATCCAAGCCCAAGATCCAGAAATCATGGCAACCTGATCGATAGGAAGGTGGAGACGTGCGGTTGCGATCTCCCCCTCCTTTTGTTTAATATCCAAATGAATTACAGAATGATCTGATACTGTATGTTTTAAGGCGTCAAAATTCCCTTTTTTGTCAAGCCAACAAAGGTTAATTTTCATGGTTTCTCCATAATTCTTATCGACAAAACTTTAAAGTGCACTTATATGTATCTTGAAAATCTCTGAATTAATTGAGTGCGTTAAAATGTCTACAGGTCATACCCAAGCTGCATCTTTGCCTTTAACCCAAAGGTTATCCATCGCTTGGAAAAATAGCTGGTTTATGCAAAAAGGCTATGCCCAAGGGGTGTTTTGGGCGGTGATGATTAATCTAGTTAGCGTTAGCAATGATGTTTTGATGCGATTACTCGGTGAAAACCTGCACATAGCAGAGATTATTTTTTTCCGCTTTCTCTTTAGCATGGTAACCGTTGTGCCCCTTATGTTGTCTCGGGGCAAAGAACTCTTTATTACCAAGCGGCCTATTCCTCATATATTGCGCGCTATTTTAGGTGTTGGCGCCATTGGTGCATGTTGCTTTGCGGTAAATGTCATGCCCCTGTCAGAAAACACCTCAATTATGTTCAGCCAACCTTTATTTTTCTTACCCCTTGCTGTAATACTCCTGAAAGAAAAAGTTGACCTTCCCCGTTGGCTTGCAACCGTTGTCGGTTTTCTCGGCTTGATATTAATTTTACAGCCAGGAACTGATGCTTTCCGTCTGGTTGGCCTTGTTTCTGTGGCCGCTGCGTTACAATTTGCTCTTCTTGATATACTTGCCAAGAAAATGGTCTCCACAGAGAATACCTACAGCATGCTATTTTATTTTGCCTTTGGCACAACTGTAGGCGCTCTCATTCCTGCACTTTATTTCTGGAAAACACCCACGATGCCTGAATTAGGGCTATTGGTGCTCCTTGGTATTGGCGCTAATCTCATTCAAGTTTGCCTCATCCGTGCATTTTCAGCTACTGATGCCTCGGCTTTGATGCCCTTCCGCTATGTCGAATTAATCTTCTCTGCTTTGTTTGGGTTTTTGTTCTTTCAAGAAATTCCAAGCCAGTCCATTTTACTTGGCGCTGCCCTTATTATTGCTGCTACTTTTTATATCAGTTATTATGAAGCAAAGAAGGAAGCAAAATCCAAAAACACCTAACTTCTCAAGCCTTCATATATTCACTGGATTCTCATCAACAGGAAGAGCCTCACACCATCGCGAAGGGTATTTTCCATACCGTCAATCGCGAACAGTCTTTCCATATCTGTCATCGATGGTGGTATGAGAAAAGGCTCATCACCATAACTAAAGAGGAAATTCTTAGCGGTCCCTTAACTATGTGTTATTGCAGTCCGTAAGGACGAAGCAATCCAGAAATCAAAAGTTCACAAGGATAAGGATTTACAAGAACTTTAAGCACAAACCTTCCTAAATTTCTTCCAACTCTAAGCGCCAGGTTGATTTTTTTAGCCATTCGTGAGTAGTTAAAGCATAAGAGATAACTCTCATATTTAAGATGGGACGGTAAGAGATAAAGCATTCATTAGTGCTTAATAGAGAGATATGTCGCTCCTTTTGTTCTAAAATAGGAATAGACTGGCGATTTATATCGGTGACCAAGATGGATCCAGCGACCGGATCTCTCTCCAAGAGAGCTTGCCCATCAGAGCATTTTTGCCATAGACGCTGAATGCAGCTGACATCCACTTCCATACCTGGTATCAGATCACCACTGGCAAGCACGGTTTGGTCTTCGCAGTGGATCACAGATCGGTATTTCTTTCCCTTAACACCTAAAAAAATCAATTCCCCATTTAGAGTGCGATGAAATTGACCTAAGGAAATGGGGGATAGCTCTTGGACACATCCCCGCGCTGAAAGAGGAGGCAACCCTCCTCGACTCAAGATTAGCTCAGTCTCCATAAATCCTCCTATTGATACCAATTAGGCAGAGGCACAATCTGCCCTGACGCCCATTGCTCAATGGCTTGATTCAATTGAAAGATCAATTCATCTGGGGTGTAGTAAAATAATTTTTCAGCCATCTTTATCCCCAAATTAAGGATTCAAAATACTGAGAAATCATTTTTTTTTCCTTTTCCTGATAATACTTGCTCGCTGCCCCTATGGATTTGATCGTCGCTTTTCGACCATCTTCTAAGTGAAAAACCTGTCCTTCAAGCAAGCGAATTACTTTTTCATTTAATTCGAGTCCAGGGCGCAACCCAACCTGGTCATGAACACAGGTTGTCTTAAACTTAAGGCGGGATTGAGGCTTGTCTGAGCTTGAGGATATGTGCGTCCAAATTTCTTCCAACTCAAGAATGCAACACGGATTCTCTTCTTGCTGCTGAATCCTATCATAGCAAACTCTATCTTCCCCTAAATGGGAAGCTAAGTAGGCTCTTATTGTCCCTAAAACAGCGAAATCACTCATGATCTTTCCCCTCTATAATGAGTAAGGTTTAGCAAAATTTTATGAAGAGACCGTTAACGCCTAAATTAAAGTTAAGATTTTACAATCTAAATTGGTGCAATTAGAAAGCGGCGCCACGTTTTACGAGCATCCTCTTCCATCCCTCTCAAAATTTTGTAAGCTTTCCCATTCCACTCAATGCGATCCACCTTACAATGGGGTTGGCGAACTGTTACCTCATAAGTAAGCAGCGATTTAGAACTGGTCTTAGGTACAATTTTTTCCCAAACCCGCCCCATATCTGCCCAAGCTTCGCTGATATCACCATAATCGTCATATTTACGCCGACTTTGCAGCAAATGAATACAATGATGCATCTCTTGATAAATCCACATTAATTTAATCCCAGGTGTAGAAAGGGTTGAAGCAATTGTGTGAGCATAGGGATTTCTCCCTTCTCAGGACTTTGACGAAATTCATAAAGATGAGCGATGATGAGCAGGAGAGCTTGAACAAGGGGAGCCGGCAAATCAGCAGCCCGTTTTGCCATCCCAGCAACATACTCAACCTGAAGTACCGGGTAGGCCCCTGTTACAACCAGCTGCGTCTTATGACCATGGGTGATCAAACGATACCTTTTGAGTTCCTTGATTTTTTTCTGAGACAACATCGCTTGAATTGACAAAATATCTAGAATTGGTGGAAAGAAGAGATCTATGGTCACCACCTCCGATGAATGCAAAGGAGATATTCCCTTCTCATGAGGGTTATGCCAAACATATTGCCAAGTTTGCTCCAAAAGGGATTGACTTAGGTAATTTTCTAAGATTTCACCAGCCACCCCCATGGCATGAATGAGGTATTCATCTTCATCACTGTGGTTAAGACGCAAATGCGTCTTAACCATGGATAAGCTTAAAGATGAATAGTCGGCCTTCTTTAAGCGTACGAGCATATTATTCCTCTGTGAGCTGTATTATTTTTAAGGCATCAAAATTAATGACATCCCCACTCACCCGCTTTGTGGTATAAAATTCAACGTAAGGCTTGGCACTGAATGGATCTCGCAACACGTGAATGGAACTGCGATCAACAATTTGATAAGCTTCATGAAAATTCCCAAAAAGGATTGTCATAGCCCCTTGTCTCTCTTTGCCTTTTCTTATTTCTTCCGCCTCAATGACCAAATCATCACTAAAATGAACAGGATAACCCATTAGCATATTAGGGTCTGATTGACTGAGGCTGGGTTGCCAGAGATATTGGCCTTGATTATCTTTGAGCTGACGAAGCAAAGAGGCTGTTTTTCGCGACATTAGCCAAGCTGAACTAGGCAAATATTGAGCTTTAAGGGCATGAAAGACCTCAATAAAACAATCAGCATGTGTGCCAGCAAAATCTTTGACAACCATAGCTTCCCAAGTTCCCCATTTTCCTTGTCCCAAAGGTGCCATGGGATAACTTAGAATCCCTCGAGGTTTGATATCTCCGTCCCCGAATAAGAAGGCCTGATTTTCCACACGAGCCATCTTCTCAGCCACTTTCTCCACAAGCCAGTGTTCGATATCAAAGCTCGTATCATCGAGCAAAAGTTGACTGATCTTAGGCTTAGCGTATATTTGATGCACCGGGATACGTAGCTTAGCCAACTCAGGCGTTTTGGTCTCAGGTCGTTCGTCGGTTTCAGCAACCCACCCCACCTCAGCATCACCTTTTTCAATAAGCAAATCTAAACTATTCCCAGATATACTTGTCACTCGTGCCAGTTGACGCAAAGGTGTTAAAACTTTTAATCGATTTTGTATAAGCTCCGCCAGCATAGGGGGTACCAAGAATCCCCCTTGTGTTTCCGTCTGACTGATCATGGCCTTGGATTCAAAATCGATTCCATCCATTCCTTTTCGAATGAATTGTGTAAATGCTTGATGATCAAGAGAGGAGACACCCCCATGGGACATAGCTACTGGCGGTCGTTTCAAAGCAACTTCCATTTTACATAGCCTTTCTTCGGTCGTTTGAAGCGATTCTTGAAGATGTTTCATTTTTTTCTCCCATTCTGATTGCAAAGGATAAATTTCTCTAATCTTAGAGTCTTGATGGCTTTTAAATTGGACAAAGTCCTCCTGAAGCGCCTCAAGGGCGCCAAGTACCGTTTGTTGCATGGGTGATCCTTGGAAAAGAGTTAGGTAAGAGAGAAAAAGTAGTGTTTTATATTCATTCAGCCATGGTTAACCTCCTTTAATAATTTACCTAACAGGTCCAACCGCTCGATAAGAAGATGTTCCTCAGGGTCAGATTCCTTAATGGCTACAACACGAGCTTTTGGATTGGCAGCAAAAGTAACAAGAGAAATTTCATGAAGATCCACTTCTTGAAGAACCCTAACTTTATTTTTACCCAAGGGTAAGGTTTTGATAGGACTATAACCTATGGATAATCCTTCAATCCCCCCTTGCTTCAAAAGGGTATACGCTTCTCGCGCCTGGGTTAATTCAAGAAGCAGTTGCCCCTTTACATACAACCCATGATCATTTTCATGAATCTCATGCCATACACCAATTGGATTGGTTACATCATGTTGCCAAAGCATTTTTGGTTTTCGACCATTTTTTTGCCAAGCTTGCAAAGTATGGTAAAAAGCACCAGGTGCAACGACATCTTTTTGATGATCGACCACATCAAAGACACTAGCGTATCCATAAAACACGCCCTGCTCTTCCAAAGCCTTTATTTCAAAGAGAGAAGAAAATTGATTCATGATCCAGCCCCTTGACTCAAGCTCAATACATCTCCTTGGGGAAGAGGCGAATATCCTACTGCCTGACGCTTTTCATTGATGGTGAGAAAGTCCGCTGCCATAACTTTAGCCCACTTGGATTCTTGTCTTGCTACCAGGGCAGGAATGGCATCACTATCAAAAGACAACCTGACCTCTGATCCGTAAAAGGAAGCGAACCATAAATTGAATTCGGCTACAATCAGTTCCAAAAGGGGGAGAATAGTATCCTCCCACAAGTGAAGTCGTGCTTCCTTGTAGTTAGCAAAGGTAGCATCACCATGAACCCCTACAAGCATCGGAGGCACCCCAAAAGCCTGGGCAATTTCTCGAGCTGAAATGTTTTTACCTTCTAGGAAATCTAAATCCTTAGGGGATAAGCCCATTTCCTTCCAATCAAAGTCACCTTCTAAAATCATGATTCGACCAGCATTATTACTGCCCTCATAAACATGTTTTAAGTCATGCCTTAAGTTTTCTCGCTGTTGATCGGTCAATGGAGACATATGATTTGTAGGTTTTAAGGTTAAAGCACCTGAAGGACGTCCCCCATTCTGCAAGAGGGAGAGATTATGAGCACCAACGGCATTATGTTGATCGATGGCCCGAGCCGCAACCTCAATGGGACTCATACCATACCAATCATGAAGGGGGTGATAATTTTTCAAATGGAGAATAGGAGATTGACCTGTCAAGGGATTGCAGGGAATGCGCTTAGTTTGTCCTCCTGCCTGATATTCAAATGCCATAGGCATACCGTTGGCTCCTGGGACTATCTGAACTCGGTCTGGTCGCAGTGTATACAATTCAACAGGTTCATCACGATGATTTAATACCGCTTCGACATATCCATTACCGGAGAGAAGAAGATACCCCACTAAAGATTCCATAAAAGCTGCACCAGCCTGCTGAGGATTTGGCGTGCGTAATAAGTTTAAAAGCTCATGATTTTCAAGTTCTTGATCACTTTCATAAATCAACCAGGGAACACTGCCGATTCCTCGAGCAATTAAACTCACGCACCGATAAACAATAACGTTTTTTTGATAACCTTCTTCAGTCAAAGATTGGTAGTTTCTCGGTGTCCATACGGGACGCCCTGTCAAACCCCAAGCGGTCAAAGGCGCAACCGCACTGGTTTTCTGTTGAAATAATGTACTCAGCCATTTCATATGATAATCCTTATAATGCAGTGCACATGTTACCCATAATACATTTATGATTCTTAGGGGCTTAAGGGCTTCAAAATCAAAAAATAAAAAATCCCCTTTTTGTCCTTTCCAATAAAAGAATCAAGGTGTCCAAACAGCTTACTTGCACAAAACCCTAACTCAGGCTACATTCATCAATCAGGTGAAATAATTAGGGATACGATTTGTGACTAGCCTATCTATTTTAGGTGCTACAGGGTCTATTGGTGAAAGCGCTCTACGCATCGTGCGCAATCATCCAGGTCGTTTCCAAATTCACGCATTAACAGGCCATAAAAATGCAACTCTTCTGGCCCGGTTGGCTCATGAATTCAAACCTCAAGTCATTGCTATTGCCGATCTATCAGCTTACTCGCTTTTAAAAGAACTGACAGCGGATCTCAATATACCCGTTCTAGCGGGCGAGAAAGGTGTTATTGAAGCCGTACAATCGCCAGTTGATGTGGTACTCTCTGCCATTTCTGGTATTGCGGCTTTGCAGCCAACCTATGCAGCCATGGATTACTGCAAAGTCTTGGCTCTGGCCAACAAGGAATCGATTGTTGCCGCAGGCCCTCTCATGTTGGAAAAAGCCCAACAAGCCCAGGTTACCATTATCCCTGTGGACTCAGAACATAATGCCATCTTTCAAGTTTGGGAAGAGTCGCAAAGAATATCGATAGAGAAAATCATTTTAACTGCCTCTGGAGGGCCTTTCCGAACTCTGGCCTACGACCAATTTTCGAAAATTACCCCTGCTCAAGCTCTAAAACACCCCAATTGGTCAATGGGAGCAAAAGTGACCATTGATAGTGCGACACTCATGAACAAAGCTTTAGAATTGATGGAAGCACATCATTTATTTCAAATGCCTGAAGATCAAATTGACGTTGTTGTACATCCCCAATCGATTGTTCATTCTCTCGTGGCTTACGCCGATGGATCGGTTTTAGCTCAGCTGGGCACCCCCGATATGGTCACCCCTATTTCTTATGCTCTTGGATGGCCCAATCGTCTAGAAACAGATGTGAAACGTCTTCAACTCCATGAAATAGCCACGCTCACTTTTGAACCTGTAGATTTACAAAAATTTCCAAGCCTTCATTTAGCGCGTCAATGTCTAAAAAGCGCCCCATCATTGTCCATTATCTTTAATAGTGCCAACGAATATGCCGTTGAGGCGTTCTTAAGACGTAAAATTTCTTTTCTAGAGATTTATCAACTCATTAACCAAGAAATGGACCACCATAAACCTCTTCCAATTTCATCTATTGAAGATGTTATCCAACTTCACCATTCAGTTTTAGAGAGATTATCGGCTTGAGGATTGAGCTGAAGGAAGCGATCCTTCTTCTCTCTCCTTGTTAATGACAGAAGGCTCCAGAGATTGAGTACTATTAATTAATTCGGAATCAGGTATGGCCGCTCCCCAATCTTCCCGCAAATCAAAGAAACGTTGACGCAAGTAATGTAATTTAGACTGATCCCTGCTTTGAGCTAAAGAAATGGTCAAACTAGGAATGACATAATAGGCCGTCCATCCGAGTCCAGCAGCAGCCATCATGATGATAATATTGATGGGATTTTGGAGAATGGAAAGGCCTGAAGTCATGGTCATCCCACTTTGAATATTCTCTATAACAAAAGGAATGACACCACATATATTGCAAAGCATTACACAGTAGGACAAACACCGGTCCGCGTCTCGATCAGAAATCATAGCAACAAAGGTGGGGACCATACCAATCAGAACAATCATAACCGAGGAGGTAAATATAAAACCAACAAGCATAACCATCAAAAGAAAAATGAATAGAAAGAAAGGATTACTCCTCTCCATCATCCCTTCTTGTTTTTTCTTCTTCTTTTGGGTCATATCATAAAAACTTTCGCTAGGATGTAGATGGATGTAATCGCCATGGAAAGCCCACCAGATACAATTACGGCTAAATTACGTCCATCTTTGGTTGCATAATGTTCATGTCTTTGATAGAGCTGTTTGAGGTCACGCACCTGTCTTTCTATCATTCGAACTTCCGCTAAAGCTTGCCGTAGTCCTTGCTGATCTGTCTCAAGAGCTTTGCGATTGTCTAATAAACGTGCTAAAGCCATTAAATTTCCACCTACAATGGCCGATTGAATTTTCTTTCGCAGTGCTTCGCGCACTCGTAAATTGTTGAAAGCATTGACAATATGTTCAGAAAGCTCAAAAAACCATTTACACAAACCTTGGAGATTTTTAATGCGATACCGATTTTGCAAATCAGCATACATGCGTAACATGGCTAAAACTTTTTTATTGGTTTGTTTGGAATCTAAATCATGGAAATAAGTTTGAGAAATATTGGGTTCATGAACCATGATGTAGGCAGCAATATGACGATCTATGGGATATTCTGGGCGATCCTCCTTAAAACCTAGAGCATTTAGCGCAAACAAAATATCGTAGACCTTCAGGACATTATATCGAAGAATGTTGGGACTTAAACAAGGAATCGTTCGACTTAACATATAAACACAACGTTCAATCCCTCCCCCGTAACCGCGATGTTCAATGGCATGGCGTAATCTCAAGTAGGTTTTCTCTAAGTGATCGGTATCTTCCACATTGTTATTATGAGCATCACTCTCAACCAGATAATAAGATAAAGCAGGCGACATAAGCAGATTATAGAACTTTTCAACGCCTTCCCCTTGGACAATCGCATGAGCAATGGAATATCCCAGTCCAGAGGCCATAAAACTCTTATCTTGCCACTGGAGGGGGCCTTCACGATCTAAAATTTGAATTGTGCCCATAAGCTTTTCAGTTGCTGAAGCATTTACAGGTAATATGCTCTTCAAATCATCCATTTGATGAATGCGACTGCTATCATTTAAACTGTTTTTTAGCCACATAGCCAAATCATTACGATTAACAAACTCCATAGCCGCTGTTGGATTTTTTCTCAACTCATAGGACAGTTGGTGAATTGTATAAATATCATCATGATTATTAAATTGAATGGGACGAGAAGCACGCCGAGGGGGCTGAGGCGGTAACAATACTTGCTTAGATCCACTCAACCAACTCGCCACTTCCTTAAGAGTCCATCGTTGCTCATTAGTATCTATAAGCAATCCTCTCACGAGATCAGACAAACGACCTGACATAGTTCGTGTTGGTGTGAGCGCGGCAAAACTACCCAATTCAATTTTACGTTGAATAATTTGGTCTGATGATAAATGATGCCACGGATTGTGTCCCTGCCAAAGCAGGACAATCGTTACTCCCAAGGCATACATATCAACGCTGATGCTAGCCTCTCCCCGTCCGATCGGTAAAGCAAGGGCATGTGGAATAGGTACAAAAAGAATATCCTGGCCATATCCTGGAGGAAAAGACAAACAATCTCCTAAAACCACACTTTCTTCACGAGATGAGTCACTGAAAAACATTTGATCAGGTCTAAGGGCTAAGTGAGAAATGCCTAGTTGACGAAAAACCTGCAAAATATCAATGATTGGTCGAATGAGTCCTTGAACAATCTGATTTTCTGACCAAGGCGTAATTTTAGCCCCTAAGTCTGGCATCAATTTACGTCCTCGAGGCTTTTGATATATGAGAACCAAAGACCGACTATCCGGGTTATCTTCAGAGGCTGCATTAGCTACATGAATCAGATTAAGAAGGGCTAAATCTGGATTCTTTTTGGGCAGACTTAAAAGATCTTCGAGAATTTCAATACGTGGACAAGGAAAAACTTGTGTTTTTAGAGCAAATAAGGGTGTTTCTGGATTATGCAGATCCTTAACCTCAAAAGCCGTTCCTGTAATGGTATCAAATTCAGGAAGAACACGTTCTGAGTGCAACTCATACCGATCAGCTAAAATGACCCGCGCCATCCTCTTGTCTCCAGCTCTTAAAGTCACCTTAAGATTAACGCAGCTGCCTTAAAATACAGTTAAAAAATCAGTTATAACGAAATAACATTTCTCGTAAAGTTTTTCTCCATGTGGGAATCATGTCTGGATCTTTGTTTTCTATAAAATTCGTATACATCCGACTATTGATAACACGCTCATAGTTGGATAGCATGACCTTTGCTTTATAACTTTTTAAATCATTGGCAGCTTTTTCAAGATAAGCTTTAGCTCGTTTCGGGTTAGGCTGTCCCAAATAGCCCAATAGATGCATTTCCGCCCTTAAACATAAGGCTGGCGGATACAATCGCACAATAGCATTTTTAAAATGGAGATTGGCACTGAGCACCGATGGTTGAATCACTTTACCATCGGTAGTTTCAACCAGGCCACACCACAAGCGGGCACAAAAATAGTTTGCACACACATTGCGAGGATCTCGGGCCATCCTCAGGTTTTCAAGGCAAAGGGACGCTTTTGATTGGGATTTTAACTTAAGATAATAGTGATTTGCCAAAAAGCAACGAAATCTGCCATCAGATGAATCACGCAAATCAGAAACCTTCGACCAATAACGTCCTGGAATTAATGTCCGATACTGACTCAACAAATGGACCATCTCTCTCATTTTCTCTTGTCTTACTTTCCTTTCATCTTCTAACTTTTTTGAATTATCTTGATTTAATTCTGTAAATTCACTCTTTGGAGGATCAAATGCACCCCCATAAAACTTTGCAAGCAAATAAAGGGATTTTATGGGATTTTGTTTTGTAATTCCTTGAAGCAAATAATACTCTACCTGGGTAAAATCAATTTTTAAACCATATCGGCCTTTCAAATATCCTTTGGCGATGTAGTAATTGGCATTGTCATCATCCCGATCAAATTGCTTTTCCAGCAGAACCAAAATATTCGGATAAATTGTACGTTTCTTGAAATTTTCCCACATAACATGAGAGCGATTATCCTGTTTATCCAAACAAGGTTTAAGCAACTTGTAAGCGCGAACAAAATCCTTTGTATCAAGTTCACCCGATAAATACATGTCTGCGAGCGTACAAGCCCCCACGTCACTTTTGGCTTGGTAAGACCTTAGATAAAGGTCAATGGCCTGCTGTGGATTGTAGCTGATTCCCCAACGACCACACAGTATTTTATCCCGATAAAGAGAAGCTAAAAAACACCGGCAGCTATCATGGTTTTGACGTTCTCCCGATTTAAGATATTCTATTAATTCCTCACCTGGTACTAATTTATAATCATGTTCTTTATCCAGTTGTGCCAAACGAAAGATCGCATTGGGATTATTTTTCCTAACTCCTAACATTAAAACTTCCAATGCTGACCTAATCCGGTCATCCTCCTGCCAAGTGGGGTAAATATCACCTCCCAAAAAATGGTTTGCTAGGTGGACGGCTGCATAGTCCTCATTCTCTTCAATTAACTGTCTGTATAATTGAACCCCTTGTTCTTGCTCTTTTTCCTGTTGTTTGAGCAAATCCTGCCAAGTTTGTGTCTCATCCTTTGATAACCATGGTTTTTTTATACTGTTCATAATGATTTGATGAGCCTGTGAACGTCTCTCCCCTAAAGATTGAGAGGATGAGCATCCGTCGTCTGCCGCTTGTAAACTGATCATGGGAAAAAGGATCAAAGCAATAATAAGCAACATCATTCCGTCCCCTAAATCACTCAATTTTATGAAATTACATTTTAATGAATAATTTAATAATAAAAAGATAATTTTTGAGCTATTAAAGACTTAATGATTCGCCTTGAAAAAACTCTCTATCCAAAAGCTGATGAGCTTGTGATTTTTCCCTCTACAATAGATCGATAGTTTTCAGCCAATAAATCTTTTAACCTTTGGGCGTCTTCTTGATATTTATTGACATCCAACCAAGCATTTTGAGGAACCAAAATGGAAGAATCTACATCCGTGAGGGATATAGGGACATTGAGATCCAAAATAGGGATCGTTTGCCATTGGGCCTCATTCAGTTCCCCCTGATTAATGGCTTGAATGATGCGTCGTGTTGTGGGAATAGAAAATCTTTCTCCACCCTGGCCATATGAGCCTTTATGCCAGCCTGTATTAACCAAATAGACTGGAATTTTAAGCTCCTGAATTTTTGAAAGGAGAAGATCAGCGTAAACACTGGGAGGTCGGGGGAAAAAGGGAGCCCCGAAACAACGGCTAAAAGTTGGACGAATAGCATCTATTGAACCAAATTCAGTACTACCAACCAAAGCTGTATAGCCAACCAAAAAATAAAAACGAATTTGATCTAAAGTCAATCGAGCAACGGGCGGGAGCACACCAAATAAATCACAGGTTAAAAAAACGATATTTTGAGGATGGGGCGATACACTTTGAAGAACGCGATTTTCAATATTTTCTAGGGGGTAAGCTGCGCGTGTATTTTCTGTTAACCGCGCGTCATGGAAATCAGGAATCTTCGTCTTTGGGTCCAAAACGACATTTTCCATTAAGGCTCCTGGCTTTAGCGCATTCCAGATTAGAGGCTCATTCTCAGGAGAAAGATGAATGCACTTGGCATAACACCCTCCTTCAAAATTAAAAACACCATCCTTACCCCATCCATGCTCGTCATCCCCAATCAGCAATCGGTCAGGATCAGCCGATAAGGTTGTTTTTCCAGTTCCCGACAGTCCAAAAAAAAGAGTGGTTCTACCCTCCCTATCGGTGGTAGCCGAACAATGCATAGGGAGCACATCCATACCAGGAAGCCGATAATTCATGACCGTAAATAGGGCCTTTTTCATTTCCCCGCCATACAACGTTCCACAGACCAAAATACGCTTCTTGCTGAAGTCAATCACAATGGCAGCAGGTCCATTCAGTCCAAATTTTTGAGGGTCTGGCGAAAAGAAAGCAGAATTAATGAGGGTCCAATTTTCCCGAGCCTCTGTCTCTTGGGGTAAAAACATAATTGTGCAAAATAAGGTATGCCAAGCCAAGTTACATCGCACATGAATGTTGATTTGATAATTGGGATCTGTGCCCACAGCTAAATTCGCCTCAAATACATCATGCTTTTGCAAACAAGCTTCCGCTTCCTGCCACAACCGTTCGAAAACTTCAGAATCCATAGGCTGATTGATTCCACCCCACTCTACTGTGTGGGCTGTTGTTTCGTCATGAATGATGTACTTGTCTTTAGGCGAACGTCCTGTCCGCAATCCCGTCAAAACATTCAAAACCCCATTGGATGCAAGCACACCTTCCTGACGCCCAATGGCATGACGAATTAAATCTTGTGATGATAAATTGCTCAGTACATGAGGCATGAGGATAGCTGAATTTAAACGTTATTAAAAAAATTTTAAATTCTTTTTACAAAAAATACCATGAAATTCCTATTTGGATAATACAGCATAACTGGGTATAAAAGAGTTAAGTTGGTCGTGTTGCATCTCAATGGGTTGATTTATCTTTAATGTCCTTTGTACACTTACGCGTTCATAGTGCTTATTCCCTAGCGGAAGGCGCCATTAAAATTAAAGATCTGCCTAAATTATGTCACAAATATTCCATGCCCGCTGTCGCGGTAACTGACACCAACAACCTTTTTGGTGCTCTGGAATTTTCAACCATTTGTGCAGAGAACGGTGTCCAACCAATTATCGGTTGTCAATTGAATGTATCGCCCCTTACCGTCACCCCCAGCAGCTCAGAAACATCTCCAGATCAGTTGGTGCTTTTGGTGCAAAATCAGACTGGTTATTTAAACTTAATGCACATGGTCAGCCAATCCTTTTTATCCTGTCCTGAAGGCTCCCTTCCCCAGGTTTCTCTTGAGCTTTTAGAAAAACATGGTGAGGGTCTGATTGCTCTTACAGCCGGCGTTAAAGGCTGTGTTGGCAAAGCACTCCTTATGAACAAAAAGGAACAAGCCCAATTTCATCTAGAGCGTCTGAAGTCAATTTTTTGTGATCGACTGTACGTTGAGCTCATGCGTCATCATCATCCTGATGAAGAATCTACCGAAGAAGATCTCATCAATCTTGCCTATACGCTTAATATTCCCCTGGTCGCAACCAATGATGTTTATTTTGACGAACCTTCTATGTTTGAAGCCCACGATGCTCTTTTGTGTATTGATGAGGGAAGTTATGTCAGCGAATTGGATCGCCGCCGAGTAACCCCCGAACATTACTTCAAATCGGCAGAGCAGATGACCTCGTTATTCGCAGATATTCCGGAAGCAATAGAAAATACCTTAAAGATCGCCCAACGATGTGCCTTTCGCCCTTTACCTCACAAGCCTATTCTTCCTGCTTATCCAACTGAATCTCGAACAGAAGCTGAAGAATTACGCTTTAAAGCCGAACTGGGATTGGAGCAACGTCTCAAAGACCAGGTCTATCAATGCGATGACACTGACGAAGAAAAAACAAAAACCCGCCAGATCTATTATGAGCGTTTGAATCATGAAATAACAATTATTGAAAAAATGGGTTTTCCCGGTTACTTCCTGATCGTGGCTGACTTTATTCAATGGGCCAAGAGCCAAAACATCCCAGTCGGTCCTGGTCGCGGCTCAGGAGCTGGTTCTCTGGTTGCGTGGTCCCTCACCATAACGGACATTGATCCCATACGTTTTAATCTACTCTTCGAACGCTTTTTAAACCCAGAACGGGTATCTATGCCTGACTTTGACGTGGACTTTTGTCAGGATCGGCGTGATGAGGTCATTCAATATGTTCGCCGCAAGTACGGTGATGATCGAGTTGCTCACATTATCACTTTTGGAAAATTGCAAGCTCGGGCCGTTTTGCGGGATGTGGGTCGCGTCTTACAGATGCCCTACGGTCAAGTAGATAAAATAAGTAAGTTGGTGCCCAACAACCCAGCCAATCCTATCACCCTCGAACAAGCCCTGGTCATGGAGCCTGCGTTAGAGGAAGCCCGTCGCAGCGATCCTACCGTTTCCCAACTGATTGATATGGGCATGAAGTTAGAAGGCCTGTATCGACATGCCTCAACTCATGCAGCCGGGGTGGTGATTGGGGATCGCCCTCTGGACCAGTTGGTTGCCCTTTATAAGGATGATCGCTCAGAACTACCAGCGACTCAATTCAACATGAAATATGTAGAAATGGCTGGATTAGTCAAGTTTGATTTTCTCGGTTTAAAAACGTTAACGGTTATTGAAAAATGCTGTCAGATGATTCGAAAGCGCGGGATTGAAATCAATATTTCAAATATTCCTTTAGATGACCAAAAAACATTTGAACTATTGTGCCGTGTAGAAACGGTCGGCGTATTCCAGGTAGAAAGTGCAGGGATGCGCGATGTAATGCGCAAGTTACGTCCCGATCGTTTTGAAGATCTTATTGCTTTGGTGGCCCTATACCGCCCAGGGCCTATGGACGATATCCCCCGTTATTTAGCTTGCAAACACGGAGAAGAGGAGATCAGTTATCTCCACCCTGAGCTTAAACCCATTTTAGAGGCAACCTATGGTGTCATGGTTTACCAGGAACAGGTGATGCAAATTGCCCAAGTTCTCGGTGGTTATACCCTGGGAGCAGCCGATCTTCTCCGGCGCGCCATGGGTAAAAAAATCAAGTCGGAAATGGATGCTCAAGAGGCCCTGTTTGTTAAGGGTGCCGTTGAGCGTGGTATTGACGAAGGAATTGCCAAACAAATCTTTGAACAAATGGCAAAATTTGCTGGCTATGGCTTTAACAAGTCTCACTCTGCTCCCTATGCATTGTTAACCTATCAAACCGCATATTTGAAGGCCAATTATCCCTTAGAATTCTATGCGGCCTCCATGACCTACGAAATGCAGAACACCGACAAACTCAATATCTTCAAACAGGATATGGAGAAAGCTGGTGTTCGCCTCCTCCCACCGGACATTAACCATTCCGATGTGACTTTTAGCGTAGAGGGAGATGGAGTTCGCTACGCCCTTGCTGCCATTAAAAATGTTGGCGAACAAGCAATGCAATCTTTGGTAAATGAACGAGTCAAGAATGGTTCCTTTAAAGATTTAACAGACTTTGCCAACCGTGTGGATTTTCGCTCCATAAACAAGCGCCAATTGGAAAACCTCATCGCTTCAGGTGCGTTTGATAAAATCCACAATAATCGTAACCAGCTTTTTCAAAACATCGATCATCTGATGCGTTTTGCTCAGGCTTCAGCTCAAGAACGACAAAGTGCTCAGAAGAGTTTATTTAACAGTGCAGCTGACCCCCGGACTCAAACCTTAAAACTGCCGATGACTAAAGACTGGGGCACATTGGATAAACTGCAAAAAGAGTTTGATGCTTTGGGCTTTTATTTATCAGCTCACCCCCTGAACGTATATGGGAATACGCTCGATAAATTGGGCTTGGTTAAGAGTTCTGCCCTTGGCGAGCAAAGCGATGGTTCCAGTTTGAAATTAGCTGGTGTCGTCCTAGTCAAACAAGAAAGAACCGCCAAATCAGGGCAAAAGTTTGCTTTTATTCAGTGCTCAGATGCTTATGGCGTCTTTGAGGTAGCTGTATTCTCAGAAGTTTTTACTCGCACACGCGATATCCTGATTCCTGGAACCACATTACACATCAGCGCCACAATTCGTTTTGATGGCGAAGAATACCGCTTAACCGCCCAACACATTGAGGCTCTGGATCAGACCATCCAACAGCAGACTCAGAAAATCAAAATTACTTTGAATGAGAATGTTGCATTGTCATCGCTTTTAGAGACCTTGGATGCCATTGCTGTTGGACCGAGCCTTTTGACATTTGAAGTCCAGTTGACTAACTCACCTTCGGTCATTATCCAAACACCTAAGCGCTTTGCCATATCAGCCGAAGCCCGATCCTCTCTTTCTGCGATTCCTGGGCTTGTTATGATTGATTAAACTTTGACCGTCACTTGAAAAGTCTTGCTCAATAGCACACGGATTCTGAAAAGAAATAAGGTAAGCAAACTTGCCTTATTTCTTTGAGGTTACTAATTTACAAATTCCTTATCCTTGGTAGATAAGACCAAATCCTTCGTACATGCAATTTCACTGGAGATGTTTAAACCATGCTCCCGTACTAAAAGGTCTAAAGCACGTGCTGAGCGATATGCATATTCATGATTAGTATATTTTATGGCATGGGTTATCGCTTGTGTGTAATAATCTCCAGCCTTATTAAAATCTTGCACAACGCCAAGGCCCACTTGATAAAAACAACCCAATTTATAGGAAGCTATTTCTATATGGGTCATGCTTTCTCCATAATAAAAGACGGCCTTTTCATAATCTTGAGCTACACCAAGCCCATATTCACAAAGCCTCCCCAGATCAAAAGCAGCTTTAGGAATTCTATGCCAGGAGTGAAAAGCTTGTTTATAAAAGTAAACAGCTTTTGATAAATTTTGCTGAATCCCCTTACCCTTTTTATAAAGCTTGGCTAACTCATACATAGCTCGGGTGTGGCGCTGAGCTGCTGCTCTTAAAAACCTAAGCATCTTATTGCAATCTTCAGCCAGCGTCAATTCGGGAGCACCACGTTTGTAGAATCGAGCTAACCTAAATTATGCATTGGGATCACCAAGTCTTGAGGCTGCTTGATAATGACAAAGAGCTAATCTCATCCGCGCCTTTACACTCCCGTTAAAACCTATGAGGTCGTGTTGGTGTTGGTGATAAAGCCTTGCAAGGCGAAAGTGGGCTTTCCCATTTCCCTGAGCTGCTGCAGATTGATAAATTTCTTTTAATTGGACCCAATTGTTGCAAAATTTTGTAAACCATTGGGTTGGATTTTTTTCAAATAGATGCGCCAAATGAACGAGGGCTTCTTGATTACCATGCTCAACAGCCTTGGAATAATATTTGAGAGCTTTGCCTCCATAGTCATCCATACCAATCATCTTACCCATTTTCTCGCACACTCTTCCTACCGAAATATAAGCCTCAGGAAGACCATGCTTTGCAGCAAACATATATTGATAGAGCGCCTCTTTTAAATTCTCTCCCTCAGGCCCTTCTCCGTTTTCATAAAAATGTCCCTTTTTCATAGACTCTTCCAACTGAGGTTGGCCGCATAAGTCTATTTCTGCTTCGCCCATCTCATGTGATCTATCGGTAGAGGTTGTATAGGAGTTAGGCGCTTGTGCAATGCCATCCACTTCTCTCAAACAATTTCGTTCACTATGGCTTATTTCCATCGATTCACTCAGCGAGTTTATAATAAGGGAAGCTAAGAAAAGAGATGAATACAAACTTTTCATGACAAATTTTTATTCCAACAATCAATTCCATTGAATGGATTATCCAGTAGGATTAGATGCATTGATGCACCTCTCAGTTAAAGAATAAAAAAATTTTTAGGGAAAAATAACGTGATAATAGTAACAATTTACACGTTGAATGAAGAGTTGAGTTAGGAAGCTTATCAGCTAATAAAAACGCTTTATTTTATCTCTCAGGGGCATTCCGTATGTTCTCGCTTGTCTTTGTGCCAAAAACAGAAACGATTTTTCCCTTGGAGCTTTGCTTGATACATGGCCACATCGGCTTTGTGAATCAAATCATCCACACAGGTGATTTCTGGTGTAAAATTAACCACGCCAATGCTCGCCCCAATATGCACTTGGACATCCCCACGGCCATAGGGTTGGGTCAAGTGAGACAAGATGCGATTAAGGATATAGATGAGATCTTCCTGTTCGGGACAATGCTGGAGGGCAAGAACAAACTCATCACCGCCATAGCGGCAGATCAGATCGGTTTTGCGCAGACAATATTGGAGACGTCGAGCCACTTGAGTAAGCAACCAATCGCCCATCTCATGACCATAAAGATCATTAACCGCCTTAAAACTATCCAGATCAACGAAAGCAATATGGAAACTTTTACGGGACTTTTCCTCAGTCATAAGTTTTTCGACTGCCGCTTTGAAATAGCGCCGATTAGGAATTTTCGTCAGAGGATCATGGAAAGCGAGATAGTGAAGATGTTGATTGGTGAGAGAATTTTGACGTTTGGATGTTTTGGTTTGCTGATGATTATCTTCGACGGCTTTTTCCAGGAATTCCAATTCATCAAATATGGCCTGCAACCGCTTAAAAGCTTTATCAGGCGAAGGGGGGTATGAAGCAAGCGCGCCTTGAAGCAAAGATTTTATCCGTTTGATCCTCTGCCTCATACGACTACTTGATGGCACCAAGCGAACTCGACCAGAACCCTTTAAGACTCCCTCCATCTCTGGATAGTCTGAGTCTAATTTTAGTTTCATGTTCTGCTTCATGCACTCCTCACCCATGAAAACTACTTTTCTCAATCTATCCTAGCTAAAAAAAATTACAACCACATTTTTTGTGTGCTTGCACTTAAAATACCTGCTAGAAATAAAGTTATGGATTACTTATGGATGGTTTAGGATGCTCGAGATTCCAGCGATTCATTATCACCCTTTGTCTGAAAAAATGAATGCCCTTTATCGGGTTAGTGAAGACCAATTGATCCCATATCTTATTGAATTAGCTGCCTTAAGTGAGGAACAAAAATCCTCTATCCGTGCAAAAGCTAGCTCCCTTATTCAAAATGTAAGATCAAAAAAACTAAAGGCGCTAAGTATCGAAAATTTCATGCAAACTTATGACTTAAGCAGTCAAGAAGGGTTAGCGCTCATGTGTCTTGCCGAAGCTTTGCTAAGGATTCCGGACGAAGAAACAAAAACAACTCTCATTCGCGATAAAATTGGCGCCATTTCTTGGAGCGAAACCTTTAGCAAAAGCGATACGGTTTTTGCAAAATTAACCTCTTTGGGTCTGGCCACCACGGACACCCTCCTCTCATGGGGTTTAGACAGATCAGGATTCTTAGGTGCTCTTTCCTCCATTTCTCGTAAATTAAGCGAACCCATGATTCGCCAATCCGTTTCCCAAGTCATGCGCTTGCTGGGCAAACAATTTGTAATGGGTGAAACCATTACAGACGCCTTGAAAAGAGCTCAGTGCGCTGAGAAAAAGGGTTATCGCCACTCTTATGACATGTTGGGTGAAGCTGCTAAGACCATGGAAGATGCCGAACGGTATTATCAGGCTTATCTTGAGGCCATTCAGGCGATTGCTCGACACAAAACCGCTGGAGAGATTTTTCATCAGCCCAGCATCTCCATTAAATTATCAGCGCTTCATCCCCGCTATGAATTAGGTCAAAAAGAACGGGTTTTTCAAGAACTGTATCCTCGTCTTCGTGATTTGACCTACACAGCCAAGGATTTAGGAATTGCCCTAACCATTGATGCTGAGGAAAGTGAACGCCTTGAGCTCTCCCTGGAACTCCTTCACTTACTGATTCAAGATTCTTACCTTGACCATTGGCATGGCTTAGGTTTGGCGGTTCAAGCCTATCAGAAGCGAGCCCCCATAGTCATTGATTGGTTAATCGAGATGGGTGAGAAATATAAACGACGCTTTTGTGTTCGCTTGGTTAAGGGAGCTTACTGGGACGCAGAAATTAAAAAAACCCAAGAACAAGGCTTTTCCGATTATCCAGTCTTTACTCGAAAAATATATAGCGATTTATCCTATATTGCCTGCGCAAAGCGCATGCTTGCCCATCCTGATACCATCTACCCCCAATTTGCCACCCACAACGCCTACACGCTCTCGACCATTCTTGAGCTGGCTCAAGGTCATACTTTTGAATTTCAACGTCTTCATGGAATGGGTGAAGCTTTATACGATCAAATTGTTAAAAAGAGCATTCCTTGTCGGGTTTATGCCCCTGTTGGACGCCATGAAGATTTATTAGCCTACTTAGTTCGACGTCTGTTAGAAAATGGAGCTAACTCCTCGTTCGTTAATAAAATATACGATGATTCAATTCCCATAGATGATATGATTAAAGATCCAGTAGATGTGGCTCAGCAAACCCACCCCATCTCACATCCTTTTATTCCCCTGCCTAAGAACCTTTTGCAACCTTACCGTTCCAACTCCAATGGATATGATCTCATGGACCAAGAGAAAATTGCTCAGTTGACTCAGTTTGTGCGTACCTTGCCCAAAGAGTTCCCCTATCAAGTGAAACCCCTTTTAGCTCGTGAATTTTCCAGCGAGGGCTTAGCTATGGAACTTTACGATCCCGCTAATATAGATCGTCTGGTTAGTCGGTGTTCTTTTGCCCATGAAGCGGCCATAGAAGCTGCCCTTGAAAGCGCTGATGCTTATGCTGAAACTTGGCGTCAAACGTCTCTTGAGGTAAGAGCGGATCTCCTGGATAAATTGGCTGATCAAATTGAACATCAAATGACCCACTTTATGGGCCTCTTGATTTATGAAGGCGGCAAAAGTTGGAATGACGCTATAGCCGAGGTCCGTGAAGCCATTGATTTTTGCCGGTATTATGCCAATCAAGCTCGCCACCTCATGGGCAATCCCATGATATTGCCAGGACCTACGGGGGAGCGAAATGAGCTCACCCTCCACGGCCGAGGTATATTTGTGTGTATTAGCCCATGGAATTTTCCTTTGGCAATTTTCTTAGGCCAAGTCGCCGCAGCACTGGTCACTGGTAACTGTGTTATTGCAAAACCAGCACAACAGACGCCTATGGTTGCCTTTAAAGTTTGTCAACTGGCTCACCAAGTGGGAATTCCTAAGGCAGCCCTACAATTTTTACCCGCAAAAGGAAGTTTGATTGGCCGTCAATTACTCACGGACCCACGAGTGAGTGGTGTTGCTTTTACAGGGTCCACTGAAGTAGCATGGACCATTAATCAAACCTTAAGCCAGCGTCGAGCGCCGATAGCCCCTTTAATTGCTGAGACAGGTGGGATTAACGCCATGATCGTTGATTCATCAGCGCTTCCAGAACAAGTGGTAACCTCCATTATCACTTCAGCCTTTCAAAGCGCTGGGCAACGATGTTCAGCTCTTCGCCTCCTCTTCCTCCAAGAAGATACTGCAGATCGGATTTTAACTATGCTCAAGGGCGCTATGGCGGAAGTATCGGTAGACCAACCTTACCTCTTTTCCACCGATGTGGGACCCGTTATTGATAGAAATGCTCAAGAGCAGCTTTTCAGGCATGTCGATTACCTAGAGAAAAAAGCAAGATTAATTTATAAAATTCCCTTACCAGAATCCTTAAACGGGCATTTTGTTGCCCCCCAGGTTTGGGAACTCAATCATGCCAGTGATTTGACTGAGGAAGTCTTTGGTCCTATTCTTCATGTCGTTCGTTATAAAGCAGGTACGATTGAAGACGTTATGAGTCAAATCAACAATAAAGGGTATGGTTTAACTTTAGGACTTCACACCCGCATCGATGAGACCATCGAGAAAGTACGCAAATTATGTAAATCTGGTAATTTTTATGTGAATCGAAGCATGATTGGAGCCGTGGTAGGTGTTCAACCCTTTGGGGGTGAGGGTTTATCAGGTACCGGTCCGAAAGCCGGTGGACCTCACTACTTGCTGCGCTTTTGCACAGAGCATACCTTTACACAAGATACAACTGCTGCGGGAGGAAATGCTTCTCTACTTGCTTCTTTAAATTAATCCCCTTTCCTAATTTAATCTTTTTCAGTACCTGAGGAGCTCGTTAATAACCCTTCAGGTACGTCGTTCATTTTAAAAAATTTAAAATTAATTTTATAATAAAATATTGTGTATATAAAAATTATTAAAATATAACAGTTGAATTTTTTTATATTTTGTAATATAAGTTGAAACTCATGTGAGTTAAAAATTTAATACTCATTTCTATTTATAATTCAATATATTTTTATGGATTTCTTAAAATGTATTTTAATACAACAAAAAGATTACTACAGGTTGCTTTTAGTTTTCAATTGGGTCTTTGCTCAGCACACGCTGATTATTTTATGGCAAAGGTTGACCTGGAGACAGCCAAGGAATTGGTATCAAAGCGCGCAGAGATTGCCAAAAGTTTTCACGACAATTTGAGCTTACCAGAAGAAGCAAAATTGGACAAAGCAACAGTATTGGACTGGTCCGATTCAATAAGTCCTTTTCGTTCATGCTTTCATTTGACCTTAAAAGAATTTGATTCTTCCGCTCATCTTGACACAACTTTAAGACCTCATCTCGAGACAGCTATAAGCAAAGTTAAGTTTCGTGTTCTTGATGTGGAAATCATGAAGAAATTTATGGCTTTAAGATTGGAATCAAATTATGAGTTAAAAGATTCCTCATGCCCCTTAACAAAAACTGGGGAAGATGCCCTGAAGCACTTTGCCACCAGTACGCCTCATGTCTCCCTATTCAAAATGATGAAAAATGATGACACTGACATCAAAGGGATTAAGACAGCTTGGAAAATTGAAACTGTCGAGGAACAAAGAGACAAAATTTGGGCAACTTCAGTTAAAACAATTAATGATTATATTTCAAAGTTAAAGAAACTTCCAAAAATTGATTCTGAAGCTATTGATACTACAGTTATGAACATTAAGACATTTTTCTATTCTCAAGCACCTCTAAGTGAACGAGACAAGATTCAAAAAGTTTTTGCCGATCTTTTTTATCAAAAGTTCAAAAGATATTTTGAAAACACTCTTCATATAGACCGATCAAAACTAGTCAACAGCGATGAAAGCTTTATGGAAGGCTATATCAAGGTGGTCTTTTTAAAAATGAAGCCGACCACTGTCCCACTGGAGAAGGAAACCCAAAAGAGTGGTAAAGAGGAAACCTCCCCTCATACCCATCAAGTCATCTATGGTACCGATTTAGATTCAAGTAGTCTTGCCGATATTGAAATAAGCAACAGATCTAACGGAGACGCTAAAAACAATTATCTTTTGTTATCTCAACTCTTAGACTTACAAAACTTAAAGGAAAAGAGAGAATTTGATGATGAATATAAGTATAATACGTCAAAATTAAAGAAGCTTAAGGACTGGCTCGTTATTCAAAAGGATTTAACCTCCGCTTTTAAAAACCATTATATCATGTTTTCAGGGGTTGAGTCAGTAACAAAGAAGTAATTATAGGTAACTTTATTAGAAGAGTGAGATTCAGTTCTCACTCTTTTTTTATTGTTCTTGTAGCTTTAATAAGGTTTCCCAGCTGCAACTTGAGCCATCCAATCATCAAAGGTGACCTTCAAAGAACATTTGGCAGCTGTCATCTCACTACCCAATGCTTGATAAATAACATCGCTAAAACTTAATGACATTAAAAAAACATGATCGGCAGATTTTGGGGTTAAGAGCTCTTCAAAAACGTCCGCCATTTCTCCACTAATATTCAACCTCCCGACCTTACAGTGAAGATGATACCTTAGAACAACTTTTTTCGCTTCATAATTGAAAATGTAATTGCCTGCATCATCTTGCTCATAGGCTATCCAATATTTACTGTCGCTCTTCTTGCAAAAAGATAATTGGGGCAAAAACAAATACTTATCCAAACCATACTTAAAACTGGGTACGGAGATCTTATGTTGTTCATCACCAAGATCCAATTCTAATTCCACCATATAATATGGATCTGGCAAAGGATATACCATCATACCTTTAATTTTAAAACTACCTAATTGGTCATCAGGCATAGGATTTTCCTCTCCATGATACCCGCCAAAGCACTGATTTACTTGAAAAAGTAAAAACAAAATCAACCATCGATATAAGATATTTCTCAACTATTCACTCTCCCCATTCTACATTATATTTATTAAGCTTAGTACTTTGTTCTTGTTGTTTAATATCACACTTCTTTAATGAGGAATTATTTCTCCAATTTCAATACTTTTGTAGTATATTATTGACGCGCTACAACCTCATAAAACCATTGGTACGGAACATTTTCTTGAAGGGTGGACAACGTAAACATGTCTACAGTATTTTTTCCTCTAAGATAGTATTTTTTCCGGGAACCAGTTTTTTTCTTATCTGAAAGCTCTTCAATCTTTGGATTCTCTCTAGGTTGGCGCACTAAAGATAACTTCTTGTGTTTGCGATGGGCAGACTTATGGACTTTGACTTTCTGAATGTTTGGGTCCTTTTGGTCTTTCATTGATCCCTTAGGAATTTCATCCACAATAATACCAACTTCAGCGTAGTCGGTGCTTATAACATTCATAGAATAACCACCACTTCCACTGTCCCCTTGATCAAGGCCAACTGATTCCTCAGCCGACGCCTGAGACACAAGAATAAAGACAGCAATTCTTACCCAGGAAAACATGTAAGTTTCAACCTCTCAAATCATACCTATCATTGTTAACATATCCTGTTAAAGTTAAAAGAGTATTTATGAAAATTTTTCTCTCATTAGTTCGGGTTTATTTCCTGATAGTCCCATGGCATAACTCATAAACAATTTCCTTAGAGGCGAAATTTGATTAGTTACTCCCAAGCCAGCATTTCGCAAGAGATACAAAAGAGATGATTGGTTGGAAAACATGCGCACGGTTAAATCTGTTGACCCTACCATAGCAAGACTATCCCATCGTCGTTGTTTTTGATAGTTCTTCAACATCACAGCACTTCCCATATCCAAACCTAATCTGCGTTGATCCAAGAGCAAGTCTCTTAAGATGGCTACATCCCGCCACCCTAAATTAACTCCTTGGCCAGCTACATAGTGACAAACATGAGCAGCATCACCAATAAAAATTGTGCGATGACTGATAAAGCTATGTGCGTATTGGGCAGTAATAGGGAAAATCCACCGTTTTCCTGATATCTTTAAGGATCCATAAAAAGGAAACTTCTGATAAAGATGCGCTTCAACAGCCTCATTTCCCATCTCATACCAGTAATCAGCTTCTGCCTCAGGCAACGTCCATACAATTCCCGACCGTCTTCCATCATCTCTCGTGGCTGGTAAAAATGCTAATGGGCCTTCAGGATAAAAAACTTCCCAGGCTTGGCCTTGATGAGGCCTTTCGTGGACCATAGAAAAAACGATTCCCTTCTGACCATAAGGAAGTTTGGTAACCTTGATCCCCAAAGCATCTCGTGTGGGAGAGTTTTTGCCTTCAGCGACAATCAAGAGCGGCACATCAAATTTTTCACTTGTATTTAAAGTGATGGTTTTCCCTCCTTCACCCCCAACCTGTTGAATCATGTACGTTTGGGGATACCAACGAATATGCGCATGACTCAGCGCACGCTCAATAATGGCCTGGCGCAGATAAGCGTTTTCAACAATGAACCCCATTGGATGGGGCCCTACACGATCATGATCAAATTGGACAGACCAGGGTGATTCGCCTTCAAGAACCTTAATCTGCCAGATAGGCTCAGCATGGGGCTCTATCTTATCCCACAAACCTAAATTGACCATCAGCTGTTGGGATGCATAATTAATGGCGGTCGTTCGCCCATCTTGTGCTGGATTGGTAAGTTGGTCTAGCGGTTCACGATCAAGAACACTCACTCTCAAACCCGCCTCAGCAAGAGCAATGGCCGCCATACCACCCACAAGTCCACCGCCAGAAATAACACAATCAACCATGTAGAACCTCAATACTAATCACAAGATATACTGTATCACAGGTTGGTAAGATTAACCACTTGGATTGCTTGACAAATCGCCGTAAGCTGTGGCTTTTTAGGGTAAATATAAGATTTTCACAATCCAAGTAGTGTTTCAGGAGCTCAAATGCACATTTATCGATCCCATACCTGTGGGGAATTACGTAAAGCCCATGCGGGACAAACCGTTCGTTTATCGGGCTGGGTCCATCGTAAGCGTGATCATGGCAACCTCTTATTTATAGATCTTCGTGACCACTATGGATTGACTCAGTGTGTTGTTGATATGGACAGCCCTGCTTTTAAGATCGCTGAAAGCTTGCGTAACGAAAGTGTCATCACCATCCTAGGACAAGTCCTTGAACGCACCCCAGAGACTGTGAACCCAAAAATGTCAACAGGCGAAATTGAACTTCAGGCTCAAAGCATCACTCTCCAATCCGCCGCTGATATGTTACCTATTCAAGTGAACAGCAATGCTGATTTTCCTGAAGATACCCGTCTTCGTTATCGATTTTTGGATTTGCGGCGGGACAAAATTCATCAAAACATTATTTTGCGTAGTGCCGTCATCTCCTCTATCCGACAACGGATGACCCAACAAGGTTTTATGGAAATCCAAACCCCCATATTAACCTCTTCATCCCCTGAAGGCGCTCGTGACTTTTTGGTCCCCAGTCGCCTGAATCCCGGAAGATTTTATGCTCTTCCTCAAGCTCCTCAGCAATTCAAGCAACTCCTCATGGTTGCGGGCTTTGATAAATACTTTCAAATTGCCCCCTGTTTTAGGGATGAAGATGCGCGCGCCGATCGTTCTCCAGGCGAATTCTATCAATTGGATTTTGAAATGTCCTTTGTCACACAGGAAGACGTTTTTGCCGCCATTGAGCCTGTTCTTCATGGTATTTTTGAAGAATTTGGTCGTGGTCGCACCGTGACCCCTTATCCTTTCCCACGCATTAGCTATGCTGACTCCATGTTAAAATATGGCAACGACAAACCAGATTTACGCAATCCGCTCATTATTAGTGATGTAAGCTCCGTTTTTGCTGGCTCAGATTTTGCTATATTCAGTAAAGTCGTGGCCAGTGGTGGCGTTGTTCGCGCTATTCCAGCGCCCAAAGCAGCACATCTTCCTCGCAGCTTCTTTGACAAACTCAATGATTGGTCCCGCGATCTTGGCATGGCTGGATTGGGATATGTGACTTTTTCAGAAGGAACAGCCAAAGGTCCTATTGCTAAATTTTTAAACGAGGAACGCCTTGCATCCTTAAAAGAAATCACTCAAGTGGGTGAAGGAGATGCAATTTTCTTTGTTTGTGACAAAAAGGAGAATATCGCTGCCAAATATGCGGGTCATGCACGCACCAAGATTGCTCAAGAATTAAATCTCATTGAGCCTAATGCGTTCCGCTTCTGTTGGGTAGTCGACTTCCCTATGTATGAATTGAATGAAGAAACAGGCCAATTAGATTTCTCTCACAACCCCTTTTCTATGCCTCAAGGTGGATTAGATGCCCTTGAAAATCAGGATCCCTTAACCATCAAAGCTTACCAATATGATATTGTATGTAATGGTATTGAACTTTCCTCCGGGGCAATTCGTAACCACCTTCCAGACGTCATGTACAAGGCCTTTGAATTGGTGGGTTACAGTAAAGAGGATGTAGAAGAGCGGTTTGGGGGGCTATTGAATGCCTTTAAATTTGGAGCTCCTCCCCACGGCGGCAGCGCTCCTGGCATCGATCGGATTGTCATGTTACTTGCCGATGAGCCAAACATTCGTGAAGTGATTGCCTTTCCCTTAAATCAACAAGCTCAAGACTTGATGATGGGAGCACCTTCTGAAGTATTGAAAGAACGGTTGAAGGAACTACATATCGAAATTAAGCTGCCCGTCAAACCCAAGATGGTCTCCAATCCTTCTAGCGAATCAGCTGCTGGATAATAAACAGGGTAAGGAGCAAAGTCCTTACCCTGTATTACCAACTCTAATCACACCATGAATAACTTTAAGAATTTTCTTTAACGATCTTCTCTTTAAGCTCTACTAAGTGTTGCTTAATTTTTAAACTGTCTTCATGGAGGTGATCCATTTGCTTTTTCATTGATTGGACAAAGATGCTATGTTTGTTAAAAAGTTCTTGAGCTCTCAACACATATTTTTTGGCTTCCTCAATCCCCGATTCCATTTGACCCTTTTGTAGACCGTAACCTGCATCTTTAATCTTTAAATTCAACATACTCAATGTCATCCTCATGACCCCTAACTCGCTCAAGGCTTTTTCGTAAACAGTTTTCAACTTCTCTTGTAAAATTTGCCTGTCATTAAGAAATTCTTCAAATCGCGCTTTATAAAATTGGTTGCATGGTTTGAATCCAGGCTTAGAGAAGAGTTCTTCTAAAGAAATTACTTTACCATCACTTGAAGGGGAAAAAACGTATAAAATCTCTTCATGGATGTGGTTATAAAGAGAAGCAACAATATCACCTCTATCCTTCCCCTCTAAGACGATCAAAGAAGGTACAGGCATACCTGAAGCAGCGAATGGGAAAGCTGACATTTGAGGCAAACCAGTCATTCCTGGTGAAAGAACACTGGTTGAAAAAAAATCTGGTTTCATGGACCCGCGAGTCAGCTTTAGGTCAGCAATCATTTGCTCCTGATCTGACCCATAGGTTAAATGAAGCTCCCAAAACTCTTCTTGAGATAGTGTGGGAAATTGGCTTACAAGATTTTTATAAAGGATAGCTGGATCTGAATTGCTCTTATTAAAAACAGGCCCATCCGTACCCATCACAACTGTTGTTGTCACTAGAAAAGCGCTTAGAATAGTAAGAATCTTAGGCATTTACCCCTCATTAATGGTAAAAATATTATCTGCCCAAGCTATTGGAATAACTGTTTAAATTCAAATGTTTTTGCAGGAAAAAATTGATTAACCGTTTAGTATCATTATGGCCATGTCTGCATGACCCTTTGTAGGTGTAAAAATGAAAAATCTTTCAACAACGGAAATAGATTCTCAATGATTGAATTTTCTCTGGAATTCAACTATATAAGTAAGTGAAGACACATTTATCGCTACGCAAATTTAGGTCTTCTAAATCACGTCATGAATGCAATACACGATAACGGCAAGAGAATAAAATGAAAGTTGTTAAAGTTAAGGTTTATCCACCTAGAACCTGGGGCTATCCATAAAGGAAAATCGTATGCCCCAACCTTAATTTAGGTGGTGTTTGACTTAGAAGAAATGACAAAAATTTATTTTCCTTTATAAACCTCAACCAAATATTCCTCAAGCTTTTGAATGAGTTTTATAGGCTTGAGGATTTCAGGATAAGTAAAATACATTTTTGTCTCAGGTGAATGGTGTTGGGGTAAAATCCGCACCAACTCATTTCTTTTCAAATAATCTGAATCGTGTGAAAGCGCAATAATCCCCACACCTGCAACAGCCGCTTGATATAGGCACTCTGCCGAATTAACGATCATAATGGGCATTCTTGGATTTTTTTTATATTCCCGGCCTACATTCAAAATCCATTCAATTTCACCATATGGCAGGGGACGATAAGGGTTATCAAAAGAGATAAACTTGTGGTGGTCTAACTCTTCAACTGATTTTGGCTCACCATATTGGGCAAGATAAGCAGGACTAGCATATAAGTGTTGAATTCTTGACGTTAAATAAGTTTGAATTAACCAATCACTTTCCTCTGCATAGGTTCGAATACTAGCATCAGCTTCTCGAACCTTAAGATCCAAATCCTCATCCTCACAGATTAAGGTAATCTTTGTTTGCGGATATAATTTGTAGAATTGAATCAAATGCTGAAACAAACTCATGGTAGCAAACCCATGTGGCACTGCAAGCTTTAGATTCCCTGTCACTTCGTGCTTTTTCATGGTAATTGAAGCAATAGCGTCTTCTGCTTCCATAATCATATTACGGGCATGACGTATCAGGGTTTCGCCATCTTTGGTGAGTGTCACGCCATCTTTTGACCGAATAAAAAGCTTAGTTTTTAGGGAATGCTCTAATAAATCTATAGCGCGACTTAAGGTAGACTGGGAAATATTAATCCGTCGAGCAGCCTTATTAAACCCACCTTCTAGAGCCACAATATAAAAATATTTTATTTTATTCCATTCCATCCTAAACCCCTGGAAGTCTTATCTATATATAAGTATTGATAGGTATCCCCATCAAGGCACGTCACACATTTTGATTTATTTTTATATTTTGAATTTTGTATCTTTAAAGATTGTACGACCCTGTTCTGAACCCCAAAATTTAAAAATAATCTTCACTAAAAAAAGAAAACAGACACAAAGTAAAGAAATTTGACAAGACAATAAGAAAATACTCTTAAAAGTCACAAACGAATCAAAGGGTTGAGGCGATGTGTGGTGAACCAAGCGAGAAATCAAACTCGCCAAGTAATGACCATAAGCAATAGATAACGCCCAAAGACCAATCGCTGTTCCCTTAACTTGTGAAGGAGACAGATGGGTTATTAAAGAAAGAGTTAGTGGGACAATGCATAATTCACCTAAGGTTTGCAAGGCAATCGCCAAAACAACCCACCAGCCATTTACTTTCTCTAAAGATATATCCTGACCTGAGCACAACCATAAAATGTAAAATCCAATCATGGTTAAAAAGAACCCTAGGGCAAGACGCAATAATGCTGAAAATTCACCAGAATGACGGTCTGTTCGTGACCATACATAACTTGCAATTGATCCAAATAAAATAACCAGTAACGGGTTAAGACTCTGAAATGCGACTGTAGGAATCGTACATTCTGTCAAAAGGGAGCGATTTACATGGCGCTCTAAAAATAAAGCCATAGAACCACCAGATTGTTCAAATAAGCTCACAAAGAATACGAGCATGGTAAGGGACAAGAAAACAACGGCCAACTTAAGTTTATCGTCAGACTTTCCATGTAAGTATAGGAAATACCCCCCTATAACAGGCAAAGATAAAACAACCAAGCGATCAATAACATCAGGGGATTTAAGAAGTAAATACAAAACCGTTATCCCCATTACAAGTCCGCCTAAAGCCAAGAAAAGATTTACTTTTTCTAACTTCTTCGACTCACACTTAAGTCTTATACTTATGACTAAATAAAGGCCAACAAGGGCTATAACGATCATCAAAACAAAACTGGCCACCCATCCATACCAAATGCGAATGAGGCCACACAATAATGGGGATAAAGTGCCCCCTACATTAATCATGATATAATAAAGAGTAAAGCTGGACTCCCTATTATAATTAGATTTGTATCGTGAATCATCCATAAGGAAAGGTACGACAGGTTTAAAGAATCCTTGCCCCACAACCACCAAGGCTGCCCCTAAGTATAAAATTTCCTGACTACCCATAGCCATGAAGAACATTCCCACCACTGTTGAACTGACACCCCACAGCATACTGGTCTCAACGGCCCAGAAGCGATCGATCAGAATACCACCAATCAAGGGTGAAAAATACAGAAAGCCCATAAAGTTACCATAAAATTTTAAAGCCTCTTCATCCCTCATGGCCAACTCTTGAGTTAGATAGAGAACAAAGGCAGCGCGTAATCCGTAAAAGGCAAAACTTTGGCAAAACTGTAGAGACAGCAAGTGAGATAAGGACAAGAATTTCTTTTCATTATCCTGACAGTAGGCACCCAATGTCATTTTTAAAACAGCATCCACAAAATTAATATTACATTGACTCAGGGGCAAGACTACAATAAGTTGACCATTATTTGAATCTTTATTATTAATAAATCATGGTTACTTATTACCCATACCCTCAACTTGAAATACACTGGATTCACGACACCAGTAGATTCAAGCTCAATTTACCTTGGGTTGAATTAGAAGTGGAAGTTACCGATGATGACTTACCATGGGTTGAAAAAGCTATTGGACTTTTAAACAACACTCCCGGGGATCCGAGGGTACAAAAATTTTTAAGCTTACTCAACCATCACTTTATTGCCTACCACGCTCCTCACCCCAAAGAATCATCTGAAAAGAAACTAGATGATATGGATATTAAAGATATTCCCTTAGCCACTCCAGAGGATCTCATCCGTTGGATTGCCCCGAGTTGCAACCTTAGTCAAGACTACATGGATATCCTCACCTCATGGCAATGGGATGTTTTAGAAATTGCTGGGATAAGCAAGATACCAGAAACTCCATATTATGATCCCTTAAGTGTTATTACTTTCTTGTGGGGGAAGGTTTTGACCGTGGATGCCGAAGGCGGCATCTATAGAGAAAAACTTACTCAAGGACTCGATGCCTTACGGGTTCAAAATGAGGCTAGCTTTTTTGAGTATATGAAAAAGTTAATCCGACAAACTCATTATATTACGGAAAAATTTCAAGAATATTGCCCCTTGGCTCTTACAACCTTTACTCAAGGCACCTCGGCAATTAATCAATTCATTGAGGAAGAAAAAGGACATGACAAACTCATGTCATCTTCCTTAAAAATCCTTGATTGCGATGACCCTTCTCAAATTGCCCCTTATTCACAAACAGTAATCCTCATGGAAGCCTTTAAAAAAGCTGCACAAACTTGTCCACTAGCCTTTACAGCTCTTGTTGGTTTCTTTGAAGGAGGAACTTATGGCGCTTCTGATCCGTTGGCAGACATTTTAAAAAAGTCATCCAAACCGAAGGCTGCTCAGGGATACGCTCGACACTTTGACATTAACCGTGACCATCATCACAATAAAGTTATCTATAATCTGGCTGCCAAAATACCTGCGGTATCCTATGATGCGGTGGTGTTTGTGAGCCGTCTTTTAGAGTTGACGGCTCGTTTAGGTAAGGTTTCCGATGAGCTTTACGCTCTTGAAGTTAACCATTTGCTTTTTGCTAAAAGGTAAAAGCTAGTCGCCTTGGTTTTGACCTTCCTTTTGTTTTTCTTTCTTTGGGGACTTGTTATCCTTCTTTGGTGATTTGTCATCCTTTTTGGGAGATTTATCTCTGGAAGATTTCTCTAACTTTGCTTTTTGCAAAGACTTCAAGGAAGCCTGCTTTGCCAACATTTTACCTTGCGCCATGCGCAGTGATTGCATCTTCTGTAGATTGCTGACACTTTGGCTGCGGTTTTTACGAATCAATTTTTGTGCTTTTTTATCTTTTTTATCCTTTTTGTCATACAAATCTTGCGGGCTGGATACAGCACGGGGAGAAGATTTGCTAGGACTTGTTTTATCTTTCCTGTCTTCTTGCTCATATGAATCTTGGGGGCTGGCAACCACACTAGCCGAAGGTTTTCTTGGACTTGCCATAGGAGAAGGTATTCTAGGCTGCATCACCTCAGGTGTTTTGACGCTGGCCTTGCTCCCTTCTTGCCTTTCACGTAGTTTTCTCTCGAGATCTGCTAATTTTTCTTGTTCTTCCTCAGGCGTTATTGATAAGTGTTTCTGATGTCTTGTTATCTTTACAATATCTTTTTTAAATGTGAGTTGAGCTTGCTTCTTCTTATCTTTATTCTCTACTTCAAGCTTCACTATCGTAACATGAAAAGAATAAGGTTTATCTATGCCTGTTAGGTGAACTAATCCATCGTAATACCTTAAGCATGAGTCCTCTATTTCACTCTCAACCTTAATTTTTGCATCTTCCGGAATATCAAACCCTTTTTTTAATCGATGACTACAAAACTCCACAAATCCTTTCTTATAGGGGAGTAAACAAATATTTTTATCGGCTCGTGGAGAAAGGTTGGCAAGAATAATCCTTAGCTCTTTAACTGACCAATTCTCTGGTTTTGTAGCCGTCTCATAAGGTATGTCCTTAAACTCACCATAGTGCTCAAGATTTTTACGATAATCATCAAAATTAACTTTACGCTTCTCAGATTCTTCTTGTTTTTTTTTTCACATGCTGTATAGCGCGTTGAAATCCTGGACTTGAAGAGGAGGAACGTTCTGATGGATAAGCTCTATCGTCTGCTGCAAAAACCATCATAGGCATCCCCAACAAACTAACTAAAAATACATTGCGAAACATTACAAACCCTCAAAACTTTAAAACGATTGATAGTTATGTAATTACATTTTTCTTCAATTACAATAATTAAATATTAATTAAATTGTTATTATTTTATCGTTAAATTGCTTTTTGATGATAATATATATATTTATTGTTTTTTTAGATAATTTCAGACTCTTCAATCCTCAACCAAAGATCTGCAATCTGATCTTGGGAGAGTTTTGTGAGAATTTTTGCTAGTTTCTCTTGTCTTTTTGGTTGCCATATAGCGACCTTAATCAATACTTCATCGGATAAGATCAGACGCCGAATCTTATTTTGTTTTGAGGCTTCAATCTCACGCCACGCAGCAAGAACTTTTAACCAAATCAATTGGGAGGCTGATAATTGTCTGTGCCCTTTCACCCGCATCCATGCTTTCTGGGGTTGGACTTCATAATTCTCGCGCCTTAAGAGTCCCTCTTGGGCTTTCAAGAAATCATTATATTTACTTTGATCCTCTAAATGCTTCTTCAAATATTGATAAAGAGGGATTAGATACGTAACATCTTGCTCTGCATAAGCCAGCTGGGTCGCAGTCAAGGGTCGATTAAGCCAATTTGAAAACTGAACACTTTTTTCCAGCTCTATGCCTAAAACATCTTTAACCAATTGATAAAGACTCATTTCCTGACCAAGACCGCAAACTTGAGCGGCAATCTGAGTATCAAAAATGGGATAAATCACCTCACCCCATAATTGATAAAAAATCTCCAAGTCCTGACGGGCTGAGTGAATCACCTTCGTGATGTCAGGATTAAAAAGAATATCTTTGAGGAAGGTTAAATCTTGGCTTAGCCCATCCACAATGACAGCCTTTTCACCATCATGATACTGAATTAAAGAAAGTTGAGGCCAATAGGTTTCCTGACGCATAAACTCAGTATCTAACGCCAGAACGGAGCTCTTTACATGCACTTTCGTAATGTCTGTTATTCCCTTTATTCACAAAATCCCTTTTAGTATATAAGAACTCTTGCAAAAGGTGTTAAATTTATTGTATTTATGATGCTAATGGTGGCCTGGCGAGGTCAACACAGACTGGGCATGCCTATCCACCGACTTATTAACATTATTATTTTATGAGAGTAAAATGCCCAAATTAAAGACAAAAAGCAGTGCTAAGAAGCGCTTCCGTTTGACTGCCTCTGGTAAAGTCAAAATGGGTCAAGCCGGCAAACGCCATGGCATGAGAAAACGCAGCAACAAGTTCATCCGCGACGCACGGGGTATGACCATCATGTTTGAAGGTGATGCCAAAAAAGTTCGTCGACACTATTTCCACGTTTAGGAGGTAACTATGGCTCGCGTAAAAAGAGGTGTGACAACCCATGCCCGTCATAAAAAAGTTCTCAAGCTAGCAAAAGGTTATCGTGGTCGCTCAAGCAAATGTTATCGCCCCGCCCTTCAACGGGTTGAGAAGGCATTACAATACGCTTATCGCGATCGTCGCAACAAAAAGCGTGATTTCCGTGCTCTTTGGATTCAACGTATCAATGCAGCTGTTCGTGAATATGGTTTGACCTATTCTCGTTTTATTAATGGTTTAGATAAAGCAGGTATTGCGATCGACCGTAAGGTTCTAGCTGGCCTTGCCATGACTGAGCCAACCAGCTTCAAGTCCATCGTTGACCAAGCTCAAAAAGCGCTCGCCGCTTAAACTGATTTAAAGCCGCTCGTTTTGCAGCGGCTTTTACTTGCCTTCAACTATAATTAACTATCTTGAAACCTTGAAAAGACTCTTAATTTTTAAGAGACCAATAGGTACCCCCACTTCCATCCACAATACTTTTTCAAGTTTTATCTTTACAATTCATTTTAAGCAGATAAAATTAGTTATATTAAATTTTTATGGTTTTAGATTATGAGATCTAACTTTTTCAACAGTTAAAAAAGAGTGCGCGGGACAGATTACTCTATCCAAAGTGTTTTTTCAGCAAGAGTGATACACCTCAAAATTGTTAATACAGGAAAGTATTGTTCGACACTACTAATGTCACTTTGGTCCACTTGATACATTCTTTGATTAATTGAAAAAATTGACCTCAGAGAGAATGAACGTGATTCCTTCTTATTTTTCCTTATTCTTGACGATTCCGATAATCTGGTTTTCCTTACTTACAGCATCCTGCTCCAAGGAAAGCCCTCTTGATTCACCCTATTCACCTCAAGAAGTGGCCTACATCAAGATGACCAGTACCTTGAACCTAATGAACAAGGATTTTTTAGCAACGCTAACTATCCTTAAAGACATTCATCAATTCGCCATGGATTTGAGGCTTTTTAAACACCAATACCCCAATTTTACTGAGAAGAAGAAACAAGAAGCCAGAGAGGTCAACAAAATAGTTGCTCTTAAATTCCTGTCCTACTTAAACTTAGCGAATCCTCTTTGCTTTGCCCATTGGCAGTATGAGGAGACTTTCCTTAATGAAATGCCCTTTAAAGGCTGGTTTTACACTTTTCCTCACCCCCTCACCCACAAAAAAACCTATCAATTTCAATTGCGTTCCGTTTACTGGATTGGGGAAGAATTACAAAAAATCGTTGACCACCCCATAGATCTAGACTCTAAGAGAGGGAAAAATCTCAATGCCTTTATTCTTCAAATGGAGTTTCATTGCCATGAACTTCGCCTGGAGCGGCGAAAATTATATACCCTTGCTAGAGATGTCTACCAAGAAGCTCTCGATAACAACGAAATTAACTTTCACTTGGAATAGTCTTTATTCTCTTTTCCCTATGAATTTCGAATACTAGAATTCCACAATATGATAATTAATTCCTTGATTTGAAATAGAATTCTAGGCATATATAGTGTCAGAGAAGAATCAAGCAATCTTTGATTGTCGATACATTCTCCTTGCCAGGTCACCTGGCTGAAGCTTGTAAATCAAGTTATCAACCATAAGGAGTTAATATGAACTTATATGAAACCGTTTTCATTTGCCGTCAGGATGTAACACCTGCGCAAGTCGAAAACCTTGCCCAAGATTATACAAAAGTAATCCGTGATCATGGTGGTGAGGTCAGCAAAACCGAATTCTGTGGTTTACGCAATTTAGCGTATAGAATCAAAAAGAACAAAAAAGGCCACTATGTCTTGATGAATATCGCTTCATCTCCTGAGGCTATTAAGGAAATCGAGCGCTTGATGAAGTTAAATGAAAATGTTCTTCGTCATTTAACAGTTCGCGTTGAAGCTCATGACCCTAACCCATCTGCATTAATGCAACAACGTGGTTTCCGCGAAGACCGTTTCCGTAACTTTGATGATGAACAACAAGATGACTTTATGCCCACTGAGGCAGCAATAGAAGGAGCTGGAGCATGAGCAGCGATTCAATGGAAAGAAATGAAAACGGCCGTGGTGGTCCTGTAAGACGTCAATTTTTCCGTCGCCGTAAGACATGTCCATTCTCAGGACCTCATGGTGTTAAGATTGATTACAAAGACGTTCGCTCTTTATCCAAGTTTGTTTCAGAACGCGGCAAGATCATTCCCAGCCGGATTAGTGCTGTTTCTGTAAAAAAGCAGCGTGAGCTGGCAACAGCCATTAAACGGGCGCGCTTTCTTGCATTGATGCCATTTGTTAACGACTAAATATAACAGTTGAATCAATGACGCTGGATAAGCGCCCTTACTCACCTTATTTCATGTCTTTTATAGGCGGTATTCTTACCGCCATTTTTTCTTCCCTTCCTCAAGAGGGAGGATTTATTACTCTTTTAGCCAACTATCTTGCATGCGTGCCAATAGCCATAGTTTTCTTAAGCCAGGGCGCTAATAAAGGTATTGTAGCCTCCTTCATCAGCTTAGCATTGATCCTCATAAGTCAAGGGAGAAATGCCACGGCAATCGTTGGCCTTACCCATATCTTTCCCTGCGCCATCATCGCTGTAGCAGCCCTCAGAAAAGTAAAATTTGATGAGCGATATCAATGGTATCCTGCAGGTTATCTCGTTTCCTGGCTTGCTGTCCTGTGCTGTATTTATATTGTTTTTATAGTGACGATGATTCATCAACAAGGCAGTGATCCACAATCCCTCATTAAAGACAAACTAATGAATATGGTTGGACCCGATCTTATCCACCATATATCCCCCATTATGCTGGATTTACTCCCTGGGCTAATGGGTTTGTCTTTAAGTATTATGGCTTTGGTTAATCTTAATGTCGCCCAAAGATTGTGCCAATGGAAGAAAATACAACTTCGCCCTTATCCCACTGATTACGATGGTCATTATTTTGAGTTTTGGGACATGGTTTTTGTCGCGTCTTTCATGCTTTTATTGACAGATGGACAAATCTTTGCTTTTATTGGCAAAAATATGATGTTAGTGTCGTGCTTACCTTTATTTTTTCTTGGGTTAAGTACGGTTAGTTGTTGGCTAGGTCAATTTGAAAATGGCCGCCTATGGTTTGGCATTCTCATTGTGATGTGTGTCTTACTATTATGGCCATCATTTATAGTTGTTGCATTAGGGGTATTAGAACCAACAATCAACATCAAAAAGCGGTTAATTGTGAACAAAGATTTAGACTAGGAGTTTGGAATGCAGGTCATTCTATTAGAGCGTGTAGAAAAGCTTGGTCAAATGGGCCAAGTGGTTACAGTAAAGCCTGGCTATGCTCGTAACTTTTTATTACCCAAAAAAAAAGCTATGCGCGCCACAAAAGGCAATATAGCATATTTTGAACAACAGAAAGCTCAGTTGGAAGCAGCCAACTTAAAGCGCAAAGAAGATGCAGCTTATGTATCTCAGAAAATGTCAGGAGCTTGCATCACTCTGATTCGTCAAGCCAGTGAAACAGGTCTTCTTTATGGCTCTGTACGCTCCAGTGACATTTCCAAGGGATTGACAGATCAAGGTTTTACCGTTACACGTTCTCAAGTTGAATTAACAACACCTATTAAAACTATTGGTTTGCACCAAGCAAAAGTAACATTGCATCCTGAAGTCTCTGTCATGGTTAATGTTATTGTTGCCCAATCTGAAGAAGAAGCTCTTGCACACAAGCCAAAAGCTGGAAGCGAAGATCAAGCTTAATAAGTCTTTCTTAAAACTTAGAACTTTGAAAAATCTCACCCACCAAGGTGGGATTTTTTTTTATCTCCTTAATTTTCTTTCTAATCTATTTTCAAATTAATTAACTATTGGAATTGCCATTGGAAGGTTTAGATTGACCTCAAGTGAAAACCATAGATACAAAAAAAGCCAGGAAAAACCCTGGCTTAAATGAATATAGTTTAAAAATTTATTATTTTTTTGCTTCAGAAGTATTTCGCATTTCAGCGATACGAGCACTTTTACCAGTACGGGTGCGCAAGTAATATAACTTAGCACGGCGAACAATACCGCGACGAAGGACCTCTACACGGATATTAGGAGAATAGAGGGAAAATACTCGCTCTACACCTTCACCATAAGAAATTTTTCTCACACGAAATGATGAGCGAAGGCCGCGATTCTTTTTGCCGATAACGACACCTTCATAAGGCTGAGTACGGACACGGTCACCTTCGACGACCTTTACATGAACACGAACAGTATCACCGGCTTTAAACTCAGGAATTTCCTTCCCTTCAGCCAGACGTTGCAGTTGTTCTTGTTCCAATGTTTGCAACAAGTTCATAACAGTTACTCCTAATTTCTGAAGATTATTACCCAGAAAAATTAATTTCTGGTGTTATTTCTGCTAGTTCTGGCACCTGACGGTGATTTTTTGCTGATCGCTTAGTAGCAGTCACTAAGCACGATCTTATTTTACCAGTTGGTGATAATATACTGATTTTGCTGACGTTTTCCAAGAAGGAAATCACATTATTTATTTTGAAGAGTGAAAAAACAAAGCACGAGGTTACTCATTCATCTTTTTTTAAAGGCAGAATCTTGATCGTTCTTCATCTGACAATACTTATTCCAAAGATCAGGACGACGTTGTTTTGTCACCTCTTCTGATTTATCCAAGCGCCATTGGGCAATTTTTTGATGATTTCCTGAGAGTAAAATTTCAGGCACGCTGTGACCTTGCCAAATTTGGGGCTTGGTATAATGGGGATGCTCCAATAATATTTGAGAAAAGCTTTCTTGCTGATGAGATTCTTCTTTTCCAATCACGCCGGGAAGCAAACGTACACAGGCATCTATAAGGGGGAAAGCAGCCAGCTCACCTCCTGTTAAAATAAAATCCCCCAGACTAACTTCTTCCATATGATGATGACCAATAACACGCTCATCAATCCCTTCATACCGACCACAAAGGATAATGAGCCCTGGCCCATGCCAAGCAAAATGTTGAACAAGCTCTTGAGTAAGGGGTTTTCCTCGAGGAGTAAGGTACACGATCGGACGGCCCGCTCCACGCATACGGGCAGCCATGACAGCTGCATCAACGACATCTGGCTTTAACACCATCCCTGCTCCACCACCATAAGGCGTATCGTCTACGGTTTTATGGCGATCGTAAGCAAAATCGCGGATTTGAATGGCATCCAGTGACCACAATTGATTTTCTAAAGCTTTGCCTGTTAAAGAGGAAGCTAAGGGTCCAGGAAAAAGCTCAGGAAAGAGGGTAAGAATAGTAGTATGCCAGGTTTGCATGAGACACTACTTTGCAGACAAGATAAATTCAGGCTCCACAATCACTTGTTTTAAAGTGAGATCTACCTTAAGAACTGCCTCTCTTCTAAAAGGAATGGTAATGAGTTTACCGTCTTCGCTGACAGCCTCGAGAAAGTCTCCCGCTCCATAGTTATTTACGGTCTTAATCGAACCAACACTATGCCCTTCTGGCGTTATAATTCTTAAGCCAATGAGATCAGAATAATAAAACTCATCTTCATCACTCGGTGTCGGCAAAGCATTACGATCGACATAAAGGCGCTGTCCGCGCAAAGATTCTGCTTGGTTGCGGTCTTTAATGCCATCTATGTGAACGACTAAAATATCAGGGCCAGATTGGGAAAGAACTTTTAAACGATAAGTTTGACCTTGGTCATCAATTAACGGACCATAGGCAATAATATCTTTAGGATTAACCGTAAAGGTTTTAACTTTAACGGCTCCCCGAATGCCATGGGGACCCGTAATAACCCCCAAACAAACTTGATGGGAAGCTTCCTGAATTCTTGGTTGTTTATTCATCTTCAGGAAGCTCAAAAATTATTCAGCGGCTTGGGCAGCTGCTTGAGCGGCAGCTTCACGTTCTGCAGCTTCCATTTTCATACGCTCTTGAGCTTTCTTCTTAGGTAAGCACTTTTTGGTTTGTTGTGCGCGTGGTTTTGCTTGAACCAAACCCGCATTGGCTAAAAAGCCATAAACTCGATCGGTTGGTTGAGCGCCAATATCGAGCCAATGTTGAATGCGTTCCTTATTTAAAACAATCCGCTCAGCATGGTCATGAGCCAACAAAGGATTGTAGGTACCCAACTTTTCTACAAAGCGGCCGTCGCGTGGTGCAGAAGCTTCTGCCACAACAATACGATAGAAAGGACGCTTCTTAGCGCCACCACGAGCTAGACGAATTTTTAATGCCATAAAATATTACTCCAAATGTTTCCACACATAATTGTTATATCATCTATCGCACAATTACTTTTTCATCAATAAAAATCGTGCAAAATCAGTGACAAAAGTCTCTCACCCATAAAAATAAATGATATTTATTCCTTTTAAAATTGTAGAAAGTTAAAAAATTATCCGCCAAACAGTCCCTTAAGGCCTGAACGCATGAAGCCTTTTTTACCCATCTTACCAACTTTTTTCATGACCTGTTGCATCTGTTCAAATTGTTTTATCAAACGATTCACCTCAGCAACAGGCACTCCAGCTCCCGAAGCAATGCGCTTGCGCCGTGAACCATTAAGAATCTTCACCTGACGCCGTTCCACTTTGGTCATGGAACGAATGATGGCAATTTGACGACGAATAATTTTATCATCCATTCCCACCTCATTAAGTTTATCCTTAATTCGGCCGACGCCAGGCAACATATTAAGAATACCTCCCAATCCACCCATTTTAAGCATTTGCTCCAATTGCTTGGCCATATCATTCAAATCAAACTGGCCTTTTTGCATTTTCTGAGCGAGCTTTTCAGCTTCTTCTTGATTGACAACCTCAGCTGCCTTTTCCACTAAACTGACGATATCGCCCATGTCTAATATGCGACCTGCGATTCGTTCTGATTGGAAGGCTTCCAACTGATCTAACTTTTCCCCCATTCCCATAAATTTAATGGGGCACCCTGTTACAGAACGCATGGATAACGCCGCCCCACCGCGTGCATCTCCATCCACACGAGTTAGTATAATTCCAGTGATGGCAACTTTCTCATGAAACTCGCGTGCAATTGTGACCGCGTCTTGTCCTGTCATAGCATCCGCGACCAAAAATGTCTCAATCGGCTTGGCTTTGGCTTTAACTTCTGCAACCTCACTCATTAAGTCGTCATCTATATGCAGACGGCCTGCTGTATCCAAAATCAGCACATCAGCACCTTGTGCCCGTGCGGTCATAAGTGCGCGATCAGTAATTTCCAGAGGCTTTTGGCCGTCCACTATAGGTAATGTGGCTATATCTAATTGCTGACCCAGGGTGGCCAATTGATGTTGAGCAGCAGGACGATAGACGTCCAATGAGGCAAGAAGAACCTTCTTGTTCATCTTCTGTGTTAAGAACTTGGCTAATTTGGCTGAGCTGGTGGTTTTACCTGAGCCTTGTAGCCCCACCATAAGAATAACCGCAGGAGGTTGGGTAGATAAGTTAATCGGTTCATTTTCTCGCCCTAGCATTTCAATCAAATGGTCATGAACAATTTTCACCACCATCTGTCCAGGGGTCACACTGCGAATAACCTCTTGACCGACCGCCTTTTCTTTCACTCCCTCAATAAATTGTTTGACTACAGGTAGCGCCACATCAGCTTCAAGAAGAGCGACACGTACTTCTCGCAATGCTGTCAGCACATCAGCTTCTGTCAAGGCACCCCGGCCACGAATCTTATCTAAAATGCCAGTTAACCGTTGAGAGAGATTTTGAAACATACCAAACCTTATTTATTGAATAAAAATAGCTCCCCTATAACCTAAGACTTTTGATCCTAGATCGCAATAGATTCCCTCAACTATATAAGCACGAAAAGGTGGGTTTGCTACACTCTAAGATTTTAAACTCTTCAACCTTTATTTTTTGATCAAGTGTCCTTTAATCAACATATCATTGCGAAGCTTTACTCCCCCCTAAGTCAATATTTTCATTTGAAAATGCAGCAGAACTTTCCTTGGATATCGCAAATTACAGAGTAAAAAATTTCATAAAAATCTCGACACTATGAAATAAGATCCGTCTTGATCTCTCTTTTGCATCACACCTCAACATCTATATAAAAAGTTTATAGTTCAGATTAATATTATTAATTTCCCTTATCCTTATCTTTAGCCTATATAATAATTAGATGAAATCATTTATCAAAATTCAATGGAAGGAGGCACCATGCAAAGACTCGATACCCATCGCCCCCTCTTGCAGCGTCAACCTACTGTTGAAACTGAAATAAAAGAATTGTTAGATCTTTGGATTAACACTGTTTGCACCAATGAGGTTGATGATATATTAACCCTTTACGACTCTGAAGCCGTTTTACACCCCACCATTTCTCCCGTACTGGTGGACAACCATGATAAACGCCGCGAATATTTTAGTCTTTTCAAGCAACAAGGCCAATTATCAGCTCAAATTAATGAATGTCGGATCCGTATTTTTGATGAAATGGCTATTAACAGCGGCACCTACACCTTCATTGTCAGAAAAGATGGCCAAACAAGGGAAATTCCAGCTCGCTTTAGTTTTACCTATCGTAAAACACCGAATGGTTGGAAGATTGTGGACCACCACTCATCCCCTCTTCCTGAACCCTCAATTTGCTAAACCAAATACTTAGTTCAGATTTATTCCTGCAAACAAAGAGGGGGCTAACAAAATCGATCAATTTTCGCGTTTTTTGTAAATATGATCATGTTGACCAAAAGCCCGGTTCCACAAATCCCGTATCCAATGCTTATGAGATTTAAATTCAACCCCATTATCATAGCGTCCGGTATAAATATGCCGGATGAGGTGGTCCCGATTAAGGGGTGATAAATCTTCAAATCGACAATGAATCGTTTGCCCTTTATGCCAAACCACCTTGAAAGGAACTTCGCCCACGTCATCCATAAGCAATAAATTAGAAGTTGTATTGGTGATAGGAATCTCAGTGGGTAAAACCATGGAAAATCCTCCAAGTGAAATTTCCTTCAAATAGGCCATAACTTTCTTATCCCCCAACTTTAATAAAAAATGCTGATTAACCACAAAGCGTTCATCAACACGCCAACGGGGATGCTCAACACTGAGCAAAATCATAATTCCTGCTAAAATTAAGTTTAAAGAACTCCAAACGGCGGCAATTGGAAAGAACCCTTTATCCGCTCCACCCCCTAAATCCGTAAAAATATTAAGATAGAGTCCAAATAAGGTGAGACAAAAAATAATAAGACTTATGCTAAAAGAATAAGTGTGAATCCCTCTCTTGCGACTATCACTCCCTTTAGGAGTGACACTAAACTTCTTTGCAGCTTGAGCCCATGGCATAACCAGACTTTTTAACATATTAGGAATAATTTGAATGGAGCTTAAGGACAAGATCGCTGTACTCAAAAAAGGAATGTAATGGCGGGGCGCAAGCCACAATAGTGTAAAAAAGTTTAAGACCAGAAAAGGAGCGTGATAATTAAAAAGTTGGGAATAATGCTGTATAACCAATCCGGGGACGCCCATCAACAAATAGACAATGGGCACCACAAAACTCATTAAACGACCAATAGGGCTAAAAACCCAGTGAATCGGCAAAAAGAGCAGTCTTTGAACAAAACTGAGACCAGGGCCAAAAGGACCTTCTTTAGAGTACATGGCTTGAATAGTTCCTCGACACCATCTCTCCCTTTGAAGTTTTAATCCTTCTAGAGACTCAGGAGCCAGACCATGACTTAATTTTTCGCCTAAATATCGAGTTACATAATTATGACGCAACATGGTTAATGTAGTAGTTAAATCTTCAGTGACAGAATGCGTGGGCACCCCTCCTGCAGCTTCAATTGCTTCTCTTCTCGTCACACTACAAGAACCACACCAAAACGCCGCATCCCATGCATCACGCGCCGGCATCATCACATCAAAAAAGATCCGTTGGTCATCGGGCGTTGAATCATACAAATGTAAGTTGGCTTGATAAAAATCTTTGTTAAAAAAAGCCTGAGGTGTTTGGACAATACCTACCTTTGGGTCAGAAAAAAAGCCGATGGTTCGATATAAGAATTGACGATAAGGAACAAAATCAGCATCAAAAACGGCAATAAATTTTCCATTGGTCAAGTCAGAAGCATGATTCAAGTTACCCGCTTTTGCATGCTCATTATAGTGACGCCTAATATATCCTGCCCCTTTCTCAAGACAATAATCCTTCAGCCAATCTCTTTTCCCATCATCAAGGACCCACACTTTTAATTTTTCCTTTGGCCAATCTAAGTGAAGACATCCTAGTATAGAACGCTCTAGAACTTCTAACCCCTCATTATAGGTTGGCAAGAAAACATCAACTGTTGGCAGCTCATCTTTTGGTAATGATCGAAGATAGTGTTCATATCGATCGGCCTGCTTTTTACGATCTGCTCTTCTTAACATTATTAACAGGAAAACAAAGGACTCAAAAAAAGCTAATACCTCAACGACCAAACAAATCCACAGCCAAACTCCTGGAAAAGTCCAACCGCTACCAGGTAACACTGTAGAAATAAGGCGCCACATGAGATAACGAAAAGCTAAAGTTAAGGTAAGTATAATGATAAATGTACGTGCAATCTTATCTTTATTATCTAGAAAGGGAAAAGCAAACAAGACAAACGCAACGGATAGTATGAACGGATAATAATTAGAGATGATATCCAACTCTCACCTCTTCATTCACTGTCAATAAAGGTTACTTCACCTGTACGGCCCACATGACAAAAATCTCCCTTCTCTTGCTTGAGATCCCCTTCATTGATTCGTACCAAAACTTCCATTTCACGTTGACGATTAATCTGACTCAACCCAACCATGAATCCAGCCGTCTTAGGATCAACCGCGCCTCCTCTAATGGAGGTTACTTCACCTATAATTTGCTCAGAAGATCCTGAAAGGCGAATTCGAGCCTTTTGACCAGGTGAAATTTTTTCAAACAAACGCTCAGGCAAGCTGACATTAACATATACATTGCTGCAATCAATCATTTCCACAATCGGCATATTGATGTCCACATAACTTCCTTGAGCAACGAAGACGCGCCAAATAGCCCCATTCACAGGAGACTCAACCGCATGTTTACTTAATTCGTTTATGCGCTTTTCTTCCCCCACTCTAGTCGCCCGAATAGCCTCAAGTTTTATCTTGAATTCACGAATTTTAGACTCAATATCTGCTTGTCGAATGGATATTTCATCATAGCGCTGTATGTGATAAGGGGCATCCGTACGACCATCCGTATTCACGTAAACCCCTTCATTCAAGGCTTTGAGCTTTGCCAGCAAGTTTTTTATTTCTGATTCGGCCTGGTCCACGGCTTGGGCAGCTCGATCATAATCATATTTAGAATTATCATAAACAGAGCGTGATACATGTCCTGCTTGAACCAAGTGTTCTTTTCGTTTTAGTTCAGCTCTGTTTTCATATAAAGTTGCCAGAAGTTCCCGCTGACGTTGCTCACTTTTTCTGAGTTCAAGGCTGGTTCTCTCCTTAAGAGAATTAAAATACATATCTCGACTCAAGCCAATCTGCTCTTTAAGCTTAGTTAAACTTTGCACTTCCTGTTCGAGAGCTGAAACCCGCTCCGCATGGCCATTTTCCTCAATAATTAGCTGTTCAAGCTTTACCCGATCAACGGTCGGATTTTCCAAAGTCACAATAGTTTCACCTTTGTATAATTCGGCACCAATAAGTGGGGGACCTTGTTTGACCATGCCAGGGATAGGAGCCGTAACGGTAAATTGGCGTGCACTGACGACCGCATTCACACTATAAGTAAAGATAAATCGGGGAACGTAGACAAACAAAATTAAGACAACAATGCCAACACCGATACCAATCCGGATGATTTGTGATTTCGACATGGGATCTTCAATATTGCCTTTCCTATCCGAACTATACCATCTAAAATATGTAAGAATGGTTAATTTGAGATTAAATTTTAAATAAAATGCATCTTACCTCCGTCGATTCATTATTAAAGGCCATTTCATTAAGAGATCGGCGGGCTATCAGCAAAGCAATTACTCTTATTGAGTCCTCTCATCCCAAGGATCGAAATCTGACCACCACTCTCCTTGAAGGACTTCCAAAACCAGAAAATCAAACCTATCGGATTGCACTTTCTGGACCTCCAGGAGCTGGAAAATCTACATTAATTGAAGCTCTTGGCCTCTATTTGATTCAACAAGGCCATCGTGTAGCCGTACTGGCCATTGATCCCACATCCCCGTCCTCCGGCGGTGCCCTTCTGGGTGATAAAACCCGCATGGAGCACCTTAGTCGTTCACCTGAAGCCTTTATCCGGCCAAGCTCTTCCACTAAAAATTTCTTAGGAGGTATTGCTCCCTACACGCCAGACATCATCTCTCTTTTAGAAGCAGCTCATTTTAACGTGATTCTCTTAGAAACTATTGGAATTGGTCAAAATGAAGTTGATGCTTTTGATGTAGTGGATATGTTTATCTTGGTTTTATCTCCTGCCGCAGGAGATGAATTACAGGGATTAAAAAAAGGGATTCTGGAATTGGTTCATATGATTGCGGTTAATAAATGGGACGGAGATTTGAAAGAAATAGCAGAATTAACTCACCAAAATTATCAAGCTGCCTTATTGAATCGAAGCTCAGCGGATAACGGATGGATTCCGCCAGTAATCAAATGCTCAGCTCAAGAGTCCCTAGGCATGGAAGGGCTTTGGACTCATATTACAGCATACTATCGTCAAAAAGATATTGAAGCACTTAGACTTACCCAACAAAAAATATACTTTAAGAGATTAGTCCACCATCAATTAATGGAAATCATCAACGATCACCCTGAGTTCCATCAAAAATTGCAAGAGGTAAGCCAGTTAATGAGCCAAAAAGGCCTCCTGCCCCGTGTTGCATGCCAACAATTTATGGAGCAAACAGGAGAAAAGTTATACTCTTTCCTAAAAAACAATGTTTAACGCTTGATTTTTTATCTTGATTTGGATAAGAGTTGTTTAACTTATTTGTTTTTATTGGAGATTTATAGTATGGCAAGACGGTGTGCAATAACTGGTAAAGGCGTATTAACTGGAAATAATGTAAGCCACGCAAACAACAAAACCCGTCGGCGCTTTTTGCCAAATTTGCAAGAAGTTAGCTTTGTAAGTGAAGCTCTTGGACGTCGAGTTCGCATGCGCTTATCCACCAATGCAATTCGTACAATTGAGTTTCACGGTGGTTTGGATGCGTACCTGACGAAGGCTTCTTCCACAAAATTGACACCTGAAATCGCAAAGCTTAAAAAACTTATCGTAAAACGTGCACCTGCTGCTGTCTAATTAAGTTTCCGTAAAATACCCTATAAAGCCCCGATTCTTTCGGGGTTTTTTTATATATATCTGACGCATTAATACATCTTCTTCGGGTATTCCACAGGACATTTTATCTATAATTCACTTGGTTAACGGATTTAATCCTGATGTAGAAAAAGGAATATCTATTCAGGTTAGTGATGATATACATGGGTTTAAATCAAGCAAACTTTCCCACCTCACCTCATCGCCTAGAAGAATCCCCCATGGACAAGGAACAAGTGGCCGCCGTTTTATGGGGTAATACTTTAGAATATTTCGACAGTCTTATGTATGTTCACATGATGATTATCATAACCCCCCTTTTCTTCCCGACCCATGAACCAGTGGCTTTAAGTCTTTTTGCTGCCACAGGATTTTCAGTCAATTACTTGGCCCGTCCCGTAGGTGCGTTGATGTTTGGTTATATCGGAGATAAGCTTGGGCGAAAACCAGCTTTGTATATCTCCATTACCATGATGTTATTGGCCACCGGTTTTATTGGTATATTACCAGTATATGCCCAAGCCGGTATCTATGCTTCCCTTGCTCTACTCATTCTTCGATTTTTTCAAGGCATTTCTTGCAGTGGCGAGGCCTCTGGTGCGCTTATTTATCTTATGGAGAGTGTTCCCTATGAAAAAAGATTCTTTTATAGCGCTTTGTATAATGCCACCATTATCTCTGGCGGTGTGATTGCAGCCTTAGTCATCACCTTTAGTCTTCATCTCTTAGCTGCTGAAAGTGCTTGGCGATTCCCCTTCCAAATTGCCGCTGTGATCGGGATTGCAGGTCTACTAATGCGTTACAATTTAAGTGAAACGAAGGAATTTAAGCTTTATCAACTCACAGAGCGTCAAGTTTATTTAAGAGAAATTCTCTTTCAAAAAGATTACTTTATCAGCATCTTGAGGGTCGCCGGTTTTTCTTCCTTTGATGCCACCACGTTTTGGGTGTGCTACGTATTTATGGCTGAGCTCTTAAAAAAACACACAGGATTGGAAACTTCTCAGATCGTTCTACACAATGGCGCCATCATGATTTTTCAAATCCTTTCAGGATTTTTAATCGCTCAAAAGGCTCCCTTATTAGGAGAAAAGAGATTAGGTCTTTTAGCAACTTATGCTTTAATCCTTGCTATTTTCCCCCTGTTCTTAACCCTTCAAGCCACTGCGTATTCCTACGCCATGATTACCTTAGCCCAAATTATCGTCATTACCGCCGGCAATGCCTTTGTGATTGCAACAGACCCAACAAGAGTCTTCTTATTTCCTGTTATCGGGCGCTTTATCGGCATGGCTTTTGGCATTTCCCTGGGACGCGTTTTAGGGTATGTAATTGGGGCTTATCTTTTGATTGCCTCTAATTATTTATTTGGCCCCATTGGGGTGGCTTTTTATGTATTAATCTTTATTCTTCCAGCATGGTGGGCTATTAAGACCCTTCCTCTTTCACCCTGCAAGGAGCAGGAGAAATGGGGACAAGGGGGAAATATGTAGAAATGGACCCAGTGCATCCATTTCATCAATTCCTACAGAGGTTAATCCTTGAAGGTCATAAATAATAGAAAGTAAAGTGGGGATATTGTGCTCTTAGCATTTGCTGAACGGAATAGAAACTATTATTTCCCTCTAAATGAATAAGTTTAACTTTTGTATCCTTTAAGGATAATCTTATGGCTCCTTCATCTCCAATATTATTCCCTCCAAGCCAAAGATCTTGAATCTCAGTATCTTTTAATGACAATCTCCTAGGCTTTTATTCTCCAACAAATTTTTTTACATTCTTAAAGATTATCAACAACCAAAATACTTTTTTCTGCAGTAATCTCCTTGACGCAATTTATGCTGACGTCCATATATCTAACGAGCTAATAAATTTGTGAAAAATATAAATAAAGCTCAACAACTGATCAAATAGATACCCTTTTGGGCTTTAAATTAACGGAGAATCTGTCGATGAAAAATAAAATCAAAATGTTAGCGATCAAGTCGTTATTTTGCTTATCGACTGCCCTCAGTGTATCTGCGCCCGCCACCCAACTTCCCGACTTGAGAAAAAGTTTACAAGATCTTGAGAAAAGCATTGAAGATTTAAAAGCTTTAAGGTCAGCAGAAGGAGTTAATCAAGCTGAAATAGAAAAAAGTATTACTGAAGCTGAAAAGACAAGAGATCAGATTAAAACACAATTGGGCATCACCAATTCAACGCCTCCTTCAATGGATCAATCGGTTACAACTCCTGCACCTCAAGTTTCAACGTCTTCCCCAATCCCTGCACCTTCAGCCTCCCCAGTAGTAAAAACCCCCTCCTTGCCTGCCGCTGATAAACAAGAAGCCATTCAAAAATCTAAATTTATCACTGATGCTGCGCAAAAATTAGGCAAAATGGGAGGCGATCGAATCGTCCTCTATGGCCCCAAAAGCAATGGCAGATTATGGATTGCACAGAAAAAGGCCCAAGAAATCGGAGCGCAGTTTTCCCATGTATCAGGCTATGATATAGGTACAGCAAAATTTGGTTTTTCAGGCAAAAAAACTCTCAATACACTATTAGAAGAAGTTAGCAAAACACCTGGCAAACATCTGATTTTTATTGATGAAGTTGAACAGCTCATTAAAGGAGGCGTCAGCGCTGCCTTCTCTATTCCCGATGAATTCATTACTTTCTTGGAGCAAGCTAAGGCCAAAGGTATTGCCATCATTGTCGGTACCGATCATTTTGATCTCATAGACCAGAACTTACTCAAACCTGACCGCCTCAATAAATATATCAATATTGAGCGCCCTAATCTGGAACAACGCCGAGATGCTTTAAACCTGTTCCTCAAAACTCTAGAGGCTAAACAAATTGATGACCTGGCTCAAGCCACACCAAATTTTGGGTTTGACGAACTGATTGATCTCGTCAATTTGGCCAGTGCAGAATCAGGCCCGGTCACTGAACAACGGGTTATGGAGTCCTTAAAACACTATAAGAAGCAAAAATTTGCTCAAGACTATTCAACACTGGTTCGGGATCTTGATTCAGGCTTAAGCATTATTAAGCCTGAACAAGTCAATACCAGCTTTAAAGACATTATCGGCATGGCAGAGCCTATTGAGCAAATCCGGGATATTCTAGAATTCATTAAATCCCCTGATGTGTTTTCCCAAAAAGGGATTAATCCCCCTAAAGGTTTGATTCTTTATGGCCCACCCGGCAATGGTAAAACCCATCTGGTTCGTGCATTAGCCGGCGAGACAAACGCCACTTTTATTTCCACCACCGGGTCCTACTTTTACAATAGTGAATATAAACATAATCCTTCTGATCCCAACTTCATGGGACAGGTGAAAGACCCCATTCAGAAAATACGCAATGTGTTTGAGCTGGCAAGACAATTATCCCCATCTATTATCTTTATTGATGAATTTGAGATTATAGGCAAAGCGCGAGAAACCTCATCTACTGATGGTGTCTCAAAGGTCAATCAATTTTTAGCTGAAATGGATGGACTCATACAGGAAAACCAAGGCCATGTATTTGTGGTTGCAGCAACCAACCATTTGGATACCATGGATGCCGCCCTGTTACGCCCAGGTCGTTTTGATCGTCACATTGCCATCGGCTATCCTAAACGGCCTGAACGGGAACAATTTATTAAAGGGTTCTTAGCCAAGATTAAAATTCCTTACAAAGATGCTCTAGAGCCTGTGGTTGACTTAACCGCTGGTATGTCTGTCGCTTATTTAAAGAATTTAACCAATGAAGCAGGTTTGATTGCCTTGCGTCAAAAGCAAGAAACCCTAACCTTGGACCACCTTAAATCAGCTCACCAAAAACTTCAGGCCAGTTTGGCAAAAATCCCCGCGTCACAAGGTGACCGAGCCAGTGGAAATGCTCCTAACTTTGAATTTATCATGCCTGAACAATTGCATACCAGTTTCAATGACATTGGCGGCTACTCCAAGGAAAAAGACCAAATTAAACAATTCTTGGAACTGATCAAGAACCCTGAAAAATTGGATAAAATGGGTGCCCGTCCCATAAAGGGAATCGTGCTCCATGGCCCACCCGGAACAGGCAAAACCATGTTGGCCCGAGCTTTGGCCAGTGAAGCTAAATTGAGCTTTATAAGTTGCAATGGCTCCCAATTCGAGAATGGTGGCGCCCAACGGGTTCGTGATCTCTTTAGCACCGCTCGTAGTGTGGCCCCATGCATTATCTTTATCGATGAATTTGATGCTGTCGCAAAGGATCGAAACAATGCTGGCACCAGCACTCACAGCATAGTCAATCAATTCCTAACCGAGCTCGATGGCATTGATCCTTCCAAGAACAAACAGATTTTTGTGGTCATCACCACCAATAATCTAGAATCCCTGGACAAAGCCTTGGTGCGTTCTGGGCGATTTGATCGTCATATTTATGTAGGCTTGCCCTCAGGTCAAGATCGCACTGAAATTGCTGACAAACTTTTAACTCGTTATCCTGCACCTGGAATTAAAGGGAAGGATATTGCTGATGCAACCGATGGCTTCTCTCCTGCAGAAATTCAAACTGTGCTTAATGAAGCTGCCATCGATGCAACGATGAACAAACAAGAGTCAATTGCCTGGGATAATATTAAGAAAGCAATTAAAATTGTCCGACCTAAGTAAGTTTGCAAAGTAAACTCTTAACGCGATGGGACTTATATCCCATCGCCCATCCCTTCTTTTCCGTGCTTAACTTCATCCAGTCCCTGTGAAATTTCCAAAAAGCGCGCCACCAAACTTTCTCCTGCTAGCTAAGGGAGTTCTTATCCATTCTTCAATGGCAATTCGTAGTATTTTATTATAAGTCAACGAGAAAAAAGTAATGTTATTTTCATAAACAATTGAAGAATAATCTTTTAAAAAGTTGGTTAAGTATCGTTTTGACAAATACTGTGTGAGGAAATACCTCACCGTAGTTTCATAATTACAACCAGCTTTTAGGAACAATAAATGTTAAAGCAAAACCTTACAATCTCCCTTTTGTTATCTTTGATCCTTAGCATGGGTAGTGCTTTTTGTATGCAGGAGCAAGATATTGATACACCAGCTGAAAGTTCTACACTAGAAATGCTTTCTCAAACAACCGAAAACGAATCTCAAATTCAAGAAACACCTATCGTTCCTACTGTTGATCATAGAGGTGACTTTGGTTGCATTAGATGGGGAGATGCTTTCCTATGTTTAGAAAAGAGGTATTATAGAGCATTCCTTGCAAAACAGTCCCTAGAAGAGGAGCCGACCGTTCACATCATTTGGAACGATAGATACTCAATATGCAGACTGACACCATTCCATGAAATGGTCAAAAGTGGTTATTCTGGAGAGGCTGCAAAACTGTATTTTATTTCTCGCAACAACAATCCAAATATACTAAAAGAACTTGCAGATAGAATTTTTCCCAACTTAGCAAGCTCTTATCGCATCGTAGGTGCTCTTGACTCACACTTACCTAGTACAATGTATCTTCAGAATTCCCTTGTTTCTCATCATAACCTTCACATTAATGTGTCGCAGACCATCCCTGAAAGTGATAAAAATCCTGATCGTTTGAATTACGGATGGGGATCTGCACGCATCGCCAATGACTAACCACATTTATCCCAGAAAGTGTGAGCTGCTTGCTTGCACCTTCCCTTTCCTATTTTATAATGAGGTCCCGCCTATCCATCAATAGGACAAATCAGGGCGAAATCCCTTAAAAATTTCACCTCTTTCTATCTCTATGCATTCCCTCATGCTATAGTTTAGATAATATTATTAATTTACAAAAAAACGTAAAACCTAACCCTCAATCTTTTACGCTTAGAGTGGCTCTAAATCATGACCAAGACCTTACGCTTTGTCTTTTCTGATCAGCTTTCTGAAAGTCTTTCGGCTCTTCAAGACATTCATCTTCAAGAGGATGTGGTCATGCTCTGTGAGACCAGAAGTGAGGCGACATATGTCCAGCATCACCCAAAAAAATTGGCCTTTTTATGGAGTGCCATGCGCCATTTTAGTCAGCAACTCCAGGAACAAGGTATCCGTGTTCGCTATGTAACTCTTACTGATCCCGCCAACACAGGTGATCTTTTTCAAGAAATTGAGCGGGCTGTTGAAGACTTAAATCCCCAACGGTTGGTTATGACCATGCCGAGTGAATGGCGGTTATTAGATCAAACCCAAACTCTTGGACATAAATTATCCATACCGGTTGAGATTCAAGAAGATGATCGCTTTTTATGCTCTATCCCTCAATTTAAACAATGGGCCAAGGGCAAAAAACAATTACGCATGGAATTTTTCTATCGAGAGATGCGGCAACGCTATAACATTTTAATGGATGATCAGGGTCAGCCCCTTGGGGGGGAATGGAACTATGATCGGGAGAATCGAAAACCACCTAAGGAAGGGATGAGTTCGCCCAAAAGACTGAGTCATAAGAAAGATCAGATAACCAAGGACGTGTTGGCTTTAGTCAGAGATCAATTTTCCCGCCACTTTGGCAATTTGGATCCCTTTTATTACGCCCTGACCCGGGAACAAGCCCTTTTAGAAGCCCATCACTTCATAGAACGACTATTGCCCTCTTTTGGCGATTACCAAGACGCCATGGTTGCAGGAGAAGCCTATCTTTATCACTCCTTGCTTTCCACCTATCTTAATGCAGGCCTGCTTCTTCCTCTCGAGTTATGTCGCATGGCGGAACAAGCCTACCATAAGGGAGCAGCCCCCCTCAATGCCGTAGAAGGATATATTCGACAAATTTTAGGCTGGAGGGAATATGTTCGCGGCATTTATTGGCTTTACATGCCTGATTATGCGTCAATGAACTTTTTTGAGGCCAACCGTTCCCTGCCTGACTTTTATTGGGGCAAAAAAACCCGCATGTTTTGTATCGCAGAAGCCGTGCGCCACACCCAAGAACATGCTTATTCCCATCACATCCAGAGATTGATGGTGACAGGAAACTTTGCCCTTCTAGCAGGTATTTCTCCCCAGGAGGTTTGTCAATGGTATCTGGAGGTATACAGTGATGCTTATGATTGGGTCGAACTTCCCAACACCCTAGGCATGGCTCTGTTTGGCGATGGCGGTCGGATGGGGAGCAAACCTTATGCCGCCAGTGGTAAGTATATTCATCGTATGAGCAACTTTTGCGAGCGTTGTCCTTATGATCCATTAAAAACTGTAGGGCCAAATGCCTGTCCATTTAATGCCCTTTATTGGGATTTTTTAGACAGAAATGGGGATAAGTTACGCTATAATCGCCGATTGACTTATACATATACAACCTGGGATAAAATGCCCCAAGAGAAGAAAGAAGCCATACGTCGTCACGCCCAAAGTATTTTTAATTCCTTAGACAAAAATGAGCTTTAAACACAAAAGATATCCCTTCTTTTCTCTAACACAAGAAGACGTTTAACACATCTTGACTCATGATGATTCAGAGCAATTTTACTAATTTTTCTCCTATCATACGAACCTAATTGACCGTACGGAATAATTAAGTAAGGTATCTAACCTTATTAAATTGGTGAAGGAGTTCTTTAAATGGGATTGCTCTCTTCTTTAAACAGATCGCAAAAAGAAGCTATTGGCTTACTTCAAGTGGGTACCTTTTTAGAATATTTTGATTTGATGTTGTACGTTCATATGGCTGTACTTCTCAACGAACTCTTTTTTCCAAATGTTGATCCCCACACAGCTTCTTTAATTACAGCATTTTCCTTCTGTTCCACCTTTCTTTTAAGGCCCTTTGGTGCCCTAATCTTTGGCTGGATTGGAGATCACATGGGACGTAAGACGACGGTTATTATTACCACAACCCTAATGTCTGTTTCCTGCATCATCATGGCCAATCTACCGACCTATGCCCAGATTGGCATTACCGCTTCTTGGATTGTGACCATCTGTCGGATGATGCAAGGTCTTTCCTCCATGGGGGAGATTTGTGGGGCAGACCTTTATTTGACAGAAATCACCAAACCGCCTGTTCGATATCCCGTTGTCGCCTTAACCGCCATTTCCAGCTCCCTTGGATCTGTGACCGCTCTATTTATCGGCAGCCTTGTGCATGTGGCTAATTTTAATTGGCGGATGGCTTTCTGGATTGGTGCGTGTATTGCGGTGGTCGGTTCTGTGGCACGCACAAGACTTCGAGAAACACCAGATTTTGTGGATATGAAAAGACGAATGCATCGGTCATGGGATAATCAACCTAAAGAAGATGGGGTGAACACCTTAAGTCCTCATTTCCAGACTCATAACACATACAAGAACCTTTTCTTTTATTTCTTCGTTCAATGCGGCTGGCCTATGTCCTTTTATATTACGTACATTTATTGTGGAGGGATTCTGAAAAACCAATTTGGCTACACCACTGAGCAAGTGATCAGTCACAATTTTTATGTAGGTTTGTGCCAACTCTTGGGATTTTGTGTTTACGCTGCCCTTTGCAGTCGGATTCACCCCTTAAAAATCGTTAAATATCGTGGTTATTGCTTTGCCATATTTGTCTTAAGCGCTCCCTGGCTATTTGGTCATCTCACGTCCCCCATAGAGGTTTTTTTGATTCAAGCATTTACCATTTTTGTTAACTTAAGCAACCTTCCTGCTGTTCCTGTTTTTCTAGTCAAATTTCCTGTTCATCGACGATTTACTTACGATAGTTTTATTTATTCTTTTGCTCATGCCTTTACCTATCTAGTTACATCTTTTAGCCTCGTCTATCTAACAGAAGCTTTTGGTCCATACGGCTTATGGCCCATCATGATTCCCATTACCATGTGTTTTTTGTGGGCTGTTTTTCACTTTGAAAAACTGGAACCTCCTGTTCTGTTAAACATGGAAGATGCACCAAACATATCCAGTGAGCAAATTTCATGAGCATAACTCACCTTACCTCTCACACTAGCCCTTGTCTGGAATCTGATAGGGCAGTGAGTCAATCTGATATAGTAAAAATAAGCTCCGAGCAAAAATTAACAAAATATCAAAAGGAAGCCATCGGCCTCCTCCAGATTGGAACCTTCCTCGAATATTTTGCTTTGATGTTGTATTTTCATATAGCGGTTTTGCTCAATGAGCTCTTCTTTCCCAAGACCGATCCACACACGGCAGCCCTTCTCTCTGCTTTTGCTTTTTGCTCCACCTATGTGTTGAGACCCTTTGGGGCCTTAGTGTTTGGTTACATCGGAGACACTTTTGGCAGAAAGGTCACAGTTATTATCACTACCACCATTATCTCCATTTCTTGCATGGATCAGATTTCCAAGACACACAAACAGATCGCATTCTGACAGTAGCCGTGAAGAGAGCTAACCATGGTTAACAAAAACAGACCAACTAACACCCCTCTTTGGAGCGCTAGGTTTCACTCACCTTCTTAATAATTGTTCTTATTTCCGTCACCACCTCGGCCACCGTCTTGTAACTGGCGTCAATCACCACGCCACCCAGTTTTTCTGTTTGCATCGTCAAAGCCTGAGCGTAATTTTCCATTTCTTGACTAGCAAGTTCCGGTTGATGGCGTTCATTAATCAGTCTTTGCTCCCGTATCCATTTGTCTACATAAAGACACACAATCAAATAATTTTCGATCCCCAAGCTCTCAAGCTTGTTAACCGCGAACTCTGGATAAAATGATCCTTCTAAGATGATCAACTGTTTATGGGCGATTTGGGACAGCTTATCTATCCAAGTATGGGTTGCCCATTCCTGCCATTGCAGGGGGTTTCCGTGCTTTTCCATCATCTCCTCAAATTTTGGAATACCGATATCATCAAAAAAATGGATGGAGGTGGAGGGTTCAGGCAAACCATTCTTTAAGGCATGAGCAACCGTGGTCTTGCCACAGCCCGATGTCCCAGTGATCAACAAAATGAGCTTAGAATGGGAAACTATCGTGTAGGAACGTTCTTCTTTCATTCGTTCTCCTTTTACCGTTAATTAACCCTATTGGATTTAAAATTATGGATAACATTGACGAAAATGGGAACCGTTATGGGAAAAGTAATCTTATTATCCTTATTATACATCACAGTCCTTAGACCAGAGGGATGCTTTGCTGTAGATCAAACCCCATTAGATCGCTGTTTGATTGAACAAGAAAACTTAACCATTTCCTCTGGCGATGGCATCAAACAGAAAATCAGAATAAACGGATTCGTGCTTTCTTCTGTGCCAAAGTCTGAAGGAGACCTCTCACAAATAACGGGTCTAAAAAAATATGATGATTTTAAAAAAGTTTACAGTGAATCAAAAAACGCCCGTCAAGTGGGCGTTAATGAGGAAACAGAAGATCATGATGAAATTAATGTCGAAGCCAGCATAACGAGTTCAAGAGGTCGCAATACCGAACCCAGTGGTATCCGTACCGATGTTACTGAAGCTCGTGAAGGTGTTCTTTATCAAATGCAATTGAATGGACCTAAACCTTCACCAACTTACACTAGTGTGATTATTGATAATAGGAACATTCCAAGGATTCCCCTTCATATACTCGTCAAAGCCCTGTGTCTCTCGAATCAAACTCAAACAAAAATTTACATTACTAAATCTCAGGATATAGGGCAGACCTCTAGCCGTAGATATTATGAGGAGGATATGCCAATCACCAATGATACACCTTCCTATACGACCGTCCCAACTCTCGTCTACTTCGACCATGATCAGGGAGGATGCTTTGTTTTTGATGAAAAATACAAGATTAACAATGTCTACTTCACTAGGATGGAGGATGGTACTTTCCAAGTCGAGGATAAAGCAGGAAAAGTGGTGATGATTGATGAGAGTCAATCTAATATTGTGTCTAATAATTCAAGAATTAGAAGGATGGCCTGGATCAAAAACCTCCTAGGCGTAACTGTCTTGAACACTGAGGAAGATCGAGAACATTTAAAAGATAAAATAAAACAATTAAGAGAATTATGTCTTAAAAAACATTAATTTATTCGTCCACGGAAATCCAAAGAGAGGTCTTCTTCCACGTGGAAGGACCTCTCTATCTAATTTTTATAAGGAACGCTGCCGCCATCTATATTAGCCAACCTTATTTAGATCTTTGCGCAAGTAATAAAAACTAACATCTCTGGCATAGCCATCACGCTTTAACTCCACCTCAAATCCCAGATTTTGATAAAATCTAGGGGCTTGAAAACTCATGGTTTCTACGAAAGCAAAATCACAGCCATGCTCTTGACCAAAATTTAACGCATACTCCATTAATTTTCGCCCCCACCCTAAGCCACGGTAATTGGGTTCCACGATTAGATATTTAATATGAAGTTGTCCCCAGAAGAGCTCTACCACCACACAGCCAATCAAATTGTCTTGATCATAAAGTTCAAAGGAGATCGGTTCATGTGCACGCCCATTGATGCCAGTGCATTGGATAGCATATTGACGAAAACCTTCATCGATGTGTTTTTTTAGTTCTGGCGTTAAGGGTTGAGAGATAAGCCGAGAAGTCATCCTAGTTCCCTTTCCCAAGAATAATATTTTTAAACATACCCTTTGCCTTTCTTGTGGGCAATGTATTCAGAACTCAAAACTTTCACGTTGAGGTTGCCGATATTTTTATTTATGAGTGGCGGAATGGGGAAGCTTTTGCTCCCTCCACCTTTAGTAAGTTGTTCTGATCATGAACTTAGTTCTGTATAAATAGTGCGGGCAAAATTGTCCAGGAATATATCCACGTCTTGGACAAAGGATTCTTTCGTATGGATGGATAAGCCTGCACCTTCTACCCTAAATTCTGGGGGGAGATTTTTCTGAATGGTTAGGAGCTGATAATACACAAAAGGTTGACTAGAAATAGCCAGACATGTTCCAGGCTTTGGTTTATCCTGTTCTAACCATGCTTTAACGGTTCCTGAAGTGGTCGGACGATTCCACGTGATTTGCCCGGTTTGTGTATTTTTAGCCTCAGTTTTTGGTGCATTGATAAAAATAATGGAGGCTAATCGTAACGTTTCAGGCAGGTCCGATTGCTGCCAAATCCATTGAGCTGCTTCGTATTCACTTTTGGGCTTTGTTTTGGGTTCTTGCCAATTTGGATTCTGATTGAAGGGAGCACAATCCTCCAAAGCACCTTCATCCTCTGGCTTAAACAAATCACGATCCCCAGTTAAGAAAACAATCTTTGTCTGCGGCGTTATGGTTAACATGTTATTTTTTACAAACCAGCTTAGGCCATACAACCGTTCTCTCATATTCTTTACTGTTGATCCGTTAATCAGAACATAATCATATGTTTTTCTTGATGGGTACACAGGATCAACATCGCCTAACTTTTGGAATAGGGAAAATAGTTCGCCAGCATAATCTTTAAATCTTGGTTGGAGGCGTATATCTTTTCTTTCTTGGCCAGACTTCCTCAGGAAAGCAACCTGACCTATTGCGTTCATAGTTTTAGGTTGGAGAGTGGTATTTTCCTTAAAATCTTGGATAAAGGATTCGGCTTGCCCGCCATACTTCTGCTTCAGCAACTCTATTGTTTCACCGGTATCTATGAGCGGCTTTACAAGCTGAATAATTTTATGAGATATGGCACTTTCAGATCGTAAATCATTGGTTTTAACTTGATCACAGGCGCATATAATAAGCATATAGCTTAACAAAAAAAACTTACCTAGTCTTTGCATTCCTTACCATTACCTTTCTTCTCTCTAACATTGGACTTAATGCTAAACATCAAATACGCTTACATCCATTTAATGTTTTAATTTCTTTAACACAAATCCTTCAAAAGAGTTAATCACAACATTATCAGAACTGTGTTTAAGCAAAGAAACATGGGTATCTTCAAGAGGTGGTAAGGTAAGCAAATCAAGGACATCAATATCGTCAGGAATCATGGTGCGCGGCAGGACTGTAATGCCCATTCCAGCTTTTACCGCAGCTATGGTTCCGGCATAACTTGGGCTGGTGAATGCCAGACGCCATTTCTTATTGGCCTGTTCCAAGGCTTTAAGAGCACTGGTGCGATAAACACAAGGTTGTGGAGAGAGCACCAAGGGAATAGTATCCATGTGCTCAGCTGATCTGATACTTCCCGCCCACTCTAAACGTTCTGACCAAACCTCGTGTCCATAAGGAAAGTCCTCAGGCCTGTTCATCTTGACCAAGACAAGATCAAATTCTTTGCGTTTAAATCTTTCATAAAGATTGAGCGTCAAATCACACTCAATGTTCAATAATACTCGGGGATGGATGCGAACAAAGTCCGTAAGGACTGAGGATAAAAAGACGCTGGAGAAATCTTCAGGCAAACCGAAACGCACCTCCCCTTCTAAATCTGGTTCTTTAAATCGATCAATCACTTCTCGATGAAGGGCAAAAATTTGTCGAGCGTAGCTGAGAAATATTTCTCCCTCAGGGGTAAGGGAGAATACTTTGCCACGAACATAAAGTTGTTTACCTAAAAAGTTCTCTAATTTAGCCATTTGCTGACTGATAGCTGGCTGGGTTCTTCCGACCTGATCAGCCGCTTTTGTAAAACTGCGTGTATCGGCTAACGCCAAAAAACATTGAAGGGCAACGGTATCAATATTCATTAGACTTTCTAATGCTATCTATAAGAAATATGAATTTTTCTTATATTAATAAAAGTTATAATGTTAATCAAGATTATTAATTCCGTTAATAAGTTTATGAGTATACCTATGACTCCCTTTACAATCTCTTCTTACATTTTTGTCGATGCCCTCACGTTATGCATTTTTATGCTTGTTAGTATAATTAGTTTAAGTGTTGCCCGTTTTGCTTACCAATTCATGAACGGAGATAAACTCTACGGAACATTCTTTTTGCGTTTATTTGCCCTTGTTGGATCTGTCGTGGTTCTAGTTGCAGCAGATCATATTTTAATATTTCTGTTCAGTTTAGCCGTGAGCCATGGGATTTTAGTTAAACTGATGATCCACAAATCATCTTGGAAAGCTGCCAAATTCTCAGGCATGATGGCTTTGAAAAATTTTATCTGGAGCTTTATCTCCCTATCCATTTCCTTTTCCTTACTTTATCAGCTTACCGGAGAAACCTCCATTCACCGCATCGCCAGCCATTCACCAAATCACCCTCTTTATGATCTGGCTTTAATCCTCCTAATCATCAGTGCCATGGCCCAATCAGCTATCTGGCCATTCCATCGATGGTTATTAAGCTCTTTAAATTCCCCCACACCCGTATCAGCCCTAATGCATGCTGGTTTAATTAATGGCGGCGGGATTCTTTTGATTCGTTTTTCACCCCTCCTCCTACAAAGCCCTTATTTGCTACAGGGTATCTTTGTGGTGGGCATGTTTACTGCAATCTTAGGAACCCTATGGAAACTCATACAACCGGATGTAAAAAAAATGCTTTCTTGTTCCACCATGGGCCAAATGGGATTTATGTTCGTCCAATGTGGTCTCGGATTATTCCAAGCAGCGCTCATCCATATATTTTGTCACGGCCTCTTTAAAGCTTACCTATTTCTTACCTCTAGCAACAGTGCGCAAGAAAAGCGGTTTGATCATGGCTATCCACCCAAATTGAGCTATTGGGGCTCAGCACTTATCTGCAGTGTAATAGCTACGTTTTGTTTTTTAAAAACCAGTCATATAGCTTTATTTACTGGAGATACCCATCAATTTTTCATCCTTATGACTTTGATTACCAGCACTCAATTGGCGCTTAGTCTGCTTCACCCTCATCCTCTTAAAAAATTTCCTATGGCCTTGATTATCACATCCTTGGCTGCAGGATTATATGGGGCAAGTATGCATACGATTGAAACCTTCTTTGTCTCCCTAGACCTTATGACTCCTCAACCCTTGACCATATGGCATGGATTTGGCATGGTCGCCCTCCTGATGACATGGATGAGCCATCTCATTTTGCCTATCGGGAGAAAAAATATTGAAGACGGGGAAGTCCTTTTGAATCTATACGTCAAAGCCTTGAACGGAAGTCAGCCACACCCTTCAACCGTCACCGCACATCGGAACCAATATCAATATCGTTGAGGTAATTATGAAAAAGAATTTGAAACTTATGGATATTATGACAACTCCCACGTGGAAGTCCGATCAACATGCGTTACAAGAATCCATGGAAGAAGCTTGGCAAAAAATTGCTCCCATGTGGCCCCTTAAAAACATCATTGCCGTAAACCCCCTGCAAGGATGGGAAGACCTGCCCATTGAACAAGCTTTGGTTGAAGGTCACAGGTTCTTTCAACAAAAAGATTGGCCTAAAGCCATGGAAGCAATTAATCGTCAAACCATAAAATGGTGCCAATCCTTTTTTGATCAGGGTCAATCAACCTTATCGATGCCTCTACGTCATCAAGGACTTTATCAATCATGGCGTCAGTTGGCACGATTTGATCAGCAGCTTCATCACAATGATAAGAAAATGAAAGACTGGCTAAATGGATTACCTGAATCGCCAGAATCAGTAATCCTTGATTGCTTACACCTGTTGGATATTCCCTCCCACCAATATACTTCATTTTTCCAATTGCTCTTATGTTCCTTACCTGGTTGGGCTGCTTATATTAAATACTGTACAGAATGGACGGGAAGTGAACCTTATGATGGTTATCCCGTTACTCAAACAGATTATCTAGCTTTGCGTTTAGTAATTATGACGTGCCTCTGGCCAGAAGCCTCCAAGCTTTTATCCTGGTATGAACAGATTAAAAGTCGCCCTTGTCCTTACTCCCCTTCCTTAGAAGACATATTAAAGAGAGAGGAAAATTATCGACGCTCCTTACTTTCACAATTGAGATTAAAGGCTAAGCATGTTTCCCAACCTTCTCATACCCCATTAGCGCAAATCGTTTTTTGTATTGACGTTCGATCCGAACCTTTTCGACGAGCATTAGAACAACAAGGAAATTATGAAACCCTTGGATTTGCAGGTTTTTTTGGATTACCTATTCGTATTCAAAACGAGTTGACTGGGGAGTCTTATGCTTCATGCCCTGTGCTTATAACCCCTAAGCATACGGTTAGAGAAACACAATTGTGCTTTATGCAAAAAGATCCTTTCTTAAACGCAACCAAACTCAAAAGTTTAAAGCGCTTATATCAGTCACTTAAATACACCTTCACTACGCCTTTTACCCTTGTCGAAACATTAGGATTCTGGAGTGGTATTTGGATGGGGATGCGAACCTTTTTCCCGCGCATCACAAACAAACTTCAAACCAGGATCAGGCCCGCGTCACATAGTCACTCGTCCAGCCTCATCCTCGAGGATATTCCTTTAGCGAATCAATACCTTTATGCTGAAAAAGCATTGCGAATGATGGGATTAACCAAAAATTTTGCACCACTGGTGGTATTTTGTGGTCATGGAAGTTCATCAACCAATAATGCGTATGCCTCAGCCTTAGATTGTGGGGCCTGTGGTGGCCGACCAGGCGGAACCAACGCCCGAATTCTGGCTGAAATTCTCAATTCAGATCTTGTACGCCAAAATCTAAAAAACAAAGGAATTATTATCCCTAATCAAACCCACTTTATAGCGGCAGAGCATAATACCACCACAGATGAGGTTATACTCTTCCCATTAAATAAAAAAGACTCACCGCTGGAAGATGAAATAAAGATTTTAAAGGAAGATCTGGAAAAGGCCCGTAAGGCCAACTGTCAATGGCGGGCAAAGGAAATGAATTATTTAGGAGAGGAAGAATCCTGTAAGGCTCACGCCTTTGATAAAAGTATAGATTGGTCTCAAGTTCGTCCAGAATGGGGATTAGCGCGCAACGCTTCATTTATTGTTGGCCCAAGGAATTTGACCCAAGATGTAAATCTGCAAGGGCGCTCCTTCTTACATTCCTATGACTGGCAACAAGATCCTCAAGGAGAATTGTTGACAACAATCTTGACCGCTCCGATGGTTGTGGCTCAATGGATTAATTCTCAGTATTTTTTCTCGAGCATGGATAACATTGCCTTTGGCAGTGGTAGCAAAATCACCCACAACATCACCGGAAAGATAGCAATCATGCAAGGAAATGCTAGTGATCTCATGCATGGCCTCTCTCTTCAATCTGTTTTTAAAAACGATCAGGAAAGGTATCACCAACCCCAAAGATTATTGACCATTGTTTACGCCCCTCACTCAACAATACTATCCATCATTCTTCGCCAAGAAATTTTGAAAAAACTTTTCAAAAATGGTTGGGTAAGTTTGGTGAGCATTGACCCTATCGATGGAAATAGTTATCTTCTGGCTCGAGATTTGACGTGGAAAAAGATTTGATTACAGGATCGATCAATTTTATTCCAGAGAGGGATGAAATGCCCTACCTCTGGATTTCCCATTCATAGATTATTTCATCACTGGGTAATGAATAAGGTATTCTTCTCGGATTAAATCCGAGGTTTGCAAAAATTTTTTGTGAGGCTCGATTCATTGGTCGAATCCAAGCATAAGCTTTGGCGATATCGTCAACTTTTTGATCTGGATGAAACCATTTTTTATGGTTCTCTTTAATCCAAGGGATAAATCCTTTGCATATGACCGCAACGACTTCCGTGCCATAGCCTTGGCGCCAATGGTCAGGATGAATCATCAAGGAAATCTCCAGTCCTTGCAAATCTTTAGATAAATCAATCCATCCGATGGGAAAATCCTTCTGATGACAACTTGATGCCTTAAGTCGAAGAGTATAGGTTGTATAGGGATCCCCCTGCTCACTTTTCTTTCTGAGTATTGCTAAACGCTGATTTAAGAATTCATCTGAGGGAAGCGAACCACTACTGTATAGACTATGGCACGCTTCATTCTTCATGAGGCTTTTATAAAAGGAATAATCATCAACTGCCATGGTTTTCACACTCAATCTTTGAGTCGTCATTTCAACAATCAATTCTTGAGATTTCCCCTGATCTCGAAACCGAACATCACACTTAAAGTCATGAGCATGAGACAGGGCGCATAAACCGCCCCATAGAATTAAGACGTAAAATTTAAGTTTCATCAGCTTCTCTACAAAACAGATTTTTTCATAAAATTATATAGTTCATTTCCTGAACCGTCATTGTTTTGTTAAAAAACACCTTGCTCTTTAATTGAACTTTTCGATACGCAGCATACAGAAGAAGATACAGATCTGAGCGTTCTAGAGTCACTTGGATCTATCATCTGATCTCCTCTTCTCCTCTTTCCTCAGGTCATATTTGTTTGTATGCTTTCTAATGCTGTAGCTTTAAATTACAACGAAGCTTGAAAGTTATGGCACGTGATAAAGTACTAAGGAGAACTATTGTATGATAAACATTGCTAATAGAAGGTTCTTAATAAAGAAGCTAAAAACCTTCTCCATCTCCCGTCCATTTCCCTTCCTAATAAAAGCTATGGTGTTCTGTTTACTCTTATCCACAGAGGGCAGACCTGCAGAACCCTCTTTAGACAGGCTAGATAAGCCTCCCACCCCAAGAGAAACCATCCATGAGCCTCTTCCGTCCTCTCATCCCCACAAAAAACATTCAAAGAAGAAAAAGAACCACCTGAAAAACCATCCCACCCAAGACAAATTAACAAACACCATCCAAGAAATTCTCACAGCAAAAGATTTTAGTTCCCAAAGAGTATTCAAGGCTTTAAAGATTTTGAATAAAGCTAAAGATCAAGAAGATACCGATTATTTAAAAGCCATAGTGATGCTCCACTATTACGATCAACATTTTGTTAAGGTCGAGAGAGCTATAGGCGCTTGGTATAAACTTGAACCTGAGCTTAATTCCCCTGAGCAAGACAGTTTAACTGCCTTCCTTTTCTATATTGCTGCCAATAGGTTAAAGGCTCTAAATGTCTCTAGAGATCAAGAGCGAAACTATCTTGATTTGGCAAAAAAAACATACCCCCAAGCTTATATAGAATTGGGTTTAAGGGAGTCTCATTATGATCAAGCCAATCTCCATTATCAAAAGGCCATGGAGATGGGTAGCATTGACGCCATGGTTAGACTTAGCGTCAATTATTCCAAAAATAAACTGAAAGCAGAAGCTCGTTCCCTATTAAAGGAAGCCGGAAAAAAGGGCTCCGGTAAAGCTTATTTTCATTTAACTGAACTCAGTAAATCTGATAAGAGAAAGCGCCGTTGGCTGCTTAAAGGAGCTACTCTTGGAGATCCCAGTTGTTTATATCGCTCTGCCTGGATGCTCATAGACGAAAAAAACTATGCGGGAGCTTTAAAAAAAATTAAAACTGCTAAAAAGCATGGCTATCCATGGGGCGATTTTGCAGAAGGATATATATATGCAACCTTACAACCAAAAAATGAGTTGGGATTAAGCGAGGAAGAGGCTAGCAAAAAAGCTCTAGAGATTTTTGAAACGATCGCTAACAGAAAACCCGCGGATGCAAATCATGTCCGTGCTTGTTTTACAACCTCCATGTTTTATTATACAGGCAAAGGTGTTCCAACGGATGTCTCCTTCTGTACAAGGGTAGAGATAGCTAAATCTTATCTCCAAAAAATATCTTCATCTCCTTATCCGAACATTTCTCTTGCCGATCTCTTAAAAATTCCTATGGAAAAGCTAATACTTGATAGGCCCGTTGCTGAAAAAACTCCCTTATATCAAGAGGGATATAGCAAGGGATATAAGCAGGGATATAACGAAGGATACAATATTGGATATGAGGTAGGAATAAGCAGAGGTCAGGCATCTGCTCGTAATGGAATGCTTTTAACAGCTTTAGCATCAGGAGGACGCCCGTTGATCTTGCCAGCGCCTCCTATGTACTAAAAATCATGTATCGGTCGATTTAAGTCTACCGATACCCTCTCATCCTCCCATCAGCCCCCCAACCAAGGTTCGTACGAATTAAAGTTAACAAAGCTCTTATACCCTCTCCTAGCGTCGAAAAATCCAATAAATCATTGAGAAAATGACACTTACGAGAATTGATGTTCCTAAAGGGAAATATATTTTAATATTATCGGTTCCTATAGCAATATCCCCTGGCAGCCGTCCCAGGCCCATCTTGTTTAACCATGGTAAAACTAACCCCATAAGAATAAACAGTATTCCAAGCATAATGAAGTAATGTGTCATGATTCTACTCCTTTTCATATAGCCAACAACTAATTGAGTCCAACCTGTTGTCTTAAATTTTTTAGAGTTCTTGCTCTCACTTTATAAAATCTTGCTCTAGGGGATCGATGACTTGCGAGCCTATTATAGCTTCCATATGCTTGGAAATATCTTCTTCCGGAACAAGAATCGCTCCACATCTTCTAAATGATGAGTCTCGGTATAGTGCACTTTTAGTCGGTAAAGAAAGTATACATTCCCTCTTTGAAGAATAGAAAAATCACTCATCTTGAACCTCTTTGTGAAGTTTGATGCAATCTCATTTAAACAAAGCTTTAATATCAGAAGGGAGTACAGCAATAAGTTTGTCGATTTCCCCATCGGAAACCTTATTCCTTAAAACCCTAAAAACACCTCTGGTAGCTCTTTCAGGATCAATATCTGGATAGGGAGATAAGTCTGCTTCAACGCAGGCCAAAAAATCCTCTATTCTCCTGATTCTAGGCGGATCACCATGAGTACTCCAATTTTCAAAGAACAGCCCTCGAATCATGAGTGGGAATTGAGCACTTAAGTGAATAGCATTTTCTAACGGAAGTAGGTCGCGCAACTGATGCAAGACACTCCTCAAAACCGCAAATGCCCTCTTCTGACTTTCCTCTTGCCAATCGCAAGCTTCTTCTATGGCATAAACCCAACTCATCGTTTGATGGATATTGCGCTCCAACACAGGAATAGAAGTCATCGCATTCTCCTCTTTAATTTATGACCGAGGGATGAATCACTTATTTATATGAATATGCCTTAGTAGCTTTGGAATCTTAAGTTATTGACGATGATGAGTAGCCGCCTGGCATAAACCACTCATATCAAAATAAGTTAATTCCTAATGTTATATTAAGCATTACATGTTTAATAAATCTGGGAGTATTTCTTATTACTTTTCTATAGGGAAGAGAAATTACAAAGTAATAATTCAAGCCATTTTGATTATAATTTAAGGGAGGAAGTGCGCCCATGCCGAGAACAAGGGCGGGAAATAACTGGCAGGACAAAATAAAGACTGAACAAATAGCTCTGAGTTTTATTTAACATCGGAATATTTATCCTCAATTAAATCTTCATAACCAGAGAAGATCCCCATTAATCCCCGTAAGGGTGATAAGATAATGTTCTTGCCAGTCTCGAGATAGAACGATTTACCAGATTCTTCCTTTGCTATAGTGATCCCTAAGATAGATCTTTCATCATTCCAACCAATTTCAGACGTATCAAGAACATTTTTATAGCCTGCATATTGATGAAAAACTTTTCTGTTTATTGATGGATCGTCGCTGACTTTAGGTTGTGGGATTAAAAAACGCTTTCCTACATGAACATAGCCCAAAAAAGTTGGAGGTTGCTCAGGTACATTTGAATCTCCGTCATGAACAAACATATATGTATTCTCTCCAAGGATTTGATTATAGGAATGAGCTAGAGTTGAATCCAATGTCCTGGGAGCTCCAAAAGTTATCACTTGAATCTTATTCCCAGGATTGCCCTTAAAGGTTAATAAAGCTAGCCTTAAGGCCGCAATGGGCGCTACGCCTCCTCCCATACTATGACCTACAATTTTAAAATTATAATCTGATAATTTGCTTTTATTACTCAGCGCGTGCTCGGCACAGAAAGTATATATTTCATTCCAACTTTCCATAAGCCTGATATAAAAGCCTTCATGGGCTCCTCCTAGACCGCTTTGAAATTTCAAGGGGGGATTATTAAATTTATATGCTAATTTTTGACCCGCTTCCATCCCGCCTTCACCAACCCCCATGCCACCGAAGACAATGGATATTTCATTGCCGACTATCATGACCATAGCTGCACCATCTTTGGTTATCTTGATCATGGTCGGATCGATAGCCCTAAAATTAGCAATTTCATCCTTATAACGGTCTAGTTGCTCTAAGAATTTGTCATTTATTTCTTTTATCTTTTTATCAAAAGCGACTTTTTCTGATGTTCCGTCCTTTATTCCTTCACCAAGTTTTCTAATTTCTTCCATTTTTTTCTCAATTGAATTTTCAAGCAAAGCTCCATAAAAGATGCCAAGCTTTTTAATACTGCTAAACCCATCCTTAAGCCCAAGCTCAATAAGGAAAGGTTGATGAACAGTGTCATCACCATCATTGCTTGACTTGGAAATTTCCTCGAAAAAAGAATTATTAAGACCAGAAATACCTAACTCCTTTTGCTCATTGATGCTTTGAAATTCTTTTATTATTTTTGGGATATTTTCTTGGTGTTTTTGCTTCTCTTCAACGGGATTATTGACCAAATAATCTATACAACTCACTTCTTTTCTATAAGGTATATTATATTGACCATAGGACACCTGCCAAGTTTTGCAGTCCTTCGACAAGGGCATATTAAGTTTTGTCATTAAATCGCTGACATAATGAGCCAAAACAAGATTACTAGAAGTTGAACTCCCTCCCGAAAGTTGACCTTTTATTTTGCTGGTCAATCCACCCGTATATCCACCAATATTATCAATCATTTTCTTAGTAAGGGCATTAAGAAGCGGCTCCAAATCTTCTTTTGAGTATTTTTCAAAAAGACTTTTAATATTATTTTCAAGTAAGGATATTCTTTCTGACGTTCCTTTTGTCCACCATATTTCATTAAAAATTTTATCGACTAGGGCGGAAATTTGTCCGAGGGATAAGCTTTTCTTTTCCTGGACACTTTCTTTTTCCCTTGGATCCTGATCCATGGCAGGAATTTGGGTTGTGATGAAAGATGCGATTATGGCTAATAATAGGTATTTTTTCGCCATGGTCCACCCACTTAGATTAATCTAATGTAGGTTATGATATAGTTCTAAATTATTAATAAACTTTTACCATCCTTGTTATTTTTTCATGGGGTTATTATATGTAATTATATCCAGATTTACTTTATAGACTTTACTAAATGCCTACTTTAATTTTTGCGTATTGCCTTGTCTTACTTGCCATTCAGAGCGCTTACGCGGGTATTTACCAAAATCATGGGGATATGAATGCTTCATGGACACGTGCCAAAGATTACATGGAAAAAGTTTATCCTGGAAAAATAGTAATCGCCAATCAAAGCGAAACAGAATTTCTTGATTTTGCTTCAGCTGTACCCATAGGACAACCAGGCGAGAAGCAAACAACAACGATTTTAAGCTGTGCTCATACCTTTATCCAATCTTTGGATTACGAAGTTAAGCTCTTCTATCATGATTTCGAAGGAAATGTATATGATGTCGAAAAAACGAGCTTACCAGAAGGTAAAATGTCGTCCATTCCTGACGCGTCTCAGGATATCGCTTTATACCACCTTAAAAAAGCAACATCATGCAATCCTCTGATGGAAATAGAAAAAACTCCCCTTTCTTTTCAACCTTTAATGACACTAAGTAGTGGATGGGTTATATCCTTTGACGACCCTAAGGGGACCCTTTCCAATCTTAAGGGTGAGGACACATATTTTATGGAGGGGACATTCCATTATAACACGGTTGGAACTTACGAAAGTGAACTAACGGCAGACCGAGTGGTCTCACTATTTGACGGTTATACCCACGATTTTAGTTATCTTGCGAGAATTGAGGGACAACATGTGCCCCATCAAACTTATTTTCATGATAGTGGGTCAGCTTGGTTTACTCATCAATCCGCTCAGGATATTTCGCTTACAGCTCTATCTTCTCGCTTTACACCTGTTGTCACTGATACACCTGAAGAGACAACAAATTTTATCGAATCCATGATCAGTGAACATTCCTTTGATGCCTTAGAAATGTCGTATACTTTAAGTGTATTGAAACTCCAGTGTGAAAAGAAGTTTAAAACAATCTTAACGTGCCTAGCACCTCATCGAGATTGGATTTATAAAAACATCTCTTATTCACCCCTGGCCTAGATTAACAAACAACCTTCTTGGCCTCGAGTGCTATATTAAAGCGCTTACTTAAATAAAACGCAGTGACAAGCCACAACCCAAGAAGGGGAAAACCCAAAATACCACTGGCTGCAAGATAATAAGATCGTCCAGCAATAGCACCAAAGGTACTCTGCAAAGGTTGCAGCAGCATATTGAAAAGAGAGCCTACTTCTTTTGAAGCGCGGGATCCAAAGGTTTCAATCCAAGCTTGAGCTTTAAATCGTACATCAGTTGTGGTTGGAATATACAATTGTTTTAAGGCCGGGCCATTAAGGGCATAATTGATGGCTTTAGAGCCTACCATCAACGCAAATAAAAAGTTTAAGGAATGGATGGTTAAGAAGCTGAACAGCGCCATTCCAACAATGATTGGCATTGCCGCAAGAGCCATACCTACACCAAGGTACCGAGTTACATTGCTGATTCCTAAAAGCAAACAAGACAGAGATACGATATTAACACTGGAGCCATAAATACTTAGGTAGTTGGTAAGGGCCACCCCAGTATAATGAGTGCCTGCTTCTAGCTTAAAGTTAAAATCAAAAATGGTAATGATGATTTCATAAATAAAGTTTACAGCAAAGATTCCCATAAGATATCGATGAGAAATCATTAGCCGCAGTCCCTCGAGAAACCCAGGTTCTTCCTTGACTCCTTCTTCATGTCTACCCTCGGATTGAAAAGATACCATTAAATGAGAAGGAGTTACTTTTAAGAAGTAATGAACAAGAGGTATCAGAGACAAAATTAAACCACTTAAAATGATCATGGAAAGCATGTCCGTTGAGAGCCCCAAACGATAAGGAAGACCTCCAATGGTATAGGGACAAATGATTCCACCCATCTGACCAATGGCCACCACTAACGGAAACCCCTTTTTAGCAGAGCTTGGCTCTGTTATATCGGTGGCAAATGCCCAGAATAAGGCGACCATTAAGGAGCCAAAACTCTCCACAAGAAAATACCAAAGGTAGCCAAGGGCTCGTGTTGCGATAAAACCCGCAAGGGGTCTTGAGGCAATCTCCTCAGGAGATGCTTGGGCAATCATCAAACCCAAGCTAAATAGCACCACCATAAGTCCATAAAAGGAAGGTAGGATGATCAACATTTTTTCCCTCGACGTTCGAGTGAGTAATTTCGTATAAGTCATGACCAATGGTAATAAGGCAAGTACCGAGATGGTTTTGGCATAGGGAATATGCATTTTATCTACGAGCTGAATGAAAAGAGAATCTTTTAAGGGGCGCAGTGTCCAATAAACACCAACAATGAGAGCAAACATGAACCCCATACGTAAGAATTTTCTCAATTCATCTTCTTCAAAATGACCAAAATTGAACCTACAAAGTTTAATAATGTAGTTTATCATATATTTATCCTTATATTTTTTATAACTATTTCAAGATAATCCTTTGCATCAATTTTGTATTGTCGATATAATCAATATAATATATCGAAATTATTGATATATAAGATGAAATCATCCCTTCGACATTTACGACTTGCTGATTTAGAATTATTTATTACCGCTGCTCATTTGAAGAATTTAAGCCGAGCCGCTGCCATTCATCATTTAAGTCAAAGTGCGGCCAGTGCCGCCATTCAACGGGTAGAAAATGCTTTTGGACAACAATTATGTCACCATGAAAAACGGCACTTTCGTCTAACCCATGAGGGGATGATACTCCTGCCTAAAGCAGAAGATTGGCTCAAACAATTTCGTGGAATTGTGGCCAATCAAATGCCACGTCCCATCCGTTTGGTTACCACCCATGCCATTGCACGGGTTGCTATTCCTGCGATTTTAACCATGGAACCTGTGGATCTTCAATTAATGCGACCCGATCACGCTTATGGAGCTGTGTTAAGAGATGAAGCGGACATGGCTTTCGTCCCGAATAATGCACCCTGGGAAGGTCTAATTGCTCGAGCAGTGGGCCAAGGTTTATTTCAATTATATTCGTCCCACAAGGATGCCCCACTAGGCCCCATTCTTCTGCCTGAAAATCAGATAGAAGTTCTAAGCTTTATCCAAAGGTGGAATCAATCCAAGAACTCTCCTTTGGAGATTAAAGCTCGTATTCCCAGTTGGTCTTTGATTGCTGACATTTGCGCTACCACCACAGACGTTGGCTTTCTCCCCGATTTCTTAGCAAAGAAAGTTGGGTTATCTCCTGTATCTTGGCAACCTGAGCCATCTCAGTATCAAATTATCGCTTTGTATCAGAAAACAGAATTATCCTTTGAAGAGCGTCTGAACAGAATTATTGATCAGTGCCAGTCCCTATTTTAATTCCCCTCGAAACATAAAAAAAGTTCCCTGACATTGTCAGGGAACATCCACCCAGAGAGACATGGATACCGTTGAACAACCTGGCGTTAACTCAAACCTTTAATCTGGCTCATGGTTGTCCGGATGACCATTCTTTACCAGTACTGCTTTTTTTGATACCAACCAATAGCTTTCAAGAGTTGGTAGGTAGAGTGATAGTTTGTGCTTTTCCAATTCTTCGCTATCTCATCTAATGTATAGTGGGGATTTTGCTCCACAAAAGACCGAAATTCTTCTAAATCTTCTAAACTTTCTTCGACCATTACCTTGTCATTTTCTCGCATTTGGTTATAACCTTGAAAGAATTCTCTATACTCACTTTCCCATGAAATCACGACATTCTTCATGAGGATAACTCCTTAACAATATTGAACTTAAACCCTTATGCTTTGATGCCAATATTAGCCTTCTGGGTGAGTGAAAAAATCTCGTAAAAAATACTGTACAAAAATGTTTTTTTACGAGGATTTTTAAAATGCTTTGATTATTACAGAAATGATGAAATTTATGAGTTGATCAAAAAATTAAAATTTTATATTTTAACGATATTCTTATATAAATATTTTTTTTGGATAGATTTTAGATTTTGTTTTTAATCTTATTCAAACCAAAAAGAAAATCCTCCTAATGAATGGACAAAACCAACAAAATCATCAGTCCTTAGGATATGCATTAAACTTTTCACAGAAGTTGAAAGCATTAACTGCCCCTCTATTCCAAACTTTTGATCTCACTACATTCGGCTACAAAAGAGTTTTTGATGATGGACGATACCTTTTTGTGTGTACAAATCAGTCTTGGGTTGAATATCACATAAAAAACATTCATTCCCATGGATCCTTTTTTGGAAATGCCATGAACCATGCACTGATCAACGACGGATTCCATCGTGTCTTGTGGCCCAATAAGCCAACAGATCATTTTCTTGAAGCCCTCAATTATTGGAACATGTGGAATGGCCTTAATTTCTATAAAAAACGGGATAATTCCATTGAGTTGTGGACCTTTTCTACCTCACCCGAAAAACATCAAGATCCCAATGGTTATCTGAGCATTATTCCCTACTTAGAGCGATTTATCTTATACTTTAACGCGGCAGCGGCGGATCTTCTTGGCCCCGTTTCAGAGCTGCCCCTTGCCGTTTGTCAGGATCATCCTGCAATTTTTTCTCTGTCCCCTTCTGCCCACGATACTCATTTGTTAAATAAATTTTTGAAAGAAACGTCCATTAACAAGATCCCTATTTATGATAAAAAAGGAATCTCCTATCTCTCAAAACAAGAAACCCTTTGCTTAAGCTTGGTGGCACAGGGCAAAAGTGCAAAAGAAATCGCTCATCTCATCCAGTTATCGCCCCGTACCATTGAAAGCTACTTGGCCTCCATAAAGATTAAAACAGGAAAATCATCCAAGTCAGCTCTCATTAATATTTTCCATGAGAGCTGCAAGAACCTTGGCATTAAAGATCATCCTATTTTGCAAGCCATGGAGTCTCCCGCCTAGAACAATGACCTGCTGGAAATAAAATCAATCCAAAAGCCAGAGAAACCAGGGCTCCAAATGTCAAATAATAGGCAGGAATAAAAGGGTCTCCTGTCAAGCTGATCCCATATAATATCACAAGAGGGGCGGTACCTCCAAAGATGGCCATGACGATGTTATTTGTGAATGCCATCGCCGTATAGCGCAGTTGGATAGGAAAATGCTCAGCCAAAGCACTTGGCGTTACCCCCAAAAATTGACCAACAGAAAATAATAAAAGGATTTGAGAGTAAAAGAAATACATCATTTCCCTGGTTTCAGACAGGTAAACCGACAAAAAACTACAGATGATAATGGCAAGACAACTGGTAATAATCACCGTTCTCCTACCAATCCAATCTGAAATCAAGCCTGAGAGGACCGCACTTATGCCTAGCACTACAGTTGCGATCATATTCACTAAAAAGCCTTGGGTTTTAGAAAGAGGAAGAAATTCTCGAATATAATTATTAGAATAAACTGTGACAGTATACATCCCAATGGCCAATACTGTTTGAAATAGAATACACTTTAACACCAGAGGAGAATACTGAGCCCACATAACTTTAAAGGGGTTAGGTGCAATGTTATTCGTCTCTTTGAGAACGCTAAATTCTCGGGGATCATTGAGTGTTTTTCTCATATAAAGGGTATAGAGAACCCCAAGAAAACTGACAAAGAAGGGAATGCGCCAAGCCCAATTTAATATCTCTTCTTCTTGGAAAAAGAAATTAACCAGGGCTGCCATGCCTGCACCTAAAGCCATGCCAATGACTAGACTTAATGTTGCTAAACTCCCATAAAAGCCTCTCTTATTTTCTGGAGAAGATTCAATCAAAAATACCATAGTCCCAGCATATTCACCCCCCATAGCTAATCCTTGTAGGATTCGTAACACAAATAGAAAGATAGGAGCCATAAGCCCAATGGTTTGATAGGAAGGAAGCAGACCTATCATAAGAGTCGAGCCAAACATCAAATAGATCGACATTAACAGGGAACTCTTACGACTTATTTTATCCCCAATATGGCCCATAAAAATCCCACCTATGGGCCGAGCAATGACACCTATAGCAAAAACACTTAAGGATAAAAGAAGAGAAGCAATTTGATCTGCAGGCGGAAAGAAGACCCGCCCGATAATCCCAGAAAAGTAGCCATAGATCATAAAATCATACCATTCAATAATATTTCCACCCATACACGCAAGAATGGCTTGAAGAGAAATGGTGGATTGGGGATTCGGGTAAAAAGGTGTTGTTACCTTCATGTTTTTTTCCTTTTTTATGGGTAAAGATATAAGAAAGATATTTCTTTATTCCTTGACAATATCGTCAGGCCATCCATGGGTTTTAGCCCATAGTTGAGCCTTTTGACGTAACTTTTCTTCATTCATTACAGGTAAGCAAAATATAGAGGGGAGATTGATGAATCGAGCTTCATCTATCGGGACAGTGCGCCCTTCTTTAGTCAACCAATTATTAATATGAATCAGCCATTCTCTGGCATACTTGACAGCAGGTTCCCAGTTGTTTCTACCATTCTTACAGTGCTCAAGAATTCGACAAGAGGTCAAAATAGCCGTGACAGGAGAATAAGTCGCTTTCATGTTTGAAGCTCTAATCATTAAGCCATGAGCTCCAGATTGGTTACCCTCAGCTTGAGGGCGTTGAGATAACTCTGATCCAAAACTTAACGTTGGACGTACGAATAGTTCGAGCGGCTGGGCGTTTTTTAAACAGGGATATTTTTCCTTCAAATTATTCAAAATTTCATTTAGCCTCCTTTCTTTTTCTTCTTTAGTAAGTTCATTAAGATATTGTGCCATTTTGCCCCAACTATCAGGGTCATCAGCTTTTATAACAAAATCTTGAATATAGGACCCCTTCTTACTGGGCCAATACACCAGACCTAAACTTGAATTATAGGGAGAGAACATCCCCCCTCTTTTACCCAAAAGGCCAAAGATAGCCGTAGTCTCGTTATCTTGTGTTCTCGGAATCTCACAGTTCCTTATGTCAATCAAACCTATGCCTCGCAAGTGGACATTCATATCTGCGTACTTGTTGAAGTTATCGTTATTAGAGCCATCATTTGTATGATCCTCATCCGACAAACTCATATCTAATTCAAGAGCCCCATCTCCTGTGGCATTGATCACAATATCCGCATAATAATTGGATTCTTCAGTTTTAACGTTGTAACCATAAATTTTTTTTTGAACTGAACTAACCTTTTCAGAACAATGAATTTGCACATTGACTTCCTTTAGTTGTTCTTCAAGGTAAGCCCCCAGAAAGGCAGGATTAATCCCTCGCTCATGAACCACAAAACCACCTGCAAAGGTGTTTGCATCTTTATTTTCTTCTTGAATTATTTTTCCTACTTCTTCCTGGGTTAATGAGCGAATAAGTTCTCGTGGATCTCCAAAAAAGGGAGTGTCTTTATATCGATCAGCAAACTTTAAACAATCATAATAAGCCTGATAAAGCCTTTGTATATTTCGTGTGTATTCATCTTCCATTTTCTTAAGATTAAGACCTTTAGATTGCCCCTCTGTATCAGTGTTCTGATCATGGGTGACTCGATCAAGTATATAGGTAACAGCCTGAATGGGCGTGTAAATTTGGGATTGAGGAAGCATTTGAATGAAAAACATAGCGCCTGTCAAACAATCAAGAGCCGTAACATCATCAAGGGGGTATTCAAAACCTAGATGTAGACGGGCCGCAACCATACTTGCCCAATAAAACAGATGGGGATGTTGTTCCAATACAGTTAGTTTAAAAAGAGGGCGATTATACTTCGTTTTTAAACGGGCCAGCAAGAGGGCAGTCAAAATTCCAGCCTCCCCCCCTCCAGCAACAACACATTTCATGGGAGCATAAGGAAGATTTAATTTGGCTTCATCCTCTGTCAGAGAAGTTACATATTTGTTGCTCAGTTCATTCAATAGGTCAGCCGGAGAAGTCTTGGTCGCAACTTCCAACTGATTAAGGGTCGTCGTACTGGTAATAAATCTTCCTAGATTGGGACTTAATTCGGATAATTTACTGAGAACATAGGCATAATTACTATTTCCTTTCATAGCTTCCTTAAGCCATTCCATTATCAATTTCTTATGTTTTCCAAGAATCTCATAGGCCAAGCTTGTATTATCTGTTCCACTGCTATTTCCCAACATATTTCCTTTAACAAACCATTTACTTACTTTGTTTATATGATGGGAATAACAGGGAAGACTCATGGCATATATCAAACCGATGTAACAAGCGGCCTCATCCCGTTCTAGAAATTCATTAGAAACATTCCAAATCGATTCTGAGCAAGATTTGTTCTTAACTAACCCTCGTTTCACTAAATTTGGGGATAAGTTGCTAGGATCTGATGGTGTTTTCTTAATTTGCCTATTTAATTGATCACTTTTTTGAAAAGACTTTTTAAACCAAAGTAAAGACAAACTCGGATTACTCATAAGGTGATCCTTACCCGCCCAAAAAGCATAGGAATACCCTTTAAAGATTTTTATTTGCCATCCATCCAAAGCCTGGAGGCGTTCAACTATGGTTTTGGAGTTATCCGAAAAACAAGAGTCAACTTCAAGGGTCACATAGCCCCACTGGAAGGCGGTTTTAAACCAATCTGTAGCCTCTTTTAAAAATTTTTGAGACAAAGATTCCACCTGAGGATGTTCAGAGGTAATCAATATTTTGGTAATTTTTGTTAATTCCAGAGCGAAGAAGTAAGCCAAGTTCGATTGATCTACTTTCTCACTATTTGAGCATTGCGTTATGATAACAGTCAGCTGTTCAAGCCAAAATTTTATTTTTTCACAAATACTATAACGGATTTCAAAGTTGTTTTGTACACTATAATTCTTAAAACTCTCCCTTAGAGCTAGGTTAAGGAGGGTATTGGCTACTTCATACTTGCCATGAGCATTTAAATTTAAATTGGTAGAGGAAAGCCATAGGTGGGCATAGTCTAATAGCTTAATTCTGTCTTCAAAACATAGATCTTTTTTTGTGGCCAAAACTAAAAATTCCATTCCCAGTTTATAACGTTTTTTGAAAGCTGGAATTTTACTTAATTTAAGATCTTCTTCTGTTTGAGTAACTATATTAGCTAGTTTTGATTCATGATTAGTATCATTAAAGGTTTTGAAATATTTACTTAAAAATTCTAATGATTCTAACCCCTGATCAACAAAACCCTTTTGATCTTCAATATTCTCAGACCTTTTATCGGAGATTTTACCCCTCGGAGAATGCAAAGGTGTTGGGCTTTTGCTGTCACTTTCCAATATGATGTCAGTTACTGCTTTCTCTGCACCCTTTGCCTGAGTGGGTACATTGAAACGACTTTCCGATTGATCTCGGCCTATATCTTCTGTTTCTTTTTCCATCCCCCATACAATGGAAGGTATCGCCAAAATTAAGAACAAAGAGTATTTAATTATTCCCTGAAAAATGGTTGGTCTTATAATCCTTAATTTGAATTCATCTTTACCGAAAACATCTCTAAGTTGAGTCGCAAAATTCATATCCACTTCCTTATTATTTTTTATCGTGGATTGAGTCTATCTTCTCACAGCTATTGAACGGTCAATTAAACGCTTCTCTTATAACAATCGATTACCTTCAAAATGGCTAGTTCTGCTAATCTTTCTCCCAACTGTGATCAGAAACTTTAGATCCTTGATAATTATTTTTATTATTTAATATATTTCTAATAATTTTTAATTAGAAATTAAGGGTATTTATACGAATATCAAGAAACCTAATCAAGAGGGTTTTTTTGAAATTTTAAAAAATTAAAAATAGGATCTTTTATTCCACAGCAAGGACCCAAGCCTCAGGCTCAGCCATGGCAGCATGATCAATACCTTTAGGGATTACTCCAAATTCGTTGCTATTTAGGACAAATTCTCGGTCTCTTAAAAGGATCCTCAAACACCCCTTAATGACCAAAATCATCGTATCTTTATCTTGATGATTATGCCAAGGTAAAATCCCTTTAAGTTTAATCCCTCTTACAAAACGACCATTAAACTTGCAAAGTTCCTGCGAGATTCCCCAGTGCTTTAGAGTTGCAAATGACTCATTTAAATTTACTTTTAACATCAAGACCTCTTTTTATTAATTTTTATGGCCCTTAGATATCTCACCAACATATAAGCCGTTGGAAATAAACCACTTATTCCTCAACCCTTGACAGGGAATAAGATTTTCTCGAAGGAAATACAGGATACGCTTCTTCCAAGGGCGAATCAAAAGATATGGTCCCCAAAGACATGATGTAATATGTGATCAGCTTGAAAAGTTCCATAGGACTCTTTTTCATTTTTCATTCCCATTTTTAAAAATATTCTTTAAAAATCACAGCTTGGATTCACATTAGCTTGAATTAAGACAATAAAAACCCCGTATAAAATACGAGATTTTCTGAATGTGAGACTTTAAAGGAGTTTCGATTCTAGACCACTCGTAAAGCAATGGACAAACAACAACAAAAAGAGAAACAAACTTAAGTATTGTGTCTAGATGCTTTACATCGTTCTAAAACATGATCTCTTAGGTATAACCTGCCAAAGACGTATCAACTGCGCCTTTGATATATCCGCTCGGCAAATTTAAATAAAAGAGGATTAATCGTAATAGATATAATGGCAGAGGCTAAAATGATTTTGTAAGTAAACGTAGACATCAATCCTAATTTTACACTTGAATCACTCAAAATGAAGGAAAATTCACCAATTTGGGCAAGACTGGCAGCTATGGTTAATCCTGTCTCAAGCGTACATCGATAAAAATAAGTTATACACAAAGCCGCTATGGATTTACCAACAATGATGATCGCAAGAAGAAGAAAGACAGCCAATGGCGCCTCAAGAAGAATTCTTGGATCAAACAACATACCCACTGAAACAAAGAAAAGTGCAGCAAAAGTGTTACGCAAGGGCAACAAATGTTCAACAACCTTGTGGGTTAAATTGTTATTATTCAAAACCAATCCGGCAAAAAAAGCACCCAAGGCTAAGGACGTATCAAACAAAGCATAAGCTGCATAGGCAACTCCCAACGCACTAGCCAGAACGCCCAAGGAAAAAAGCTCCTGAGATTTGGACTTCTCTACTTCTGTTAACAGTAGAGGAGCAACTTTCTTCCCAGCAATAAGCATGATGGCCATGAACAAGCCGACTTTGAAAAGAGTTATCAAAATAACCTGGACCAATTCAAGTATTGAAGTCTGACCCGCATAGTTAGAAAGACTGGGCAGGAGCACAAGAATAATAATAACAAAAATATCCTCTACAATTAGCCAACCCACAGCAATATGGCCCTTCTTGGTAGATATCTCCCCTCTTTCTTCTAGAGCTCTTAATAAGACAATGGTGCTGGCTACCGACAGAGAAACTCCTAATAAGAATGCCTCAATCGTAGGCAAGCCCCACAACACACCCAGATGAACACCCAATAAAATCGCAAAAAATATTTGCGCAATAGCACCAGGAATTGCTATTTTTCTTACGTTCATTAAATCTTTAAAAGAAAAATGAATACCCACCCCAAACATAAGCAAAGCAACGCCTAGCTCTGAAATATCATGCAAATCTTGATCAGCTACAAAACCTGGTGTAAAGGGCCCGACAATCATCCCCGCCAATAGATATCCTAGTAAGGCTGGAAGCTTAAACTTATGAGCGATAAACCCGAGAAAGAAGGCCAAAACAACGCCTAAAGAGATAGCTACAACCAGTGAATGTACATGAAGAGCTGTATTCATCTGCAAATCCTAAGTATTTTAATAAAATTTTATCATACATTTCCTTCTTCAAAGAAGTTTTTTATAGCCGCTCATGTCATGAATCTTTACTTTAAATAGAATTTCCTAAGCGGAAGCAATGGTCCTTGGAGATATTGAAGGGGACGGTGGAATATCATTTACACACTTATCCAATCTAGCAAAATGTTTAACCCCATAAAAATACCCCAAGGCTGCAGGCAGCGTGATGAGCCATACTCCCCATGGGCCGCAATACACCGTTAAATAAACAAGACCAAAGGAGGTAATGGCATACGTAACCGCCCGAGTTAAGGCATAAAGAACACTGGTTGCGGTAAAGCGGCGGAGAACAGGGAAATGTTTGATAAAAATAGAGTCTCCAGGTGCTACACCCAAAGGGCAAATGAGGAGGAGTGCCTGAAGGATAAAAATATATTCATAAGGGGGCGTATATATTATTAATAGGGGAAGGATCAAGACAAGCCCTACAATCAGAATTCCTCTGAACATTAATATTTTAAGAGGATAAATATAGTAACTTAAACAAGCCCAAAATAAGTTCGCTATACATAAAATGGTAGAAAGTAAAAAATTATGGAGGATTATATCATCTGGTGAATAGCCAAATTGTGATTTCAAGATTGGATTAAAGTGCATAAAAGCCAAATAAAATGTTAAGGGCCAACCACAATAGGTTAGAAAATAGGCGATCAAAGTTTCTTTAGTGATGACCTCTTGCTTGGCCAAAAAATGAATTTCTAAAATTTCTCTAGTTTTGGAATTTTCACTTAGAAACTGATTCTTTTCTTCCAATTCCCTTCTCTTTCGCCGTTTCATATCGACAAATTCAGGCGTTTCACGCAACCTCACTCTTGCCATGGTACCAACCATAGCAATTGCAGCCCCAATCCAAAAGGCCAAACGCCAATTAAATCCTCGGGTGGTTACAAGAGTTGCAATACCTAAAGCGGCGACGGTCCCCACTGATGAGGCAAAACTTATGAGCGATACTGCCGGATATTGAACCGGAGGTTTTGTGATCTCTGTCACATATATTTCTGCTCCGATAATCTCGCCCATAGATGACAACCCTTGCACAATCCGACAAATGGTAACTGCCCAGGATGCTATTATGCCAATTTGCTCGTAGGTCGGTAAATTAGCCATAATAATACAAGAGGTAGACATCATCATGGTGGTAAAGATGACGGTCGTTTTGCGACCAATATGGTCCCCTATGTATCCAAAAATAAAAGATCCAAACGGTCTTAGAAGGTAAGTGGAACAAAACGCAAAGGCAGATAGAAGAGCAGCTGTATGAGGATCTGTTTTTGGAAAAAACAATTCATTCAGCAGAACCGCCATATGAACATACAGCATGAGATCAAAATATTCGAGGAAGGTCCCTATTTGCAGAATAGCAATTGCTTCTTTTTGTTCTCTCTTTAATCCAGAAAACATGGCCAAAGTCACCCTCCACCCGAATAAACTCTGCACCTCCTTTATCGAATTTATTTTTCAGGAGAAATAGGTTAAAAAATAAAAGAATTTATCTTGCCGACTTAAATAAACCGAAAATCTCCCCTAAATTGAGTCTTAAAATCCATTCACCTTTTAAAAGACCTCATCTTTTCATTCATTTTTTTACACATACCACTGCACCTGCTTCCGACTTCCTAACTGTGCCTTTCTTGCCTTAAGTCGATCTTGTCAATCGCCAACATGAAGTTCTAATTTATGACTATCGGGATCCAAGAAGTAAAATAAAAAGTTTAAGGATATTTTTTTCGTCCAACTTTGGCCTTATCGTTATTCTGACAAGGGTAATTTATTCATAAACTCTAATATTCTTTCCTTAAGATAATCTCTTACATTTCGGAATTTTTCTATTTGCTCCTTTTGATCTGCACCTGGTTTGGCTGGGTCTTCAATGGACCAATGCTCATAAACAGCTTTGGAGGGAATGTACGGACAAATCTCCTGATCACACAAGGTAATAATATGCGTTAAATCATCTAATTGAATGGAATCAATAGATTTAGACCTTTGATGGCTAATATCGATACCAATCTCTGTCATCACTTGAATCGCTAAAGGATGAATGGCAGAGGGTTGAGACCCTGCACTGAGCACATTAACCTTTGAACCCCATAATTCTCTTGCTATGCCTTCGGCTATTTGGCTTCGTGCAGAATTAGCTACGCACAGGAAAAGAATCTTCATTGGCTGAAAGTAATTAATGGCCTTTTCTAAAGATTAACCATGAATCATTTAAATTCTATTAAAGCTGCTTTCTATACAACTCTTCTTTAAATGAAATACCCTTTTGTCTCTTTCAATTGAAAATCGCCCCCTCACCTCATCACAATATATTCGATCCACTCATACTCGTGAGGAAGATGAAAGTGCATGAGAACTAAACTGATAAAGGTGAGGATACCAAACAACAGAATATATAAGCTTACATTTTCCAAAAAAGGATTACGCCTAATCCTCATCGCTCTTACTTTACTTCTCAATTTACGGTTTTGATTTCGAGGATCATGGTTCATAGTAAGCTCTCCTAATAAGATAAATGGGTGTTTTTTCTTCTTCAGTTATCAAATCTTCAACATTTCTCCTCTAGTCGGCAAAAACCTTTGGGTTTACAATATAGCCATAAGAGTATAAATTGAATTTTGATAACTGTACAATAATCATATAAGATAGGAAAACGATGTCAAGAGGGGGATTTCGACCAGGTGCAGGACGACGAAAAAACTCAGGTTTGTTCGGTGAAAAAACCGTTGCCCGCCGAATTCCTGAATCTCTGGCTCCAGCCCTTGATCACTATTTAAGTTTGCGGGCATTATCAACCAAACTTGGAGAAACGATTCAGGCCATTTCCCCAGTTTTGGAAAATTCCTTACAATTACCCCTATTCTCCAGCAAAGTTGCTGCCGGCTATCCTGATGCAGCTGACGATCATCAAAACTATTTAAATTTGACCCAACATTTAACGCCCTCTCCCATGTCTTCGTTTATTGTTCAAGTTAATGGGGATTCCATGATTGATGCTGGCATTCACCACAACGACCTTTTGGTGGTGAATCGAGCCATTGAACCCAAAGAAGGTCATATCGTAATTGCCGCTGTTAATGGGGAAATCACGGTTAAGAGATTAAGTTGCAAAGACAATCAAGTGGTCCTGTTGCCGGAAAATTCTCAATACATACCATTGACCATAACCAAAGATATGGATTTCCGGATTTGGGGAGTGGTCACCTCGGTTGTTCGAAGCTTGTAAAGATTAATTTTGGAGGATTGAGGAGTCCAGATGTGTGGTCGTTTTACCCTTGAAACCGATATAAACACATTGAAAGTGAAATTTAATCTTTCACAAAAGGAAGAAATGCGGCTTGATATGTATAATATAGCACCAGGAGACAAAATTCCAGTCATCCATATTCTCCATGAACAAATCCATCTTTCTTTAATGCAATGGGGTTTAATGCCGCCATGGGAAAGTCCCTCATCCCAAATTCAGCCCATCAATGCGCGGATCGAATCTGTTCATGAAAAACCCATGTTCAGAAAACTTATCAGCAAAAAACGATGTCTCATCCCCGCTTCCGGCTTTTATGAATGGAATAAATCATCAAAACCGAAACAACCCTATTATTTTCATCTCCCTACTCAAGGTATCTTTGCTTTTGCTGGTTTGTGGGATGAAAAAATAACCAAGGACGGTGCACGTATTCTCAGTTGCTTGATTCTCACGCAGAAAGCAACTTCTGATATTCAATCCATTCATCATCGTATGCCAGTCCTTATAGATCCGTCCCATTATGATTTGTGGTTGAAATCTCCTGATTTAAATCTTGACGATTTTAGCAAAAGCATACCCCTTTCCTTTTATCCTGTCAGTACAGCTGTGAATTCAGCGCGCGTTGATCATCCCGATCTCATTCGCCCCCTTTCTTAAAAACAATGAAAGGCCTTATAAGCCTCCCTTTAATTTTTCTTTCTCGATATAAATTTTTACAAATATCGGTAACAGATCTTTTGGCTGATCCTTGAAGCGTTTAAGAACAGCCTGTTTATAATCTTCCCTATCCGTCAGGAAAACAATCTTCCACAGATTCAGAGGTTTATCTTCATCTCCACCAACACTATGTTCTACATAAAATAGCGGCTGAGTTGGATGGTTTTTGGTTCCTAAATCAGAAGCAAGATCCTCAAGGGGGCGTCCTAGAAAGATAATTTTTTGATCCTCCTCAAAGACGTGCACTTCCTCCAAAACATTAGCCATAACAGTGTCATCTTGCCAGCTACGTTGTTCAGAAAAACGCCTGAAGATTATTTCTTTTGGATCGCTATCATTAACCCCATACACTTCGGCCCTGCCAGTTTTTAAAACATGGGGAATATAGACAACAGGTTCAAAGGCTTTTCTTTTTTCTGCCTGCCAAAGCTCCTCTTTTGTCAGCCTTACATCTTTTAATGCAAGATCCCGACCGAGTATTTCATTAATATCATTTGCTGGGGGTTGGTACGAAAAATAGTTGGGGTTCTTCATTGCAGCTTCAAATTGAGCTTGCGCATTCTCTGCAGCAACTGCAGAACTGATCGCTAGGGCCGAGAGCATGGCTTTAGGTACAAAATATTTTAACATTATTTCCTCGTTATTCATTTTTTAATGGCTTACTAAGAAGTATATAGTTATATTTCAAGGAGTTCATAGCGAATCTTTTTGCAAAAGATATTCAAAATATTTAAACATGAAACTAACATTAGAAGCTTTAAGAATCATTGATTCGATAGATCGAAACCCGAGTTTTGCCTTAGCTGCAAAAGAGGTAAACAAGGTACCTTCAGCTCTTTCTTATACCGTCAAGAAACTAGAGTCTGATCTTGGTATTGCTTTATTTAATCGGGATCACTATCGCGTCACGCTAACGGAGGCCGGCCAAATCTTGCTGAAAAGAGGTCGCATCTTACTTGAAGAGGCTCGAGAGCTAGAGTTGGCCCTTCAGTCAGGACGTCAACCTGAGCCTATGACTATCAATGTGGCCTTAGATGATCTATTTTCTTTTGAGTTTTTTGTGCCAGTTCTTAATCAATTTCTAGAAGAGCATCCCCATACTCTCATCAACTGTTCAACCGAAGTGTTGAACGGAAGCTGGGATGCCTTAAGGGAAGGACGCGCAGATGTTATTCTAGCGGCTACTTCTCAGCCTGAGCTCAACATCAACGTGATTGCTGAAAATTTAGGTTTCATCCCCCATGTTTTCGCTGTTGCCTCCTTTCATCCTTTGGCCCAATATCCGGAGCCCTTAACAACTCAGCAAATCCAGGGTTATCGCCTCATTTATGTGAGCGACACGGCTCAGCGAATGACAAAAACATCATCTGGATATATTCATAAGGATAAGGCTTTGTACGTTCCTAATGTAAACGCAAAATTGCACAGCCAGCTTAAAGGTTTGGGGGTTGGGTTTTTACCAAAGTATTTAGCTCACCCCTACGTAAAATCAGGGCAATTGATTGAAAAGAGAGTAAGCCACCCCAAGCAACCCTCGCGCCTAGTGGTGGCTGTTCTTGAGACAAATGTGAGCCAAAAAATCAACAAACTCAAGTCGCTTATCTATAATTCATCCTTTGATTGTTTAGAGTAAGAAGGATGGAAATCAAAAAAATTATGATTAATTGATATTTGCCGTCAAAGCAATCCATCTCTTTTGAAAAAGTGAGATATTTAAGTTTTGCCAGATTAATTAAACAATATCAAAGGGGATCAACTAGCATTAAATCAAGAACAAATCAAAACCCAAACTGCCTAAGGAATACAGCTTGGGTTTGTCGCATTTTATTCTTCAAAATCCTGTACGAAGGAAGAGTCTAGATCAGAACTCTTTTCCATGGCGCGCTCAAGCATTTTTTGAGCAGCCGTGGTAGAACCAGGGTTTTCTTCTGGTTGAACGGGAGAATGATCCCGCGGGGGAAGCGGTGGGCGATTTAGGGCGCTCTGCTGACGCTCTAAATCCTTTAATTTAGCCTTGTTTTGATCAATCGCTCTTCCCATGTCTCGGTATTTTGGTGTGTGCTGGTGAAGCAAAGATCTTTTCTTTTCATCTTGTGCAATTTTTGCTTTTAACGCGCTAATTTGATCATCCAGGGATTGCTCTTGAGGAGTTTCAAAACCAGTGACCTCCTCCTCTTCCTCCTCTTCCAATGAAGCAGAACTGTCTACCATCGCCCTTCTAATGTGGGCTAAAGCATCAGCATCGGTAATAGCAGCACCCCTTCTGTAACCAAATTGGCCACCCACATTACGGCGCGGTGGAGGAGGCACATCGGCTTGGGCTGATTGAACAGGAGTAGCAACTTCCGCTTCGCTATCTAAATCTGTCCTTGGGGGCGGAGGTGGCGGCACTTCGACAGGAATCGGAGGTAACGGCCTATCTAACATGACGTTCTCTTCTAAATCTGTCCTTGGGGGCGGAGGTGGCGGCATTTCATGAATACGCTTTTTGGGTTGAGGCAAGGGTCGCCGAGGTTTGGGGACAGGTTGAATTTTGGGGCGATGCACATCTGTAGCCGCTGGTATCGTAGTTTCGTGAACGGACTTTTCCGCAACAGAGAGCTCTTTTTTATGAACTTTATTCCAAGTTTCAATTAATCTTTCGGCAAGCTGATCAACGGGTTTCCTTGGAGAATATCGGCTTGATGAAGATGAAATTTCGACAAATTTTTGAGTGGCCCTGAGGGTTGTATCAAGAACTTGCATAGATCTTGACCCAATCATTTCCTCCAATTCCTTCAAAATCCTGTCCATATCTTGCTGTTCTGCTTCCTTAGTTTGATAGGGGAGGTGATGTTTAATAAGGTTGAATTTAGGCCAGTTATAGACGTAACTTAAAATCTTTATAAACAATTCCTCATCCAAGTGCTGAAATTCAATGATATGCAAAGGGCTATTAAAGACCTTATCTAGATAATCTTCAAATTTCTCCACCATTCCTCTACTAGTATTCAAGGTTGCATTCAACATATTAAATGATTTAATTCTTTCTTTAAGCGCTTCTCTCTGCTCTGAAGGTAAGAAAGCAATAAGATTGTAAAAACGTTTAAAATGCCAATCTAGACTTTCTAGTCGTGGATTTCCATAACCAAACCCAATTTCACTATGATAAAAATTAAAAATGTAGTCTGCCAGAGCACTCAATTGGGTAACCGGTTGCGTTTCCTCATAACGTCTGCTCTCACCCTCTCCAAAGGCCTCTATAGCTGCAAATAAACGGTTTCTCTCCTCCGTTCCAAAGGCCATTTCATCTTCAAACTCTGTCGTTGGCCACAGGGGTGGCGGCAGTTTTCTCTCCTTCGTTTCAAAGGCCATTTCATCTTCAAACTCTATCGTTGGCCACAGGGGTGGCGGCATTTGACGAATACGCTTTACGGACTTTTCCGCAACAGAAAGCTCTTTTTTATGAACTTTATTCCAAGTTTCAATTAATCTTTCGGCAAGCTGATCAACGGGTTTCCTTGGAGAATATCGGCTTGATGAAGATGAAATTTCGACAAATTTTTGAGTGGCCCTGAGGGTTGTATCAAGAACTTGCATAGATCTTGACCCAATCATTTCCTCCAATTCCTTCAAAATCCTGTCCATATCTTGCTGTTCTGCTTCCTTAGTTTGATAGGGGAGGTGATGTTTAATAAGGTTGAATTTAGGCCAGTTATAGACGTAACTTAAAATCTTTATAAACAATTCCTCATCCAAGTGCTGAAATTCAATGATATGCAAAGGGCTATTAAAGACCTTATCTAGATAATCTTCAAATTTCTCCACCATTCCTTTTGGAGTATATTTCCCCATATTATTATTCATTCGATTATTAGTTTTAATTTTTTGCTTAAGGGCTTCTCTCTGCTCTGATGGTAAGAAAGCAATCAGGTTGGAAAAACGTTGAAAATGCCAATCTAGAGCTTTTAGTCGAGGATTTCCATAACCAAACCCAATTTCATTGTTATAGAATTTCAGAATGTAATCTGCCAGAGCACTCAATTGGCTGACCGGTTGCGTTTCCTCATAACGTCTGCTATCGTCCGCACCAAAGGCCTTAGGAGCTTCAAATATAGACAGGGAAGATAAGACTATTAACGTTATATTTTTCATGTAATTTTATCCTCTTAAGTTTGATAATATCAACCTAGAGGCTAATCTGTTTTGGTTAAAAAATCTTTAAAAGGCCCTACCTTGCGATAGGATAAAAGCGTTAAATATGTCTCCGGAATGGGCCAAAATACGTCCCATTTTTAGATGTCATATTTACATTGAAATATGTCTTAGATAGCTTTTCCCCCTTGCCAAATTAAGCACTCAAATTCACCTTCTATCTTAAATCCCAATGGGGTGTAATAGGATGGATCCTTACTTTGAGGAAGAGAAAGCATTACTATCTTTGCATTTAACTCTTGGGCTTGACGGATCAAAAAATGAATCATCTCTTTTTGATGCTCATCTTCCATGTTCCCCTGAAGGACACGCACATTAAAGATGCCAGCTATGTCGTTTTCAAAGTAAAGATTGGCGATTGCAACGGGATGGCTATTTTCATAGGCAACGAATAACTTTTCTTGAATAGATAATGAAGCATCCAAATTTTCATAGCATTGGCGTGCCGGCTCATCTCCCTTCGTTAAAACAGTTAGATAGTTTTGAAGGTCATGAACATTTTCCACTTGATGAATAGTCAAATTCGTTTGAGGGAACGGGGCATTCATTTGGGGAATCAGATCAGAAACCAAAATTGCTTGTCCGATTTTGGGTAAAAATCCTTTTGTCATCAGAACAGACTTTAACCAATTCGGGTTACAAGAAGGACCAATCCACCATGAAAAAGGGCGACCTTGAAAATACTGTATCATTTCTTCGATGTAACCCTGAATATATTCTTCCCCATATCGGTAAGAAGCCGAATTTAACGCACGTCCATAAAATGAGGGAAACAACCAATTCCAAATGCTCTTTTTTCCCTCATCCTTGTATCCTTGGTTAAGTGAATCAACATCCTGCTCTTGCTTTGCCCATTGTTCGAGATTGGCATTACAGACCATATTCACCATCGAGGAGGCAAAACCTGAATCGATGATTATCGATTTTGATGTTTTTTGTACCTGACTCCCGAGTACTTTGGGCAGGTACTGAAAATGATTTAACACCGATTCTTCAATTCTTTGATGCATGATGTGTTTATCCTATCTATAAATTCCCACTCAAAAACCACTATACGACCTAAGATCACAGGGCAACCACACTTTTCCCAGAAGAGGACCAAAGGAAAATACAGATCATCCCTTTGCAACTTAACCTATAGCCATTCCTAATTCATATACTATTGTTAAATGATTCATACGATAACACCCGAGAAAAGTTTATTTATTATCCTTATCAATTCAATTTCCAGACCTGGTATTTAAATATCAGGAATAGCTTAAAATGAGTTGCTTTGATCCAGTATCGGAGGCTTCCCGTGGAATCGCCAACCAAGAAAATAGAGTATTTGTCTCCTTCTCAAAGAGAAACTATCCTCCTTGTAAATATTGGTACTTTCCTCGAATATTTTGACTTCAAGACCTATGTTCACATAGCTGTTATTCTAAATGCTGTGTTTTTCCCTGTCCTTGATCCCTATGCTAGCGCTTTACTTTCAGCGTTTACCTTCTCAATGGCTTACCTCTTACGCCCCGTTGGTTCTTTAATTTTCGGGATGGTTGGGGATAAATGGGGGAGAAAAAACAATATTTTAATCACAACCATGTCAATGTCTATTTCCTGCTTCTTTTTAGGGTGCATGCCCACCTATGAACAAATTGGCATTACGGCCTCGATTGCGGTCATTGTATGCCGTATTATCCAAGGCATTTCATCGGCCGTAGAAATTACAGGCGCAAGTATATATATCACTGAGTCCATTAAAGCCCCTCGCTGTTACTTATACACAGGGCTTGTCGGCCTATTTGCTGGCTTAGGCGAGTTATTCGCTCTTTTCTGCTGCTCCATGCTCATGCTGTTACGACCCGATGACGGGTGGCGATATGTGTTTTACCTCGGTTCAGCCATCGCCGTTATTGGTATGATTGCGAGGACACGGTTAAAAGAAACACCTGAATTTTTAGAAGCTTCCAAGTTATACAAAAGAGAGGATAAAAAAAGTACCTTTCTTAAATCTCTTCTGCACTACCAACACAATGCCATTTCCTATTTCTTAATATGTCTTCTTCCACCCTTTGCCTTCTTTGTCAGCTTTATCTACATGGGTAATTTACTCGCGGAGAAATTTGGCTATACGCCAGCCCAAATCCTTTCCCATAACTTATGGATCACCATGGCTGATCTAATGACCTATGGTGTAATTTTATGGTTGGTAAAATATTATAACCCCCTTAAGATTATGAAGGTAGCTTCATTCTTGTTTTTGCTTGCAACTCTGGTCTTTCCCTTCTGTATAAATTATTGCCTGACCTCCATTTGGCTTTTCTACACAGCCCAATGTATCATCACTTGCCTTAATGTGACAGCTATAGGGGCCGCCATTTTTGCCCGTGGGTTTCCAATCTTAGGACGCTATACCTTAATGGGTGTGGGTTACTCACTTGCAAGGGCAATAGCCGCCATTTTCACCTCCTATGGGTGTGTTTACATAGGTAAGGAGTTCGGCATTGAGGGCGTTGGTGGGCTTCTTATCCTTATGTCCCTGATCAGAATTTACGGGATATTTTCTTTTAAACCGTGCGAAGAGGATCAAGAGGTTGCTTCCAAGCTGAATCCTGATTTATTGACAAACGTTAGTGATGGAATGACGTAGGAAGGGATTCTCCAGGCTTAAAAAACGTCCGCAAGAGTATCAATGGAATTTACGGCAAGAAGTAAAAAGAACAATCAAAACATTTCAAGCCGTTGATTCAAACTTCAGTGTCACCTTCTTTATCTTTGAAGAGAAGAATTAAAATTTTATTTGCTCACAATGACTTTTTGATGATGGGCAGAAAACACCTAGAAACCTGCATGTTCAGCATTCTAGCTACATGACCTGAACATCTCTAAACTTTTCCACAAACAATTAACGGTTCTTATACTTTCCCTCAAACATACTTAAAGGAGATAAAAATGAGCAAGCTCTTAACGGAAGACGTATGAACAACGCCATTGCCTTTCTCTTTATGATAATAGCGTATCAGGTCCACGCCATGGAACCAGCTGAACCAGCTCCTCTATCAGAAGAGAACCTATTTCAGCAGGTCTTTGAGCAAGTCCTCCAAGCAAAAGCTCCACCACCCCACCAAGATGTAGAGCCTGAATCACTCACCCTTGAACAAAAACAAGAAATTGATCAATATTGGAATGAGGTCAATGACGAAGTCATCAACATCCTTGACCAATCCGAAGAAGATGGGGAACCGTTAGATGCTCTTTCTTCTGAGACCATCCGCCAGCAGGTCAAATTCCTTGTTGAAAGACAGAAAGCCTTTGATCATGCCAACCCCGAGCAACAACGCCTTCTTCGCCAACGCAACGCCGTCGAGCAAATGTTTTCTGCCCACATAGCTACCGCAGAATATTATAGCGAAAATACCAACCCGAATAACAAAAAGGCATGGGATAAACTAAACGTGTTACTATGGGAAAACACCTCCCAAAATCTTGATTTCCAAGTTCACTATATCAATCTTGATGATCCAGCCTTCAAAGACATAGATCCAGTAAAAAACAAACAAGAGTATACCTTTAAATACACCGATAATCCACGCATTATCTCTGTCGTCTTCCTGAAACCTAAACAGTCCATCTCCCCTCCACCTCTGGGGATTTTTAACCATGGTGGTGGTAACAAGAACTGGTTTTATCCCGGTCAAATAAATCCAATGCTGGCAGCATTTGTCAACCTTGGATATGCCCTTGCGATCCCTAACTATCGTGGTGAGACAGCTGAGAATCACGCTGAGGACATGGCTGCTGTTGTACACTATTTATCCAAACACAAGCTTATTGATCCAACTCGTGTTGTTCTTTCCGGAATCAGTTCCGGATCCACCCTCAATGCTCAAATCTTGGATCATCCTATCATTAATAAATTTGCAGGGGTTTTTCTGCATACAGGCCTCTATGATTCCCCTAAAATATTTGATCACATCCTCAATATCCCCAAAGATCTGCCACTCTTTATTGCCAGTGGGGAAAGAGACACATTGACAAGCAAACTAGCAACACTGAGGTATATTCATGCCCTTAAAAACATTTCCAAGAATTTAACGTCCTATGTTTTGCCACATGGCGATCATCAATTGATTACGCCCCTCAACCCTGATGGTAAGGCTTTACCCCTTGATGAAAACAGAATTAATGATTCAAGCTATGTTAAGGAGATTATGCAGCAAGCAAGCCAAGCATACAACGCCAGCGAAGTCATGAATTATATTTCCCATCTTGTCTCATTTCTAGATGGCATTGCCCATGGTCACGTTAAAGAGAAAGTTGATTATGCGCCCATCTATCCTTCACCCAAAGAAATTGTCAAAAAAGCTGAGACAATTCGCGAACTCAAGGGCAGAACCTCCAAGGTGGCCCCTGATCAGCTGGGTAAAAGCATCTTTCTAGCCCAAGCCCCATATACTTTTTTTGAAATGCACTTAAAAGTATTGCTCGGCAATGATTATATGGAAAACAATCTCGAAGAATCTATCAAACGCTTCCTGGTCAAGTATGATCAAGAGAAATCAGATATTTTGGCAGAATTTGCTAAAAAATATAATGAAGAGCCTCAAAAGACCCAGATCTTGGAGGAAGACTTCAGCACGAGGACTGACATCATTGAGCTGATCAAGATGATTGCCCAAAAAGAGCAAGACTACAAGGGCGCTTATGTCATTTATCATGGAACAGATGCCTCAACTGGATTTGTCTATGATCTGTACTCAGCCATTCGCAATTTGCTTACTCTTCGCCCAAGATCAGAGGGGAATTTGCTTGAGACAACGCGTTTGCGTCTTCTTGACGAAGCTTTTGCCAACGTCATTCATGTCGATGATTTCATTGAGCAAATGCGTTCTCAACAACACAAAGATACCTCCAGTTTTAATTACCTCCCCGGATATCCAGAAAGAGGGATATCTGGCCAATGGTTTCTCTTTGGTAGCTATAAATACTGGTTTAATAGCACTTTTTTCCGCTATTTTCTCTTGTCAAAAAAGTCTGGAACAACCACACTTCATACCCTTCTCTCAACCTTTTTGAAGGGGATGGGCTTTGACTCTCCAAACGAACTCTCTCGCTCTTTGCAGAAAGTTTACGAGGAATATGTAGATCCAAAGGATGGACGATTGATCCAAATATTCATCAACCCCGACATTATTGACGAGGTTGCTTACGTCTCTGAAACATTAGGATATCCTCTGGAAATAACCTTTGGCCCCAATTCATCCCTCACCTACAAACCTTCACTCATTTTTGAAAATGCACTTACAGACCCTTTGACCTTCGAACATAAACTGAAAGAAAATCGATCAAAATTTCAACACCAAGACGAAAAAGATCGGGAAGAGTTCCAAAAGAATGGGCCCAATTTACGCTATATCAACAGCCTTGAAGCCCGTTTTCTTATGCTTCCCAAATACATGGATGATCCACATAAGATCCAAATGCTAAGCTATCATCGCATTCCACCTGTGAAAGACTATCACAAGAAAATCCAAGGTATGGCTCAGAAAATTGTCGAACAGTGGCTCAACCTTGATCTAGCTCCAACCATTCTTACTCAGAAAGAAAAAGCGCCTCTTACAAAGCTGACGGAATATATCCAAAAGGGCACCCATGAATCCCCTAAAGCGCCTGCAGAACCGCAAAATCTTTATGATATCCTATCTACAGGACAATTTGATCGGGCAGTAAATTGGTTGAACCTTTATCCTCATGACATCAATAAGCCCATAGACTTGCAAGGACGTCCTACCCTTTATCACCTCCTTTCTGATGGTAAATTTAAGGCAGCCCAATGGCTGATCAATAATGATGCCCATGTGGATGCTTTGGATAATCAACGTTATCCAATACTCTATGACTTATTGGACGCCGAAAAATACGATGCTGCACAATTTCTGATTGAAAATGGAGCCAATCTACATTCTGTGACCAAGGATTCTAATCCTATGATCATTGATTTTGTTAAACGAGGTAAATTCAACCAAGCAAAATTTCTCTTGAACCAAGCGATAACTAAGCAAATAAGTCCTGAGGTGACAGAAAATTTAGCACAAGACCTTCAAGATAAGATCCTCATAGAAATGGTAAAAAAGGGGAAATGGAGTCATGCAGCAAAACGTGCCCAAGAACTTTTAGGTTATTCCCCAGAGGATATTCAAGCACGCAATCAAGAGCTGAAAACCATACTGTTAAACAAACCTGAGGCGCAAGATTTCGCAAAAGCCAAAGAGCTTATCCTTCACGGAGCTGATCTCAATCAAAGTGAAGGATCAGATACCAATCTTCTTTCTCAAGTTATTCAAACAGCAAACCCCGTTGCTACCGAATGGATGATTTGGCAAGGAGCAACGGTAACATCAAAGCATCTTGAAGAAATCATAAGCGTTTTTGAAGATCCATATGCCGAAACCCTTGTGAAATTGTGCTTAAGCTTAGGCGTTAGCCCCCAAATCAGTATTTATATGACATTGGTCGATGCAGACAAACTTCAACTTGCTCAAATCGTGAGAGACTTTAAACCACAGGATGCGGAAACATACCTTTTTAAACTTCTAGATGATACTTTGCCAAAACCAAGGTGGGATGCTGAGGACAAAAAACGCCTCTTGGGTGCTATTGCCCTAGGCGCAAACTTTAATACACTCAATTTCAGAGGTTTACCTATAACCTTTTATCTCGCTCAAGAAGAACGCTTTGACGATCTTATTTGGTTATGTGAGCACGGGGCAGATATCAATCGCAGAGGCGGCAATAATGGTACTACACCTCTTTTAAACTGGCTCATTGATACCAATAAAATGGATATTAATACTCTTATCCCTCAACTGGAGCGTCTCGTTCAAGCTGGATTGGATCTTGACCTTCTTGATCAGGACGGTGATACCCTCTACTTCACTCTCATTTATGGTCATCCATTTTCAGAACAAATACAAAGTTTGATGACCCTCCTTGCCAAACTCGGGGCTAATACAAGCGTATCAGGTTTTGAGCCTATTCTTTATCGCTATTTAATAATGGATAAATTCAGCACAGACCCAGAGGCTCAAACAAAAGCTCAGTGGCTCATTGAGCACGGCGCAAATATAAATCAAGCGACAAGATCGGGACAAAAAATTATGAGTGCCCTCTTGAGGAATGAAAGGGTAGAAGCTTTCAAATTTCTTGTAGAACAACCATCTATTCCTTCAATAGATCTGACTAATACTCATCTTAGTTTCCAAAACATCCTAGAGAATGCAATTACCAGTGCGATCCAATCGGACAATTGGCAAACTGTTGATACCCTCCTTGTGAAGGGAGGTGACCCAAACATATTGGTCCCTTATAAACGCAACTATGATATTTCCTCAGGGAACATTATTCATTATCTTATCCACTCAATTTCTTCAGCAAATTATCTTACGAAAGTTATCGACCATTTTTTGGCTCTCGGTGTCAATCTGGACAATCTCAATTCCTTACAATTCTCCCCTCTATCCACGCTTATAGATTCAAATGATCATAGGCCAGATTTTTATGACCAAGTGGGCAGATTTCTCATTCAAAAAGGTGCAGACATCAACAAGATTGTTGCTAGAAATAAAGTTCCCCTATTGTACCTTTACCTTGCACAATACTTAGTAAGTGATTTTAAAAACAGAATTATATGGATGATAGAAAATGGCGCTGATATTAATGCCATCCTTCCCTGTTCAGGCCAATCTATTTTTGAAGCTCTCGTTAAGAATAATTTATTTCAAGGCCGCGACTTATTACTAGAGAGATATAGTTCCCGAATTCGTGTAACCCCGACGATGGAACCAATAACTAAGGAGATGTTATTTAATAGATTTATCGTAACTCAACAGTGGGACAGACTCCAGGAATTTAAAATGCATCCTGAAGGGCCAATTCCCTTTCTGGAGAAGAGTTTAAAATACATCCTCGATCAATACATAGATGAAGGCCAATTGGAGGATAGCATCCTTAATCTCCTCGAGCTGGGAGCATCACTTCACGAACGTATATATAATCAATCTTTTCCGGAGGTGCTCCTGAAAACCCATCCCATCATTCATAAAAATCTCTTTAGCCAATTTCTAAAAAAAGGCTTAAATACCTTGGATCCAGCTTACATGGAATTAGTCCTGGAGGATGAAACTCTCGTCGAACAAATGAAAAGCTATTTTAAGGCTACAAATAAGGATTTTTATGGAGTTATATTCTTGAATCTTATGAGAGTGCTATCAACGGTAGAAAATGCATCCGTTAGTGCAAACAGGTATTTGATCTCTACCCTTCAGCAATCTCCCGCCTATCAAGAGGTCTACCTTCCCTTGCTCACCAAGCACCTAATCCAAATGGGCAAAACAGGCTTAGATATACTAGAATGGAAGGATGCTCTTGCTTTGTCCCTGGAGGGGCAATCAAAAGAAGTTTTTATTAGTACCTTTTTCCTTAATATCCTTGCCAAAAATAAAGTCTCTATCCTCCAGACAACAACATCAATACCTAATATTTCCCCTGAGTTAATGAATCTACTACTTGTTGGAAAAAATCAAGAGGCCAAGGAGCACGTCGATCGCCTCGCAAGCAAACGAACCGCTACCAATGGGGAACTATGGAATATACTTACAAGCAACGATAATGACTGGAAAATGAAAGCAACAACTATTCTCCAATCCAATCCCCACCGTGATGTTACTGAAGAACAAACGACTTTTGAAGGTAAAAAGTACTCTGATAGGCTTTTACACGTTCTCATGGATAAGGACAAATGGAATCAAGCTCAATGGCTCATTGACCAAGGCGCCAATGTGGAAGCAACGACCGGTGAAGATAGCCATCCCCTTCTTCTGTATGTTCTTCTTAAGTGGAGAGATGACACCTATCAAAAAGGTGTACAATTCCTTGTGAAAAATGGCGCCAGAATCAATGGCACTTTTAATGATCGTGGTGATCAGGAAAAGATCTTGTATGGCCTCATATCACGTAGTGAATATGATAGAACCGCCTGGCTTATAACCCAAGGGGCAGATGTCAATGACCAAGAAGGTGCCCCTGCACCCCTCCTTTCCGTGCTTCAAAAATACAAGGATGAATTTGTTAAAAAGGACGTTGATTTCCTTGTAAATCATGGAGCTAACATCAATCTTATTGATCATCAAACGGGCGTTTCCCTTGTAAGTACCCTCCTTAAAGCTGGAAAAAAAGACCGTGCACAAATTCTAATTGATCTTGGGGCAGAGGTTACCCCTGAAGATGTAATACTTCTCAAAGGTAAATGAAGAAAGGATAGAAAAAACGATGGGGCTGTCCCAGATAACTAGTTTAAATTCCCTTTAACCCATTGTTTTAACAT